>DGFH01000217.1:0-1816 GCA_002391565.1 Anaerolineales bacterium UBA3905
ACTTAGAGTTGCAGCGAAACGAGACGCTGATCACGACGGAGAAAGGCTTGACCGTGGGCCAGCCAAAGGTGCGAAATGCCCAGTACAAGGGCAGTTTGGGGATCAGTCCAAGCATATCAGTCCTGTTTCAATAATCGTTCGTATGCAAACCAGAGATTGGCGTCGGCGTCCTGGATCGTGACCGACGGCGCGTGTTCGTGCAGTGTGTAGGCGGCGTTGCTGGCGTCGAGCAGTGCGGTGATGTGGGCAAAAGCAGCGTTTGCAGCAGGGGCGTCAGGAGCAGCGGCGTGCGTCATCGGTGTGCGATAAAAGCGGCGACTGTCAAGGCAATGACGACTGCAGTCTGACGGTGAAGGATGAGGGGTGAGCAGCGCCGACTGTACGGAGCATGGCGAGCACCCCTTCCCTTATGCCGCCAACGCAACCGCTGCATCTTCCACGATGCGTCCATACCGTTCACAGAAGAATCGTACGCACTCAGGCGCCAGGTCAACGGCATGAATGGGGTCGCCAGTCACCGGGTCGGGCCAGATAAGGGCATACTCCGCTTCTACATTGCGAAATCGGTTCACGTCGCGCAAAGACTCGAAAACACCGCCAGGATTGTCATCGACGAGAAGGGGCGCAAAATCGAGTTCGTAGGCGACATGGTCGGGCTGATCGGCAAAGCGCAAACGAAGCACATGGTCGTGCAGATGTTCTGCCGTCACCAAACCCGCTTCAAAGTTATCAAGCCAGTTCGCTTCATTTTCTGCCAGGGCTTGCCATTCAGACCACTTCATTTTTATCCTACAATCTCGACAGCCTGCCCTCGTTGCGCCTTTTCCCATTGTTCCATCAATTCTTGCTCGTGTGCAGCAACCCACACTTCAACGAGTGACCGCAGGTTGGCAGGAAGTTCACGTTTCGAGGTCAACCACTGACGTGCGAATATCGATGCGAAAGTTGCCGACATCCCCTTGAAACTTGACATGCACATGCGGCGGAGCGTGGTCTTTGTAGTTCATCAGGATGACCAGTGAACCACGCTTGAAGGGATGCGATACCGGTGGCATGTTGTTTCTTAGTCCGCCGCAGCTGCCACCTTCTGCACCTTCTCTGCTGGCGCCTGCTGATCCTTTGCCCCGATGAAGAAGCGCTTGATCTGGGCGAAGGTATTGGGCAGGTTCGTCCAATTCTCCTTGAACATCATCTTTTCGACCACGCGCTCGGGGCGGTAGAGATAGAAGCGCCGATACGCCTCGCGCCACTTCTTGACGACGAGATCGGGGTCGTAGCCTTCGTTCATTGTGAAGCGCGCCTTCTGGTCGTGGATGGCGAAGTCGCCCCAGTTGTCGGCGAAGACCTGACCACCTTCCTTGATCTGGTCGTACATGACCGTGCCGGGGAAGGGCGCCGCCAGCATGAAATTCGCCAGCTTGGGGTCGAGTTCGAGCGCAAGCTGGATCGTCTTCTCCATCGTCTCTTCGTTGTCGCCCGGCATGCCGAAGATGAAGAAGCCCATCGTCTGCAAACCGGCGGCTTTGGCGTTGGCGAACGCCTCGCGCACCTGGTCGAGCGTCTGCCCCTTGCGGATGACGTTGCGCAGCATGTTCTCGTCGCCATTTTCGACGCCGAAGCCAACGCGCTTGCAGCCAGCAGCTTTCATGAGCTGGAAGAGTTCCAGGTCGGTGTGGTTGACCTTCATGCCGTGCACCGTGACCCAGGGAACGGTGTTTAGCCCCTCCTCAATCAGGCGGCGGCAAAGCTCTTTGGCGCGCGGCAGCTTGAGGTTCCAGATGTCGTCGGTGACGCCGATCTCGGTGGCGCCCAGCCC
>DGFH01000217.1:1980-2105 GCA_002391565.1 Anaerolineales bacterium UBA3905
ACCGGCTTGGAGCAGAAGGTGCATTTGTAGGGGCAGCCGCGGCTGGTCAGGATCGTGAAGCTACGTGCGTGCGGATCAAGACCATCCGTCAGCGGCTGGAGGTTGGTGTAGCGGTCGATCTTGAA
>DGFH01000217.1:2429-3857 GCA_002391565.1 Anaerolineales bacterium UBA3905
CTTTCCGGGCTGGCGATGATCTCGCCGTTGCGCTTGAAGTGGATGCCCGGAATCACGCCCGGCTCGCGCCCGGCTTCCAAGGCGTTGATCAGCTCCAGGAACGAGTATTCCGCCTCACCCTTGAAGACGTAATCCACATAGTGATCGTGCGGTGGCTGGAGCGATTCCAACGGCATGATGGTCAGGTGTGGCCCGCCCATCACTGTGACCAGCCCGCGCCGCTTGGCGAGCTGCGCCATGATCCAGGCGTCGGGCATGAGCGGCGTCGTGGCGGTGATGCCGATCAGGTTGTAGGGGCGCCCCTCCATCTCGGCTTTGTCCAGATAGTAGTCGACGCCCACGTCCTCGATGGACGCATCGTAGATCATCACCTCATGACCGCCCTCGCGCAGGACAGCCGCCAGATAGCCCAGCCCCAGCGGAATATGCTTGCGCACGCTCCAGACTTTGGCTTCGGGACTTGCAAGAATGACTCGCATGAATGAGTGCCTTTGCTATAAAAGAGATTGGGCGATTAAGAGATTAAGCGATTGGAGACTGTAGGGTCTGCCGCTCCCCAATCTCTTAATTACACGATCTCTTAATCTCTTTCTAAATTGCGCCTTCTGCCTCGACTGCCCGCCGCAGCCCCGTCTTTTCCTTCTTGGGCACGAAGGTGTTGGCGGCGATGCGGATGTTGCGGGGAAGGTTGAGCCAGAAGTCTTTGGTCTTGACGCGGCGGATGATCGGCGACGGGCGCAGGTAGAACTGCCGATACGCCTTGCGATACATCTCCTCGACCAGTTCGGCGGTCATTTCGCCCATTTCGTAGCGCGCCTTCTGCTCGAAGAAGACGTAGTCCTCCCAGTCGTTGATCAGGAAGCGCCCCTGCCGTTTCACGATCTCGTAGACTTTGGTGCCAGGGTAGGGCGTCATCATCGAGAAGTTGGCGATCACCGGGTCAAGCTCGATGGCGAAGTCGATGGTGCGCTGCATGGTCTCGCGCGTCTCGCCGGGCAAGCCGATGATCATGAAGGCGATTGTCTCCAGCCCGACTTCCTTGGCATTCTTGAACGCCTGGCGGATGGTGTCGTGATCGACCTTCTTGTCGATGGAGCGCAGAATCTCCGGGTCGCCGCTTTCGACGCCAAAGGCTGTGCGCTTGAGACCCGCCTGCTTGAGCAAGCCGAGCAGTTCCTTGCTCGCCAGGTTGGCGCGGATGCCGTTGACGAAAATCCACGGCACATGGTTGAGCTTGTTTTCGATCAGCGCGTGCGCCAGCTCTTCCAGACGCTTGACGCGAATGTTGGCGCTGTCGTCGAGCACACCGATCTCCTGTGCGCCCAGGTCTTCGACGAGATGTTTCCATTCCGCCAGCACGCTCTCCGGGCTGCGGCTGCGCCACTTGATCGGCATGATGCTCTGGCTGCAGAAGGTGCAGCGATAGGG
>DGFH01000217.1:3965-4630 GCA_002391565.1 Anaerolineales bacterium UBA3905
CTTCGACGAGATGTTTCCATTCCGCCAGCACGCTCTCCGGGCTGCGGCTGCGCCACTTGATCGGCATGATGCTCTGGCTGCAGAAGGTGCAGCGATAGGGACAGCCGCGGCTGGTGAGGATGCTGAAGCTGCGTGCGCCGTCGACATGGTCGGTGGCGGGCTGCAGATTGGTGTAGCGATCCATCTTGAAGAGGTGATAGGCGGGCCAGGGCAGGCTGTCCAGGTCGGCGATCGGCGTGCGATCCGGGTTATTATGGATGCGCCCGTCGCTGGTCTTGTAGGTGACGCCCAGGCAATCCTTAAAGATTTCATTCTCCGGGTGCATGAACGCCTGCGTGTGATATTCCGGCTGATCCTTGAGGTACGCCTCCAACCGGTTGGAGATGTCGATCCATGCCTCTTCGCCCTCGCCGCGCACGACGACATCGACGTAGGGCTTCTCGCAGCTTTCCTCCGGCAACACGCTGACATGTGGCCCGCCCAGCACGATCAAGCAGTCGTGTACTTCCTTGATGGCACGCGCTGTCCGCCATGCCTGTTTGACCTGCGGCGTGTTGGCGGTGATGCCGACCAGGTCGGGCTTGAACTCCTGCACGAACTCGGAGACCGGCTTGCTCTCCACGTCGGCGTCAAAAATCACCACCTCGTCCCCGCGCTGCTCACTC
>DGFH01000356.1:0-1097 GCA_002391565.1 Anaerolineales bacterium UBA3905
AGATGTGTATAAGAGACAGGAGCGTGAGCGCAGCATCGTAGTGGCCTCTGTCCACCAGGTGGACGTAGAAGAAGCCGGGATTTTTGCCAAACAGCTCGCTGGTCGTCATGGCAAATTCCGCCCATGCCAGCGCCTCATCGACCTTGCCTTGCGCCAACGCCACCTGCGCCTTCATATACGCCAGCTGCCCGCGCGCCAGGCGCAAGGCAGCTTCATCGGCGCCAGCATCGATGCGATTGACGACGTGTTCGGCCTCGCGCAGTGCACGCTCGGCTACATCCAGCCGGTTGTGGCGCAAGGCGTGCATGGTGAGATCGTGCCACTGCGTCAGCTCGCCGGTGCGCGCCAATTGCTCCAGTTGAGCGAACGCTGTATCCTGTTCGCCTGCCTGCAACAGAATGGCGGCATAATGTTGCTGCCAGACGCGCGCCTGCTCCGGCGGCGCCAGGCGCGCCGCCAACGCCGTGTTTGCCAGTGCAGCGTCATAGAGATCGTGATAGGTCTGGTAAAAGACCAGATCGGTGATCGCCTGAAAGAGGATGCGATCCAGCCGTCGATTGGCGGCGTGGCGTTGCGCCTCCGGCATTTGCGCCAGACGGTCGATGATCTGCTGCAGGAGCGGGATGGCGTCGTCGTTCTGGGTGGCGATCAATTGCTGCCCACGTAGCAGCTTTTCTTCCCAACTCCCCTTGATGAGCGTGGGCGCTGGTGCGGGTGCAGAAGGCGACGTGGCCGGTGTCTTATCAGGCATCGATCTCCCGTTTCACAGTCAGGAGCAGCGTGTCGGCGCGCAAATCCGGCACATTATAGCAGACGCCGCCCAGGGCGTCCGCCAGCTTCTGCGCCAGGCCACGATCGAAGGCGGCGTGCTCCATGTTGATGACGATGGATTTGAGGTGCGCCTGCTCAAAGAGTTCGGCAATGCGCGCCGACTCCTCTTGTGCGGGCATGCCGGTCATGCTGACATTGCCGGCGCCGTCGGTGAGCAAGATCATAAGTGGGCGGATTTCGTTGTCGCGGCGGCGGGCAGTGTCGAGCACCTGCCAGGCGAGAAACAACCCGCTGCTGAGCGGCGTCTTGCCGCCGACGGGCAGGTC
>DGFH01000356.1:1313-12851 GCA_002391565.1 Anaerolineales bacterium UBA3905
AAGACGATCAGCCCCACCTGGTCGCGGCGTTGATAGGCATCGACAAGCAGGCTGAAGATGGCGCCCTTGGTGGCCTCCATGCGTTCGCTGGCGGCCATGCTCCAGCTGGCATCCACGACGAAGAGGATCAGGTTGCCGGTGCGGCGCACCCGCACTTTGCGTTGCAGGTCACCCTTGCGCAATTGCAACGCCAGATCGTTCTCCGCTTCAGCGTGGCGCTGGCTTTGGTACGGAGCAGCGGCGCGCAGGGTGGCGTCGAAGGCAATGTCCTCGGGGCGATCACCAGCAGGCCGCGCCTTGATGTAGCGGCCACGCTTGCGTTCGGTGCGCGTGTAGGAGCGCTTGCCAGCGCGTTCGCGCGTCATTTTGTCCAGGGGCGTATCGAGCCGCTTGGCCTCGAAGGTGTCGCCGACCTTGACGGGTTTGCGGGCGCCTTTGTTGTCACCGGGCGATGAGCTTTGCTGCGGAGACGCATCCGGCTGGGCCTCGCCGCCCTCGCCAGCCTCCGGGCTTTCGTTCAGCTCCGACTCATCGCCCTCCATGCTTTTTTTTCGTCTGCAGTCCCCTTGCCTTCGCCTTCCTGCTGTTGATTCTCATCGGTGACCGCTTGCTCGGCCTCAGCGCGCGCCTGGCGCATATTGGATTGCAATTGATCCGGGTTGAGCACTGAATCCTGGAAAGGTTGCTTCTTCATGCGATGCGGCAGCGCCAGCTCCGCCGCCAGCAGGATATCCTTGTCGTTGATCTGCAAGCGCCCATCGTAGGCCGCCTGAGCGCGGGCGGTCTTGAGGATCACAATGTCGGCGCGATGGCCGTCCACCTTGAAGCTGGCTGTCAACGCCGCGATGGTGTACATGTCTTTTTCGGTGTACTTTACCAACGGATAGCGTTGTCGCGCTTGCAAGATGCGATCGCACATCTCGCGTTCGGTTTCGTCATAGGCGGCAATGAAGGCTTCTGGGTCTTGCTCGAAGAAGACGCGGCGGCGCAACACTTCAACGCGCTGACTTGCTTCGGTGATGCCGACGACATCCACGGCGTGGGCGAAGCGATCCAGGAGTTGTGGGCGCAAGTCACCCTCCTCCGGGTTCATCGAGCCGACAAGGACAAAGCGCGCCGGGTGCTGAAAGCTGATGCCTTCGCGCTCCACCACATTGACGCCCATCGCTGCGCTGTCGAGCAACAGATCGACCACGTGGTCGTCGAGCAGGTTGACTTCGTCGACATAAAGCACGCCGCGATTGGCTGCCGCCAGGATGCCCGGCTCGAAGTGGCGTTCGCCCTTTTGGATGGCCTTCTCGATGTCTAGCGTGCCGACGACGCGATCTTCAGTCGCGCTCACCGGCAGATCGACAAAGGGTGTGGGCACATGCGAGGTCGGGAGCGCGCCTTCATGTTCCAGGCGTTCGCGACACTCATCGCAGAAAAGATCGGGGCGTTGCGGGTCGCAATTAAAGCGGCAACCCTGCACGACCTCAAGTTCGGGCAGCAATGCCGCCAGCGCGCGGGCGGCAGTCGATTTGGCGGTGCCGCGCTCGCCGCGAATCAACACGCCGCCGATCTGCGGGTTGATGGCGTTGAGAATCAGGGCGCGCTTCATGCGCTCCTGACCGACGATGGCGGTAAACGGGTATGTCTGTCGCATGGAGTAGTCCTTCACCGGATGCGCCGGGCGCCTACAGTCGCTGTCGGCCGCCAGCATTTCTTACGTTGACAGGGGCGAAGGTCATTCGCCCCTGTCGCCATTCCTGATCTAGTTCAATTCATATTATACTTGACGGGGAGGATGAGCAACAAAAGTGGCGCGTGTTTCCGGTGAACTGACCAATGACGAATTGAGCGTTCAGGGTTGAAACTTTTCGGCCGCAGCTGCGTAGTGTGGACGACAGCGCATGGGGTCGGGGCAACCTGGTCTCGAAGAGAGAAGTGAGATTTGTCGGTATGAGTGAGCAGGAGCAGATGTGGGTGCAACAAGCGCGGCGCGGCGACCGCAGTGCCTTTAGCCGCCTTGTCGAGGCTTATCAGCGCCCGGTGTTCAATTTGACCTATCGCATGTTGGGCAGTGTGGAAGAAGCCGAGGATGCTGCACAAGAAGCGTTTTTGCGCGCCTATAGCCGGCTTGGCCAGTATGATCCGGAAATGAAATTTTCGACCTGGTTATTTTCCATCGCCAATCACTATTGCATCGACCGCCTGCGCAAACGGCGCACGACGCAGATTTCCATCGACGATAACCCGGTGTTGCAGAACCTGGAAGGCGATGACCCGCGCCCGGAGCGCCACGCTCTGCAACAAGAGGCGCGCATCGAGGTGCAGAATATGCTGGATCGCCTGGCGCCCGAATACCGCACGCCACTGGTGCTGCGCTATTGGGAAGACCTGAGTTACGAGGAGATCGCCGAGAGCATGAACGTAACGGTCGCCACCGTCAAGAGTCGCCTCTTTCGGGCGCGGCAGCAACTGGCGGCGATCTACAAAGAGCAGGAGAGCATCACGCCGCCGCCACAGCCGCGCGTGGCGCCGCCGGTGCGGCAGGTTGAGCGCAACCGCACGCAACCGATGATGCTGCGGCTCGGTATGGCGGCGCTGTGAATGATGAGGTGAGAACATGAACGAGCAACCCATTCACATGGATACACCCGAAGCTGAGTTCGACTGGCTGATGTCGCTGGCGCTTGATCATGCGCTGGATGCCGACGAACAGGCGCGTTTCGATGCGTTGCTGGCGGACGATCCTGACCTGGCGATGAGCTGGCGCGCCTGGCAGTGGATCGATAGCGAGTTCGCAGCCACACCCGCGCTGACGCCACCCTCAGGTTTTGTCCAGCGCTTCGAACTGCGCCTGGCCGAGGCCGAGAAGGAGCGCCAACAGCGGGTGCTGTTGTTGTCGTCAGCGGCTGCCTTGCTGGCCGTGACATTGGTCTTTGCCTTGACAACCGGAGTTGGCGTCTTCGTCTTTCTGACACAGGGGCAGTGGGTGGGCGAGCAGATGCGTGCTCTGACGTTGGCCTACACCTCCACTCAACTGTGGTTCGCTGCCATTGGCGACGCCGTACAGACGATGCTCAATACGCCGCAGGTGCAGTTTGCCGGCGGCCTCTACGTCCTCTTACTGATCATGTTGGTCGTCGGCTGGGTGCAGCTGCTGCGGCGCAGCGCGCAGGTCGAGCGGCCACTGCCGATGATGACGGAATGATATTGTACACTCATCTGACAGGGATGCTTATGCGCGTTACGACAGTGCTTACATCTACCCGGAACTGGCTGTGGTTGGCGGTGGCAGTGACAGCGTTTTCGCTGTTGATTGTCATGGCGCCTGCCTTGCAGGCCGCGCCTGCCCAGGCGCTCGATCAGCCATCTCTGATGCAGCAACAGGTTTTCAACGACGACCTCACCGTGCGCGCTGGCGAGACCATCGACGGCGATGTCGTGGTCTATCAGGGGGATGTAGCGGTGGCGCGTGGCGGCGCCATTCGTGGCAATCTGGTCGTCTATCGTGGCGACGTTGAAGTCGATGAAGGCGGGCTGGTGGCCGGCGACATTACGGCCTTCAGCGGCAGCATCGAGATCAACGGCGCTGTCGAAGGCGCCATCACGGCCTGGAGCGGCGATGTACAGATGGGGCGTTCAGCCGTGATCGGCGGCGACGTGAGCGTCGTGAGCGGCGAGATCAAGCAAGCGCGCGGCGCTGTCGTCGAAGGCAGCCTGCTGCGCGGCCCGGCGGTCAATTTGCCGCCGCTGCCCCAGTTGGGAGCGCTGCCGGGCGCACCACAGCCGCCTACGCCACCCGTAGCGACGCCCATCGATCTGTTCTGGGCAACGTTGGGACGCGTCTTGAGCGCACTGCTGATGCTAGGGGTAGCCGTACTGACGGCGATTCTCCTGCTCAGATGGCGTCCAGCGCTGATGGAAGAGATGCGCAGTTTGTTGGTTGAGCGGACAGCCCTGGCCTTTGCAGCAGGTCTGATCTTCAACCTGTTCGGGCTGGCGCTGATTGGGCTGCTGTGGATCACCTTCTGCTTCCGGCCGCCGGCGATCTTGCTGGGTTTGCTCTTGACGGCTGTAAACCTTGTCGGCGTTGCTATTGTGGGCGATGAAGTAGGGCGCCGTCTCGCCACGCGTTTGGGCGCTCCCTGGCCGCAGCCCTGGCGCACAGCGGTTGGCATTGCTGCACCCGGCGCAGTCATTGCCTTTCTGTGGATTCTTGGCAGTTGTTTTGGTTTCCTGGCGTTCCTGGGCGCATTGATTCTCAGCGCCTTTGGCGTGGGGACGATCCTGGTCAAGGTGTTGAAGTTGGGTGAACAGCAGGCGTCCGCGCCTGGCATAGAATTGGTCCCTCCGGCGCCTGCTGCTGCTCCTGTCGCTGCCGAGGATGTAGCAGCCATGCCTGCGTCCGCAGAGCAGGAGACGGCGCCTGTCCCGGCGCCCGTTTCGCCCACAGCGCCGACGCAAGTCCCCGGCGCCGAGGATGACTTCACCCGCATCAACGGCATCGGGCCGGTCTTCGACCAGCGTCTCAAGGCGGCAGGCATTCGCACCTTTGCCGAGCTGGCTGACCGCACACCTGCCGAGATCGCCGAGATCGTGAAGTGGCCGGTCGCCCGTGTGGAACGTTCTATGCTCATCGAGCAGGCGCGTCAATTGGCGCAGGCTGATGGTTGAGGCGTCGCCCAGACATCTCGACGCATGTTCTGAAAATAGCCCCAGTCGATGACCTTCCCGGAAGCTCAAAGCTTCCGGGAAGGTCATCAGTATTTTCAACACGCGGCAAGCACAAGCGCCGTCAATTCTTCATCGGTCAGCACAATTGGATTGGCTTTCATGCTCGACGCCGCGCGCGCTTTGTCCACCAACGCGGGTGCGTCGGTGCGGCTAAACCCATAGTGCGACAGTGGGGGAATCTCCAGCCCGGCCACCAGCGCACGCAACCAGGCGATTGCATCATCGACGGTGGCTTCGGCGCTGCCCGTGAGCAGATGCGCCAGTTCGGCGTAGCGCGTCAAAGCTACACTGCCCGGTGCGCGCTGGCGCAGCGCCTTCACATTGGCGGCGACAACCTCCGGCAATAACGCTGCACAGACGGCGCCATGAGGCGCACCATACATGCCGCCAAATGGCCCGGCAAAACCATGCACGGCGCCCAGACCAGCGTTTGCCAGCGCCAGCCCCCCACACAGGCTGGCAAACGCCATGTCGCGGCGCGCGGCGACATCGCTGCCCTGTCGCACCGCCCGTTGGAGTGAGCGCGCCGCGTGCTGCAACCCCTCACGGCAGATGGCGTCCGTCAACGGATTGGCGCGGCTGGAGACGAACGGCTCGATCAGTTGCGTCAAGGCGTCCATACCCGTCGCCGCGGTGACAGCGGCTGGCAGGCTGTAGGTCAGCTCTGGATCGACTAGCGCCACCCGCGGCAGCATCGATGGGCTGCGCACGCTCACTTTGACGCGATGGGCAGGCGAGGCCAACACGGCGTTGCGCGTCACTTCGCTGCCCGTACCGGCGGTGGTGGGGATTGCAATCACCGGCAAGGAAGGCTGGGTCAGTGGTTGCGCCCTACCGATCACCTCCAGATAGTCGAAGACATCGCCAGGATTGGTGGCAAGCGCGGCGATCGCCTTGCCTGCATCGATGACGCTGCCGCCGCCAAAGGCTACGATCACCTCGGCGCCAGCGCGCTTTGCCGCTGCAACTCCGGCGATTGCATCCTCAACGGTCGGCTCATGGGCAACGCTGTAGAGCGAGGGTTGCAGCTCCGCTGCCGCCAGCAACGCCAATAGACGCTCTGCCCGCTGCGGGTTGGCGCCGGTGACAACCAGCGCGCGCTCCCCAAAACCACGCGAGATGGCGCCGATTTCGGCCAGCGTCCCCTCGCCAAAGAGGATGCGCTGCGCCGTTGCAAATTCAAATTTCATGCTTCACCCCCAGTGGATGTCGCGCTGGCGTGATTCACGACGCCAGATCGCCCGCAAAGAAGGCGTCCCATGGAAACTTGACGGGTGCGTCATGGGTCACGATGTCGATCATCGTTTTCATCAAGGGCAATGCAACCGGATCGAGTTTACCATGCGCCATCAGCGTCTCGATAGTCGGACCGATGGCCTGAGCCAGTTGAGCGCCCTCAATGGTGACGTCGGCCATATACTCGCGTTTGGCGACCGAATACGGCATGCCCTGTCCCAGGTATGCGCCCATGCGGCTGTTGCGCCCACCCATACTCGTTACATAGAGGTCGCCAGCGCCGGGCAGGGTGAAGACGCTGCGCCGCTGCCCACCCATGAAATCGACCATGTAGGCGGTCTCCCATAGCCCCTGCGCAAAGATGGCGGCCGCCAGGTTGTGCATGACAGCCTCGTTGCCAGCCTTGCCCGTTTTGGCGAGCAGCCCGCCCACACAACCGACCGCCAGCGCATAGAGATTCTTCAACGCCACGCACGTTTCGACGCCGACCATATCAGTTGAGGGCCAGACGTGATAGTAGCGGGTGCGCAGCATCGTCGCCAGTTTGTTCACCAACGCACTGTCATCGCCGGTGACGACGACGCAAGTGTCGCGCTCCTCGGCCAGCTCGCCGGCGATGGAAGGCCCACCCACCGCCAGCAGCGGCGTGTTGCGTTGTTGCGCTGGCGTCAGGTGGCGGCGTAGACGGTGCGGCAGCAGTTCCAGGTGGTCGCCTTCGCCCGACAAGCCTTTTGTTAAAAAGAGGAGCGGCGTCCCCACTGGCAACGTTTCGCGCAACATTTCGCCGGCCCAGTCGATGCCCAGCGAGTTGACGCCGATGACGACCAGCTCCACCCCCTGCAATGCTTCACCCAGGCGATCGTAGGTGTAGGGCGCCACCGTTGCCCGTAGTTTTGTCCCCAGACGCGGATGCAGGTGCGTCTCGTGGATTTCCTCAATAATGTCAGTGTCCAAATGGGTGCCGACCAGATTGACGCGATGGCCATTGTCGGCCAGAGGCATCGTAAATGCACTGCCCATCACGCCGGCGCCTAATACAACAATGTTTGCCATACAATTTTCTTTGCTCCAATAAAAGTATTTTCAGAGAAATATTATAAATCACACGTCTTCGTCAGGCATAGCAAAATGACGCCTGACGAAGACGTGTGACGCCTGACGCCCTTTCAAGCCTCCGCCAGTTCAAGCACAGCCTGCGCAGTCACATCATCCGTGGCAAGCACGGTGAGATAGCGCCCGCGCAGCGCACCGAGTATTGACATTGCTTTGGGCAACCCGCGCGCAACGGCGATCACGCGCGGCACCTGGCGCAGATCGGGCAGATCGATGCCGATGACGCGGGCGTTGATCTCGTAGTCGGCAAAGCGACCTTCGGCATCGAAAAAGCGTCCACACGTTTCGCCGACGACGCCCTGCCGCCGCAACTCAGCCAGATCGCTTTGGGTCAGGTGCCCGGCGCGTAGGAAACTGGCTGCTTCCGGCTGGACGGTGCCGATGCCTGTGATGGCAAGCGCCACGCTGCGCGCTCGCTGCAATCCATCACGCATGGATGGCTCATTGAGCAACAGATCGCGCAGGGCGGGTTGCGCCACCAGCACCGGCGCATGTAGATCGTAATAGCGACCTCCCAATTTGCCCGCCAGCAACCGCGCCAGATCAGGCCCATCGATCGTGGGGTTGGGCGCACCGACGCTGCCCAGAATCTGCACCACGTCGAGCGGATGGGAGCGGTTTTCGGGCAGCGCCGTGACTGCTGCGTGCACGCCCGTGCCCCAGGCAATGCCAATGCAAGCGTCTGGCGGCAACAGCGCAATCACGCGTTCCAGATAGCCAGCCGCCAGCCGTCCAACCCCGGCCAACAGCTCGTCCTCACGCTGATCCTGTCCGCTGAGCAGTACATAGGCATCAGTCAGGCCGAAGCGGTCGATCAGCGCCTGTTCTAGCAAATAGTGACGATTGACCGGACGGTGAATGCGGATCTCCACGATGCCGAGGTCACGCGCCTCTTTGATCATGCGCGAGACGCTGGAGCGCGAAATGTCCAGACGCTCGGCGATCTGCTGTTGATTCTGCCCAAGCTGATAGTACAGACTGGCTACGGTGACCAGTAAATCAGTGCGTTCTTCGCGGACGTCTTCGGTATTGTAGTTTAGAAGGTTATTCACGGGTGATTACCACCTTCGATGTCAATCCCGCGTGTGCAAGGTGAAATGCATGTGCGCCATTGTCTAGGTTCAGCACATGGCTGACGGAATTTTCTAAAGTGTAACCGGGACGGCGCAGAATTGCCAGTGCACGTGGGAACAGATCAGGAGTTGCCGAGTAGCTGCTGACGATGTTGAGTTCGCGCCGCCAGACATCCCACCAGTTGATCGGCAGTTGCGTCGCCGGTTTGACGCCAAAGAGCAGGATCACACCGCCGTCACGCACGGCGGCAAATGCTTGCGCCAACGTTGCCTGCGTCACGACGGTCAGGATGACAAGATCGACGCCGCGTCCCTCCGTTGCCGCCTGCATCATCGCAATCGCATCCGGATCGTCCGCCAGAAAACCTCGCGCCACGCCCCACTGCTGCGCCAGCGTCAGACGCTCCCCACGTACATCGACGGCAAACGTTGTCACGGCGCGGTCGGCTAACAACGGCGCAAAGAGCAACCCGACTGCGCCCACCCCGACGATCAATGCCGCGTCACCCTCCAGCAGGGGCACGCGGTCGAGTGCACGCAGACAACAGGCCAGCGGTTCTATGAAGACGGCGCGCAGGTCGGGCAGGTCGTCGGGTAAAGGCAGCAGGACATGTTGCACGTGCAGCGCTGGCACACGAATGAACTCGGCAAAACCGCCAGGGTCGATATTGGTGCGCTTGAAGAGGGGATCCATCGGTGCGCTGCCGCGCCGGGTAAAGTGTGAACTGTAATCCGGCACGTGATGCGCAAAGGCGACGCGTTGCCCAACAGCAATGTGCTGCACGTCTGCACCGACCGCCGCCACCACGCCGACGACTTCATGCCCAAGCTGCACCGGGCGGGCGACGTCGGGAGCGTAGACCTTCATCAGGTCGGTGCCACAGACGCCGCAGTAGCGCATCTGCACCAATACCTCGCCTGCGCCCGGCGCAGGCGCAGGCGCAGCGATGACTTCGACCACGCCAGTCGCTGGAGAATGCAACTGTTTCATCCTGCTCTCCCCCCTTGTCTCACCTTTTCAGCCTGGTCTATGCTTGCGTCAGAGCCGTCAGGCGATCCACCAGGGGCTGCACGGTGGGGAAGAGTGGTTGATAGACTTCCCGATACAGGCAATCGTAGCGCGCCTGGATGTCTGGCTGCGGTGTGAAGCGTTCGGCGGTGGCAGTCATGGCGTCGGCGGCGGCCCGCACATCGGGGTGCCAGCCGACCGCTGTCGCCGCCAGGATGCCGGCGCCCAGGCAGGTGGCTTCAGTGCTGGTCGAGCGCAACACCGGCACGCCGGTCACGTCCGCCACGATCTGGCACCACAGCTTGCTGCGGCTGCCGCCACCCATCGTCACATATTCGGTGAAGCGCTGCTCAACGGCCGTCATCATGGCGTCGCCAACCAGCCGCTGCTCATAAGCGATCCCTTCCAGGATAGCGCGGTAGAGATGTTCGCGCCCGTGAGCGCCCGTCCAGCCGATGACAATGCCCGACGCCGCCGGATCCCAGTAAGGGTTCATGACATTGTTCCAATAGGGCACCAGCATCAAACCGCCGGCGCCAGGCGGCAGTTTGGCTGCCGCCGCTTCCAGTAATTCTTCCGGGCTGAGCGGCAGCCAGGTGTTGCGCAGGTCGCTGGCAAAGCGCTCGACAAACCAGCCAATCGTAAAGACGCCGCCGCGCAAGACATGCTCGGCAAAATAGTAGCCGGGCACGGGCGCAATCAAGGTGCGAAAGGCGCGGTCACAGGGATAGTCAGCGCTGATGACGCCGCTGACGACGGCTGTACCCAGGTTGAGATAGGCGCGTCCCGGCACGGTGGCATTGGCGCCCAACCCGGCGCAGTGCCCGTCACCCGCGGCGGCCACCACCGGCAAGCCTTCGGGCAGTCCGGTGGCGCGGGCGGCGGTCGCCGTCACCTGACCGAGCACGGCGCCCGGCTCCGCCATGTCGGCAAACTGGCTGACATGGAGCCCTAACGCCTGGATCAGCTCGCTCGCCCACCGTCGGTTGACCAGATCGACCAGCCCCATTGGGTCGGCGGAGGCTAGGCTGGTGCGATAGTGGCCGGTCAGCCGATGCACCAGGAAAGCCTGAACATCGAGAATTTTATGGGCGCGCAGTACGGTCTCCGGTTCGTGCTCCAGGAGCCAGAGCACCTTGGGCAACGATTGTGTCATCGATGGCGGTTTGCCGGTGAGTCGATGCAGTTCGTCGCGCCCAAAACGCGCTTCCAGTTCCTCGACCTGAGCGCGGCTGCGTTCATCCGACCAGAGGATGGCATTGCGCAGTGGTCGCCCCTCGCTGTCGACAGGCACAAAGCTCTCGCGCTGATGGGTGATGGCGATCGCCTGCACCTGTCGTGCGTCGATCTGGCTGATGCATTCGCGCAGCGCTTTGCATGCGCCTGCCCACCAATCTTCAGCGTTTTGCTCGTGCCAGGCAGGTTCGGGCTGTAGCAGGGGATAGCTGGCGCGTCCTTCGGCGACGGCGCGTCCGCGTCGATCCCAGGCAATTGCTTTGCATGCGGTTGTGCTGCTGTCGATGCCAATCACCAGAGGTTCGTTGCTGATCTGTGTCGTCATACCTACCTCATTTCCTGTCCGCCGGTGACATTGATCGCCTGTCCGGTCATGTAGCTGGCCTGCGCTGATGCCAGAAAAAGTAACACGTTGCACACATCATCATAGGTGCACGGGCGATGCATGGGCACGGCGTCGATGTACTTCTGGCGCACTTCGGCTTCGGTGATCCGGTAACGCGCCGCGTATTGTGTGTAGAGCGAATCGACCCATAATGGTGAGTCGAGCAGGTGACCGGGACAGATAGCGTTGACGCGCACGCCATATTCGGCCAGTTCCAGCGCCAGGCTTTGCGTCAGGCCGATGCCGGCGGCTTTGCTGGCGCAGTAGGCGCCATTGCCAAAGCTGCCGCGCTTGCCGGAGATTGAGTTGATCTGAATGATGACGCCGCTGCGCTGCCGCTTCATCACTGGAACGACATGTTTGGCGCACAGGAAGTAGCCGGTCAGGTTAACTTCAAGGACGCGGCGCCACTGTTCGGCGGTGAGATTGGTCGCTTCCCCTGCAATGACGATGCCAGCGTTGGCGACGAGCAGATCAATGCGGCCAAAGGTCTCCACTGTCTGTGCAACCAGCGCCGCCACCTCCTTCTCGACTGTGACATCGGCGCGCACGGATAGCGCCGTTCTGCCGGTCGTCTGCTGGATCAGGTGCGCTGTTGTCTGTGCGGTGGCTTCGTTGCGGTCGGCCACCACTACGGATGCCCCGACCCCGGCCAGCCGCTGGCAGATTGCCTGTCCCAGTCCTTGACCGCCGCCGGTCACAATCGCCACCTGATCCTGCATGAAACTTGTGCTTTCCCTTCAGCTACGAAAATCCGCCGCCCC
>DGFH01000239.1:0-17884 GCA_002391565.1 Anaerolineales bacterium UBA3905
AGATGTGTATAAGAGACAGACATTGCGCGCGCCGCCAACATAACCGGTTACACGCGACTAAAAAAATATGACCTGGTGATGCGCCTCTTGCGCGCCAACGCCGAGCAGCAGGGGTTCATCTTTGGCGGCGGCATCCTGGAAATCGTCCAGGACAACATTGGCTTCTTGCGCAGTGACCACCTTTTACCTGGCCCGGAGGACGTCTATGTCAGTCAGAGCCAGATTCGTCGCTTTGGTTTACGCACGGGCGACCTGATCATCGGCCAGGTGCGTCCTCCCAAAGAAACCGAAAAATATCACGGTCTGCTCAAGGTGGAGGCCGTCAACGGTCTTGACCCTGAAGAGGCCAAAAAGCGGCCTGTCTTCGAAAAGATGACGCCGATCTTTCCGAATGAACAAATTCTGCTGGAGACACGCCCGAATGTCATTTCCACCCGCATGATTGACCTGCTCTCGCCAATTGGACGCGGACAGCGTGGCCTTATCGTCAGCCCACCGAAGGCCGGCAAAACGACGATTCTCAAACGGATTGCCAATGGCATCACCACCAACTACAAGGATATTCACCTGATGGTGGTGCTCATCGGCGAACGCCCAGAAGAAGTCACCGACATGGATCGCTCGGTTGAAGCAGAAGTCGTCAGCAGCACCTTCGACGAACCTGTGCAAAATCACGTTCGTGTTGCCGAAATGGCGCTGGAGCGCGCCAAGCGCCTGGTTGAAGGGCGAAAGGATGTCGTCATCTTGCTTGACAGCATTACGCGCCTCTCGCGCGCTTACAACCTGACGGTGCCGCCATCTGGGCGTACGCTATCGGGTGGCATCGATCCTGCGGCGCTCTATCCACCCAAACACTTCTTTGGCGCTGCGCGCAATTTGGAAGAAGGGGGCAGCCTGACGATCATTGCAACCTGTCTGGTGGACACCGGCAGCCGTATGGATGACGTCATCTATGAAGAGTTCAAGGGCACCGGCAATATGGAGTTGCACCTCAGCCGGAAGCTGGCGGAACGACGGATCTTCCCAGCCTTCGACATCGAGCGCAGCGGTACGCGCGCCGAAGAAAAACTGCTCGACGCCGAAACCCTCTCCAAGGTGTACACGCTGCGCCGTATGATTGATGCCATGGGCGGAGGCGGCGAAGCGATCCTCCCCATTATCGAACGCATGAGTCGCACACGCGACAACCGTGAGTTCTTGGAAACGCTGACCAAACGCTGACCGTACGCTTTTCAAGGCGGCGACACAAGCCCGTCCACCTACGCAAAACCTACGAAATGGCGACGATCCTTGCACATTTGGGCAGGATCGTCGTTTTTTGTGGGCGCCAGACGCCTCAGCCACTTGGCAAGCCTTGCGCAAGATGCTAGAATCGTGAAATGTCATGGGCCAAACAACCTGCACTCACTGGCATGACCAGTGCGCCGCAGAATGTAGTTGGGGCAGTTCGCGAAGGTTTCATCCAGGTCACGCCCACAAAACCTGACACTCTGGAGAGCGTGTATGTCAAATGAAGGCAGTTCGGGTGGCGGCAACGCCTATCCGGCACGCGTCAGACCACATCAAATCGAGTTACAACGTCAAGAACTTTCCCCCACACAAAATCTAGAATTCATCTCCCTTTCTTCTGCCAATCTGCGCAGGACGCCCCTAGATCGCTCAGGAAATGCTGCAGCGAGTACAGGGTATGCCTCGTTGTCGTCATCGACCAGCACAGACCTTGGTCGCATGGGCGCCATGACGCGCTTCTTTCAAGGCGCCACCGAGCAGGTCCAGCACATTTTAGCAGATCAGGTGACGCCACTACGGTTAGCCGGTCATCTATCGGTGTTGGCGATTGCAGCGGTTGTGTTGGTGCTCAGCCAGATCACCATCCCCGACTGGGAACTTAACCTTGAGCCAACGCCTGTTGCGATGGGCGGCGGCAGTGCACGCCTGAGCACTACTCAATTTGCCGCTGCCACCGGGTTTGAAGATGACTCACTCACCCCCAACAGCATCCTGACCATTGGCAGCAAATCCGGTCAATCCAACGCCCCAACCACCAAAGAAGCCCCACGTCCGGTCGAGGAAGTGCTCTATTACACAGTCAAACCTGGCGACACCGTGCTAGGCATTGCCGAAAAGTTCGGACTGCAGCCTGAGACTTTGATGTGGTCTAATTCGCTGATCGAACAAAACCCAGATCGACTCAGCATTGGCGATCAATTGCGCATCTTGCCCGTCGATGGCGTCCTCCATGTCGTCAAACGCGGCGACACCCTTTCCAGCATTGCTGAAAAATATGACGCTGACATGCAGGCTATTGTGGCCTACGCTGCCAACGGGATGAGCAGCGTTGATGACGCACTGCCCATCGGCAAAGAAATCGTTGTACCCGGTGGAACAAAGCCCTTTGTGGCGCCCGTCGTGGGCGCCTCGACCGCCTATGCTGTCCCGCGCCCGGATGGCGCATTGGCAGGATCGGGCAACTTTAGTTGGCCGACTGCCGGCTATATCAGCCAGGGCTACTGGGGTGGCCATCCGGCCATCGATGTGGCGGGTTGGTTAGGTGCGCCTGTCACAGCCTCGGACGCCGGCTATGTCGTGCTGGCAGGCGGTGGTTGGAATAGCGGCTACGGCAACTATGTCATTGTTGATCACGGCAACGGTTTCACAACGCTTTACGCCCACTTGAACTCGGTCTTTGTCAAACCGGGCGAAACAGTGAGTCGTGGTCAGCAGGTTGGCACGATGGGCAACACCGGCAACAGCACCGGCCCGCATCTCCACTTCGAGATTCGCTACAACGGCGTGCCCTATAACCCGGCCAGCTACCTCAACTGATCAAGCATTAACCCAACAAAAAAGCGGGGCGCTTCTATTCATCGGAAGCGCCCCGCTTTTTTTGTTGCTGAAACTGAAAAGAAATAGCAGATTGGCGCCCCGTCTGGAAAGTCAATCTTCGCAAGCGGCGATCTCAGGCGCTTTGCGCTGTGTTGCTGTGATCCCTACTTGCATACTCGGCGAAAATATCAAACGGCTGTGATTTTCTGATCGCTGGCGCTCCCTCCAACACGTCCAGGTAGCTCTCGCGATCGGTCTCCATCGGATCGATCAACTCTGCATCAAACATGGCCAGAATCTGTGGCGTACTTTCACGATCGCGCAACTCGGCCAGGGCATCGACGACGCTGCCCCACAGTTCGTCTATTTCTGCATCATCGTTCAGCTCCACGCGCCCGTCTGCATTCAGGGGCGGCAACAATGAGCGCAGAAAGGCCAGGATATTCTCGCGCGTTTCCGGAAAGCGGATAGCAATGTTTTTCAGAATTGCAACACTCATTGCAGCGCCAAAGTGCCACGCCATGCCGGGTGCATCCTGAATCACTGCTTGAAAGACAGGCGCTGCCGGCGGGCCGAAATGAGCAGGCGTCTCCTCAAACCATTCAAGCAAACCTTCATAGAGATCGGGGTCACTGTAGATGGCGGCAAAGATCGGCAGCGCCTTGCGCTCACGGTAAGCGATCAACAAGAAGCCATAATGCACGGCGCGATACCAGCGGGGGTCATCATCATTTTCCCAATTATCGTTGAGCGACTCGGCAAAACGCGCCAGGATCGCGCTGCGCAACTCGATCCGCCGCGCCAGCAACGCCTGGATCAGCTCCGCCGGCAAGATGCGACCGGCGCGCTCGACCTGATCAAGCAGTTCATCGTTGGAAAGATGTTTGTACGCTGTCATGCTTACCGCCGTGTAACTGAATTATTGCGAAACCTGTGCCACGATCAAGAGAGTATTAGTCTGCCAGAGAACTGGTTGCCCGGTCAACTGACGCTCGAAGAGTTGGTGGATGCGCCTGATCTCAGCAGCGGAGAGCAGAGCGGCCAGCCGGTCGCAATAAGCCGGTTTGCCTGCGCCTGCAGGCGTGAACCAGCGGCTGATCATGGTCGGTGTAATCGACATGGGCGCCTGTTCGCGTTCGCTTTGCAGCTTGACGCTGAGACCGGCTCCCCTCAACGCAGCAGCCAGGTCATCCTCATCCCAATTCACTAACGGATCTCCAGGGTCGGCGTAGATCGCCTCTTCCGCCTGACGCCAACGCGCCATCAGGGCAGCGTCGAGTTCACTGCTGTCGATCAAAGCATATAGGCGTTGGGTGTGACGCGGGACGCGTTCAGCCAGGCTGATCACCCCGCCAGGCGCCAGGAACTCGGCCAGCAAACGACATACGGCTGCTTTATCAGTTTCGTCCAGCAAGGCATTGTAACCCACGATAGCGTCGAAGCGGAGCGTTGGGCGAGAAGTGGAAAGCGGCGCCTCGCCGCGCGTTGTCTGTGCGCGTGTCTGAAGCGCCAGGAAAAGCGGGAGTTCTGCAAGGCGCCCTTCCATGACAACGGGGCGCTCAATCTGTGGCAGACGCTCGGCCATCTGGCGCAGGGCGTCGGCATCGCGACGATTGCGCGCCAGCGCATAGACGCCGCCTTCCGGGGTGCGTCGCACTGCTTCCCAGGTGAGTAACCCAGCGCCGGCCTTCAGGTCAAGCACCAGGCTATGATTGCGCAGCCGCGCCGCATCGAGCACGCGGTCGCGCACGGCGCCCAGCCGCTCACCGGCGCCGGAGATGGTGCGCTGGAGCCAGCGTTCGCGCGCCGGGTCATCGGGCGAGTGGGTCAGGATTTCGCCGCGCTCCTCCTCGGCGGCGAGCATGGCAGCCAGTTGCGCTTCGCGGCGCCGCGCTACATCGTTGCGAATCGCCGCTTCGTACCCCTGATCGGAGGGCTGATAGAAGACCTTGCCTTGCAGTGAGGTTGGTAGATATTGCTGCACCACCCAGTGATCGCGATAGGCATGTGGGTAGAGATAGCCTTCGCCATGCCCGAAGCCTTCTTTATCGCGGTTGGCGTCCTTGAGATGGTTGGGCACGCCGCTGTCCGCTTCCTTCCCCACCTGCTCCAGTGCATCGAAAAAGGCAAAAGCCGTGTTCGATTTCTTTGCCGTCGCCAGGTACAACGCTGCCATCGCCAGGTGAAAGCGACCTTCCGGCAACCCCACTTGCTCGAAGGCCTGCGCACACGCATTGACCACCTGGATGGCGTTGGGGTCGGCCATGCCGACATCCTCGCCCGCAAAGATCAGCATCCGCCGGAAGATAAAGCGGGGCGACTCACCCGCATAGACCATTTTCGCCATCCAGTACAGGGCTGCGTCGGGGTCGGAGCCGCGCAGGCTCTTGATGAAGGCGCTGATTGTGTCGAAGTGGTAATCGCCTTCTTTATCATAGAGGACGGCGCGCCGTTGGATCGATTCCTCAGCGATAGCGAGGGTGATGTGGAGATTGGGCGATGGCGAGATGGGGAGATTAGAGCCTGGAGATTGGCTGCGGGGTGCACCCCTCATCTCCGCTCTCCCATCTTCAGTCTCAGCCCCTGCCGTGCCTGTCGTCTCCACCGCCAATTCCAATGCGTTCAGCACAGCGCGCGCATCGCCATTGGCGACCTCTACCAGATGTTCGAGTGCGTCATCATCGATAGTGATGTTCAAGCCGCCGTAGCCGCGTGCGGGATCGGTCAGGGTTTGCTGTACGATGGTGCGCAGATCGTCCTTAGTAAGTGGGACAAGTTGGAAGATGCGGCTGCGGCTGACCAACGCCTTGTTGACCTCGAAGTAGGGATTTTCGGTCGTGGCGCCGATAAAGATAACCGTGCCGTTCTCCACCCAGGGCAGCAATGCGTCCTGCTGCGCCTTGTTGAAGCGATGCACCTCATCCACAAACAGGATTGTACGCTGGTTGTAGAGCCGGGCGCGGTGCTGTGCTTCCTCGATCGCCTCGCGGATTTCCTTGACGCCGGCCAATACGGCATTGATGGCAATGAAATGGGCGCGCGTCGTGTTGGCGATCACACGTGCCAGCGTCGTCTTGCCGGTGCCGGGCGGCCCGTAGAAGATCACGCTGGAGAGTTGGTCGGCCTCAATAGCGCGTCGCAACAGTCTTCCCGGCCCGACGATGTGGGTCTGGCCGACAAATTCATCGAGGGTGCGCGGGCGCATGCGCGCTGCCAGGGGTGCACTGTGCGCCATGCGCTCTTGATGAGCCTGCTCGAAGAGATCCATGACAGCCTTACATCACAAATTTCGGACGATAGGCGCCGTCGGTTAGCTCGACTATGCGCTGCCAGAGCGCCTCCAGCCGGGCGACGCTTTGCACCAGGGCCGTGACGTCGCTGCCTGGCGCCGCCAGGATTGCGCAGATCGCCTGTCTATAGTTGGCAGGGCGACGTGCAAAGCCATCGATCATCTCCAACGCGCCTTTGTCGGTCATAAAGTAGCAGCGATTCAGCGCAAAGAGCACCTGCGTGAGCGTTGTCACCGTGCGCGTCAGGCAACCGACCGTGTTGTAGACATCGCCCCGGGCCGCAAAATTGCGCGCCTGGAGCAAAGTAAACTCGGCGCTCCACAACCCATCGTTGACGGCGTGAAGGTGCAATAGTTCTGGGTAATGCTCGACTCGCGCTTTGAGCGCCTGCACCATGCCTGCCGGGTCAAACAAGGGTAGACAGACTTGTGTCTCCGCCAGATAGGTGACGCTGTAGAAACCATAGGGCGGTTGCTGCGGGTAGTCATGATGGATAATGCCCTGTTCGGCTTCACCGATCGTGCGCTCGACCTGCGCCAGGTTGCGGTAAAGCAGATCGATCTTGCCGGTCGCCGTATGGATCCATGCCCCCCCGTTGACCCACGCCCCCCATGCGTAGAAGTCGGTCACTGTCGGCGGTTGGAGGGCCACGCGCCGGGCGATGTGCGCGATGTCGTCGATGCGGAAGGGCGTCGCCGGGTCGTAGTAAACGCCTAAATCCACATCAGAATCGGGGCGCGCAACGCCGCGTGCATAGGAGCCGCCCAACACCACGGCGGCCACCCCCGGCGTCGCCGCCAGCGCCTCGACAATCTCAATCACGGTGTGCTGCTTGTCGCCCGACAGCGTTTCAGGCAAAAATATCGTCATGGGGTTTCCAACTACAGTGCCACATCGGCCAGCACCGGGCGGTGATCCGAGACGCCGTCGGCCCGCTCCCAGATCATGCAGGCCGTGACCCGCGGCGCCAGCGCCGGGCTGGCAAAGATATAATCAATGCGAATCGGCCAATCGTCGGTGGGGAAGGTGACGGCGCCCGGTGCACCGAACTGCCGGTACAGATCGATATACCCGGCCTTCTCCATCGCTTCGACCACGAGTGGCCCTTTGTCGCCGCCAGCCAGATTGCCACCCTGACGCGTGGGTTGGACGCGCAGCCTCGCCAGTCGTTCATCTGGCCAATCCCAACGGCTGACGGCGTTGAAATCGCCGATCACCACGTGAGGACGATTGCGGTCACGCACAAGCCAGGTGCGTGCGACGCGCAACTGCACTGCCCGCGCGGCTTCGTCAGTGTGGTCGAGATGGGTGACATAGGCGGTGAAGGTGCGTTTGTCCGGCAACAAGATGCGTCCTTCCAGCAGCCCGCGTTGTTCTTTACCGGTGAGCAGGTCGTCCTTATCCTCCTCTTTGGGCGTCAGGTGGTGCGCCGAACTGGCGATGATCGGCCAGCGACTGAGCAAAGCATTGCCATAGGCGCGGGCGGGCATATCCTGTTCTGCCGGCCAGCGCAAGCAGGGGCCGAAGACAAAGTGCATCTCCAGACGCGCCGCCAGCGCTTCGAGCGCCGGGCGGTCGTCGCCTGCTACGACGCGCGGATAGAAAACTTCGTTCAGGCCGATGATGTCGGCGTCAATCTCCCGCAACGTTGCAGCGACGCCATCTAAATTGGGTTTGCCGTCGGCTGTGCGCCAGCCATGAATGTTGTAGGTAGCGATACGCATGAGAGGATTGTATAATCGATCATCATTCATTCACAATTCACAATCAGGAAGGTCTGCTATGTCTCTGCCAACCCGCGACGAAGCCTACGCCCTGCTCTGTGAGTGGGTGCAGTCAGAGAGTCTGCGCCGGCACATGCTGGCGGTCGAGGCTGCGCTACGCGCCTATGCTCGCCATTTTGGCGAAGATGAAGATCTGTGGGGCATCACCGGGCTGCTACACGACCTGGATTACGAGCGTTTCCCCAACATGGATGACCAGGTCAACGGCCACCCTCGCACGGAGTTGCGCCTTTTTCAAGCGCGCGGTTATCCACCGGCAATGATCCATGCCGTCGAGGCGCACGCCACTTTTCTGGGCGTCCCGCGCGAATCCCTGCTGGATAAGGCGCTGCTGGCCTGCGACGAATTGACCGGTCTGATTCAGGCGGCGGCCTACGTGCGCCCTGATCGCGACCTGCGCAACGTGGAACTGAAGTCGATCAAAAAGAAGTGGAAGGACAAAGCCTTTACTGCTGCGATTGATCGCCACGAAAATATGATCTTCATCGAAGAGCTAGGCGTTCCGTTCGACGAGCACGTCCAGCGCGTCCTCACCGCAATGCAGGGGATCGCGCCGGAGTTGGGGGTGGCGGGAGAGCGAGAGTAGAGATTGGAGATTGGGAGATTGAGCGATTCGTTGATGGGACGAACACATCACCACCTCGACCAATCTCCTAATCTCCAATCTCTACTCTCCTATTTTGGCCTGCGCAACTGTACGGTGCACTGCGCCAGGTAGCCTTGCCACCAGTCCTTACAGGCGCGCGGGTCGAGAAAGCGACCGGTGTCGCGCGTGGCGATCTTCACCGTGCCACGATCGGCGACGCCGATAATCTCCCCGTTGCGCAGCGCCGGCAGTTCACTGCGCCCGGCGGCGTTGAGGTTCTGATAGAGGGCAACCAGTCCAGGGTTGACGGCGAAATCCTCCAGATGGATCAGATAGCCATTGGCGGCCGTGTCGCCACGCGTGTAGGAGATCGTCAACCGCCGCTCCTCAGCATAGAGCACCAATGCCTTGAAGTCTCCGGGGTAAATGTTCGGTGTCCGACGTGGAATGGCGATCTCCTCATTGGGCGCCGTTTCCATTTCCAGCAGCGTCACCGGGTAGTCACTGATGGGCGCGCCCAGACAGCCAGCAGGGGGATTGCAGTCCCAGTCCCAGTCATACACCTGATGGAGCGAACGAAACGCCGGCAGCCGTGGCGCCGCAAACATGCCATCGATCTGCGGGGCGTTGGGGTCTGGCCCTTGCTCATCCTCGCCATAGGTGACCAGTCCCAAATAACCATTGGTGGCGATAAAGCCTCGGATCGCCAGGTTGAGGTCGGGGTGCACAGCCGCCGGGCGATCGGTGGGGGGGCGGTTCAACGGGAATCGCCGTGTAGCTGCGGGGTGGTTGAAGCGGCGGTGCGGTGTTGAAGATCAGCGGCAGATAGACATCGGGCGCCGGCGGCAGCGTCTCACCGGGTAACGTGCCGGCCTGTGCCAACAGCGGCTGCCATAGGTGCACGACGCTGAGAGTCATCAAAAGCACAAAGCCACCAGAAAATGCAAACAAACGCCTTATAGCGGGTTTGTAAACCATGTTTGCTTCCTTACCTGCGTTCTTCACAATCTACTCCTGTGCAGCGCCAGGCTGATTTAACACAGAGCCGCCAAGCCGCAGCAACGCTGCGCCGATCTGGCGCAGACAACCGGGCAGATCAGCCTTGATCTGCATCGTGGACAGCTGCAAAAACTCCCAGCGCTCTGCGACTGGCGCCAAACGCGACTCTTGCGCCGCAAAAGCGTCTTGACAAGTGATGCCGAGATAGCCGCCGCGTGCGCGCAGCGCAATATCGACTGGACGCTCGCCAGCCAAACGATTTTTGAGCGGTCGAAGATTATGTTCACGCAGTGCTGCCCACAGTTGCTCAAAGGGGTCATCGTCAAGAAAGAGCTCCTTGACGTCTTCCGCCGTCAATAGCCGCGCTAACGTGGTGTGGATGAAGGTCAACCGGCGGAACGTCGTGGCGCGCACCGGGCGGGATAGCCGTTCCAACGGCCCGATATCAATGCGATAATAGTAGTCGTCAGCACGCGGATGGTCCGCCTCGTCGGGCAGGAGTTCACGTCTGGTCATAAGCCGGTAGCGGCGGGTGGGCGCCATAAAAGAGATTGTTTGCGCTTCGGGCTGTTGGCGAAACGCTCCAGTCTGATAAAATGCCAGGTAATCGGCGCCGATTCGACGCGGCGCCCGCCGCTGCGGAATGCGATACCAACCAGCATCGGCGGCGCGCAACAGATCGGTGGCGTTGTTCAAGACCACAACCAGCACGGTGCGCCGGCGTGCTTCGGCATCTGTGTAGATTGCTGGCATCATCAACCTTTCAATAACTCAGCTGGCGGTCATTGTAGCACGATGCAGCAAGCTGCCCACCCCCCTGTTGCCACCCTGCACCTGTGCCAATCATCGTGGAGCGATTGCCATCGCAAGACAAGTGGCAAAAGCAGGAAATCATCTGGAGTGATCGGCCATGATCGTCTATCCGGTTCGTCATGCAGTGACGCCTTTCGTTTGGTTTGTAGCGGCGCTTTTGGGGGTGTATCTCACGACATTGGCGTTCTTCTGGTGGTTTGCCCTGCCCACGCCCCTGGATTTCCAGATCATGGCGGCGTTGTTGGGCGCCGGGATCGCCGTAGTCGGCATTACGGGCTTCGTTGCCTATCGCCTGCGCTACATCTATCGCATCCCGCGCGTGGGCACCGTGGTATTGGTTGGCTATCTGTTGGCGGCCGGTCTAATCCTGGTGATTATGTGGGTTGCCGCCGGCCTCTTGTTCATCCACTCCTATGACGCATTGCTGGTCACGATCTTAATGTTGTTCTCCTCTGGTGTAGTCGCCTCCATCGGCTACATGCAGTCCGCCGCCATCACCGAGAAACTCGCATCCTTGACAGGAGCCGCCGAAGCGCTGGCGATGGGGCGTTATCATGTGCGCGTTGAGATTGACGATAACGACGAATTGTCGCGACTGGCGGAGGTCTTCAATGCCATGGCGGGCAAACTCGAGACAGCCGACCGCAAAGAACGACAACTGGATCGACTGCGCCGCGACCTGACCGCCTGGATTGGCTATGACCTGCGCGTGCCGTTACTCTCCTCGCGCACCATGGTCGAGAGCATCGCCGAAGGCCTGGTGACCGACCCGGACATGCTCAATCGCTATCTGCGGATCGCCCGTCGCGACATCAACGCCCTATCTGATTTGATCGACGATCTCTACGATCTGGCGCAGTTGGATGTGACAGGCATCCGGCTAGAGCGCACCCCTGCCCACATCGATGAGTTGATCGAGATGACAGTCAATTCATTGCGCCACACTGCCGAGCAGAAAAACATCGCCTTGACCTGTCGCTGCGCCCCCAACATTCCCCCTATCCCTATGGATGTCCGCCAGATCAGCCGCGTGCTCAACAATCTGGTGGGGGATGCATTGCACCGTTTGCCCAAAGGCGGCAGCGTCAAGATTAACGCTTACCCAACCCGCAACGGCGCCCTGGTCGAAATCACCGACACGTTCGAGGGGCTGCGCCCGGAAGACGCCGACACCATCTTCAAGCTCTTCTTTGGTGAAGAGGATGTGCGCAGCCAGACGAACGAAACCGTGCGACTGCGCCTGGCGTTAGCCGATGCCGTTGTCCGCGCGCATGGCAGCCAGATTCGCCCCCAGCGCCTGGGGACACAGGGGTTGCGCCTGGTCTTTGCCCTGACGCACGACGGCGTCAGCGTCGGCCCCGGTGAACGTGGCATGTAGGCAACGCGCCCTGGCGCCAATTCTCCGATCATCTGATCCTCGCTCAGTCAAGTGTCTGATCTTCGCACACTGTGCTAACGGTATGATCTCGTCATCACCGCACAGGTGAGCCGCCCGGTTGCGCAGACACAGCCAGGAAACAAACAAATCAACCCCTAACTTATCTGTTCGGATTGTGCGACTCGCGCCCTCGGAAGGAACGGCGATGCGCTGCGATCTTTTATCTCGCGTGAACGTCCAATTGTGGCGCGCTGGCGTCATGCGACGTCGTCTGTTCCTCGTCAATTGGGTCATCTTCGCCAGCGCGCTCCTGGTCGTTGTACACCAGGCGAACCTGAGAGCCGATGGCGCGCTCTGCACAGTCTGCATCAGTCAGGTCTATGGCGGCGGCGGCAACAGCGGCGCTCTCGTCAACGCCGATTTTATTGAACTGTTCAATGCAACCGGAGAAACGATTTCGCTAAACGGTTGGTCTGTCGCCTATGCCCCTGCTAAGACCGAGGCATGGGAGACCATTGCTCTCGATGGACATGCAATCCAGCCATATGGTTACCTGTTGATCCAGCTGGCTGCAGGGACAAAAGGAGACGGAGCGCCTCTGCCAGCACCCGACTTGACCGGCGCAATCAACCTGGCAGCCGATACAGGTAAGGTCGGCATTCGTCATCCCGATTCGCCGCCTGATGAATTTAGCGATCTGCTTGGCTATGGCGGGGATGCCAGTCGGTATGAAACTCAACCTGCCGCCTCTGGTTCGAATACACGATCATTGCGCCGTCTACTGGGTGGCTGCACAGACGCCAACAACAATAGCGCCGACTTTGAAAAAGTCGCGCCAACCCCGCGCAACAGCGCTTCCCCACAGAATGTCTGCGCGCAGCCGACGCCTACCCCGACGCCCATCATAGCACCATCAACTGACACGCCAACGGCGACCGCCACCGACACACCCGAACCGACGCCAACGGCAACGCCTCTACCCACCGACACACCAGACGCCACTCCCACCGAAACCGCTACATACACGCCAGAATCAACGCACACAGCAACGCCCATCCCCACGGATACACCATCCCCCACTGCAACCGAAACGCCGACGCCAGAGCCGCCTACCATCACAGCTACACCAACCGAAACGCCTACCGCGACCGTCCCCCCCACAGACACACCGACGCCTGTTCCACCTGATCTGAGCGCCATTCGTCTGAGTGAGGTGATGCCCGACCCAAGCGCTGTGCCCGATGCTATCGGCGAGTTCATTGAAGTGACCAATCTGGGCGCGCACCCCGTCAACCTGCGCGGCTGGCGCTTGACCAGCGGGACGCGCAGTCACACGATCGCTGTTGACCTGTGGCTTGCGCCAGGCGCCTATCTACTCTTAACCCGCGGCGATGCCGCAACATTGGCCGACTATGTGCACTCCGATTATCAGTTTGCCTCGCTGCAACTCGCCAATACGGATGGCGACGTGAAACTTTTTGCACCAGACGGGAGCTTTCCGCTCGATGAGATTCGCTGGAGCAGCGCCGGCGAACGACGCGTCCAGCCCGGCGCCAGTTTCGAACGCACCGGCCCAGGAATCGATGATTGGAGCATCGCAGCAACGACGTGGCGCACGACGCACACCGACAAAGGCAGCCCTGGCAGCGCCTACGGCGGCGCGCCCACCGCCACCGCGACGCCCACCGCGTCGCCGTTCCCGGTCATCACAATGACAGAGACCGCAACGGGGACGCCCACTGCCTCGCCAACCGCATCCGCCACAGCCACGCCCTTCGTCGGTCCACCGCCGTTGATTCGCCTGAGCGAGATCATGGTCGATCCGCTTGCTGTAGGCGACAATGTAGGAGAATTTATCGAGGTGGCGAACATCGATGTGCAAGCCGTCAATCTGCGCAGCTGGGTGCTACGCGACGGTGGCGGCCGCCAGCACGTCATCACCGCCGATCTGTGGCTCGACCCCGGCGCGGCGCGCGTCTTGACGCGCGGCGACGCCGCCACGCTTGCCGGCTATGCACCGTCGGATTACCAGTACACACTTCTCCAGCTCGCCAACACCAGCGGCAGCCTGACAATCTATCTTGCGGACGGCGTCACGCCGGTGGACGCCATCGCCTGGGGCGATGGCGCAACCCTGCGCGTGCAGCCCGGCGCCAGCTTCGAACGCGTCGATCTGAACGGCGCAGAGTGGGTCATCGCCACAACGGCCTGGAGCACGCAACATGGCGACAAAGGCAGTCCTGGTGCTGCGTATGCAGCCCCTTTGCCAACGCCAACTCCGACCGCCGGCGCCACGCCTGACATCCCGCCGACGGCCACGCCGATCCCACTGCCGACGCCCACGCCCACGGACGGCCCGGCGCCGCGCATCCGTTTGAGCGAAGTCATGGCCGACCCGCTCGCCGTCGCCGATAACATCGGTGAGTTCATCGAATTGACCAGCCTGGAAGCTCAACCTGTCAACCTGCACGGCTGGACGCTGACTGATGGCGGTGGACGTCGCCACACCATCGCTGCCGACATCTGGCTCGAACCCGGCGCGTATCTCGTCCTCACGCGCGGCGATGCGGCAGCGCTGGCGGACTACGTGCGCTCTGATTACCAATTCTCGCTGTTGCAACTCAGCAATCAGGCCGGCAGCGTCGCGCTGTATCCCCCTGGCGGTGCGGAAGGCGCGCCTGTCGACGCACTGACCTGGGGCGACGGCGCCCCTTTGTCGGTGCAGCCCGGCGCCAGCTTCGAACACACCGACCCACTTGCCGATGCGTGGACCATCGCCACAACGCCCTGGACGCAAACACACGCCGACAAAGGCTCGCCTGGGGCTGCGTTCTCCGGCGTGCTGCCCCCCACACCGACCGCAACGACGACGCCGACGAACAGCGCCACGCCGACGCCCGCCCTTGCACCACTGCCCACACTCTGGCCGCCACTGGCGCAGCCCAGCGCGCTTCAGATCGATGAAGTGCATTTTGCCGGCAGCGATGGCGAGTTCATTGCATTGGCTAACCTCAGTGGAGAAGCAATGTCATTGGCAGGGTGGTTGTTGGGTGATGCTGAGACTCCAGGCGATAGTGAAGGCATGTATCGACTGCCCGATGATGTCACACTGGAAAGTGGCGTCGTCTACGTGGTTGCGCGCAACGCGATCGTCTTTCGTCAGAGCTACGGACGCTTGCCTGATGCAGAATGGGAAGCCAGCGACGATAGCGTGCCTGACCTGGTGCGAGCACCGCGCTATGGCAGCGGCGACCTGGCGCTCAATGACAGCGGCGACGAAGTGCTGCTGATCGATCCCGCCGGACAACTGGCCGACGCCGTTGGCTACAAAGCTGCCGAGTACGCTGCGCTGGCGTTAGCAGGTCGTCTTGACCCGCCCTCTGGTTGCTCCTTGCAACGCGTGCCCGACGCCGATTTTGCCACCGTGCGCGATGTACGCCATCGCTTCCTGGCGGCGCCGCCGCGCCCCTTCGACCGGCGCGGTCTGCCTTTGCCCGCAGCACGGCCATCAATTCAGCTTGAAACCGGCTTCGTGGCGGCATGGGGGACGTTGGGCGGCGTCACCAACTTTTCAGCAGGGTACACCGCCCCACCGCACTATCTGCTGGCTGAGGCAGCGGCGCAAGGTCTCGATTTCCTGGCGTTTACCGACCAGACGCCCACGCAGCCGATGAGCATCCCGCAGGGCGTCACCGCGTTGACGGGCTGGCGATGGCGCGAGAACGAGGATGAACTCATCGTCTACGACGGCGTACAACCGGCGGATCAATCGCGCGCCGGCATGAGTGCGTATCTGCACAGCGCTGGCGTCCCCTGGCAGAATGCCGGCGCGCCGACGACCTTCCCTGCTGCACCGATCCTGGCAGCCGCCGCCAGCGCACCGCCTGCCGACCTGACGGATTGGTTCGCGGCCTGGCGCAGCAACACCGCGCCCGCCATGCCTGCCGGCAACAGCAATCCCGACTTGCCGGGCGCGCCGCAACTTGCCCCGCGCTACACCGGGCTTGCCGTCGTGAGCGCTGATGTCACCGGCGTGCAAGAAGCGCTCCATGCACGGCGCGGCTGGGTCACGACTGCGCCAGGGCTATGGCTCACGCTGCAAGCAGAGTTGGATGGCGGCCAGCGCATCTGGATGGGGCAATGGCTGGCACCCGCCAACCAGGTGACGCTGCACATTCATTACGGCGACCGCACCGGTGAACCAGCCGGGCTGGCGATCTGGCAGGACGGACGCCCGCTGCGTCAGCTCGATACGCCTCCCGCCGATGGCCGCTGGACGGTGACGATCCCTGCTGTTCCCGGTGCAATCTTCGCTGCTGTCGCCACGCAGTTCGACGGCGACTTTGCCGTGACCGCCCCCTTCTTTGTGGCGTCGGCTAACGAACCGGGGACTCTGTTGCTCAACGAGGTGCTGCCTGCGCCGCGCAACGACTACAACCACGATGGCGCCGTCGACAGCGAAGATGAGTACGTCGAACTCTACAACCCCGGCCGGCTGCCGGTTCCACTCACAGGCTGGACGCTGCTCGACGGAGACGACGCCGCCACTGCGCACCACATGACCTTTGGCATCGGACGTTTCCTGGGCGGCGGCGAACGCCTCCTGTTGCTTCACAAGGCAAACCGCCTCACCCTCCATAACGACAGCGGTGTGGTGCGCTTGCTCGACCCGAACGGCATGGAGCGTGACCGCATTGCCTGGGACGCAAACCTGACGCGCGGACGTAGCGTTGCGCGCGTGCCCGATGGCGGCGCCTGGGTGTGGGGCGCCGATGCTACGCCGGGCGCCGCCAACACGAACACCGGCGTCAACGATTTTGCGCCCTGGCCTGCCCCGCCGCCACCGCCGCCCGCCACCAGGCCGCCGGCGCCCAATCCCGCTGTGCTCGCCACCGAGGGGCAGACGGGCGGGCCGCCCGGCTCGATTGCGCAAGCCAAGCTGGCTGGATTAGGCGCATGGGTGGAATTCCGTGCAGTGGTTGTGGCGCCGCCGGGGTTGTTCAACAGCAGCATCTACGTGGCCGATGTGACAGGCGATGGCGTGACTGCCGGCATCGGCGTCAATGTCTACTTGCGACGCGGCGACTATCCGCCTCTCGAGGCCGGCGACGTAGTGCTGGTGCGCGGACGGCTGGACTCCTTCCGCGGGGAGACAGAGCTGGTGCTGGATACGCCCGACCAGATCTGGCGCCTCGCCGGCGGAGCAGCGCTGCAACCGCTCACCGTGACGCCCGGAGAGGTCGGTGAGGCGCTGGAAGGACGGCTTGTCACCCTGGATGGCGTCGTCACCGGCTGGCAGGGTGACAGCATCTTCCTGGGCGACCCCGACCATCCTGAGGTGGAGCCGGTGCGCGTCACCGTCCGCTCAACGCTGACGTGGAAGCGTCCGTATGTGCGGATGGGCGAAGCCTGGCGTGTGACCGGCGTCGTCAGCCAGTTCGCCCGCGAGGCGCCATGGAATGGCGGCTATCGGATTCTGGTGCGCTGGCAGAACGACCTGGTGAAACGCGCAAAGTAGACTGGCGCAACGGTCGCTACCGCGATGGCGCCGCGTTGAAGATGCGGTTGAGAATGTCGGCGCGCTCTTCCGGCGTGGCCCAGCGCGGTTGAGCAAAATCTTCCAGCACCATCGTCAGCAATTCGGTGTTGAGTAGACGGCCTGCATAGATCGTGTGGCGTGCGGCCAGTTCGGTGCGCGTCTCCCAACTCCACATCTGGTCGAAGAACAGATTCCCCAATCCGTAGGTGATGAAGCCGGGGCCGCCCGGATCGTTGACGCCGTAAGGTTCCTGCGCCTGCGGCACATGGCTTTGCACGCCGGTGACGATGTCGGCGCCGGCGGCGCGCAACTCACGAAAATCGGCAATCTGCGCGGCGATGGGAAAAGGTTCGTAGGTCTCTGTATGCTGCAACTCGACGGCGACGATATCCACCAGCCCCGCCAGCTGCTGCACCAACGCCAGGATCGTTTCCCGATTGTCGTAGTAATAACAGGCGCCGGGCTGATCGGCCGTCGCCCAGGCATTTTCGGGATAGAAAGCGAGCGCAGCGATGAAGGCAAAGGTGTTGCCGTGATCCTCCCACAAGAGCGGCGCGCAGGCTTCGTTGACGTTGAAGCCGCTGCCGTAAATGGGAATGCCGTTATCGTGGTACCAGGTCAGCGAACGCCGCGCACCCTCGCGGCCGAAGTCGTTGACATGATTGCCAC
>DGFH01000239.1:18066-22858 GCA_002391565.1 Anaerolineales bacterium UBA3905
GAAGTCGTTGACATGATTGCCACTCAGCCCGACAATATCCGCGCCCAGTGCAGCCAGCGCCGCCCAATAATCGGTGTCGCTGCACAAAATGAGATTGTTCTCAGCCGGATTGGCGACACAGTCATCCAGGAAAGGCACCTCATTGCTGATGTGCGTTATGTCGGCAGCGGCGAAGACGTCGGAGATCACTTGCGCCGGATAGTCATAGCCCTTCTGATCCATCCTGACGGCGGTGACGCGCGACATGGCGGTGACGCCGGTCATGATCAATTGCGTCAATCGAGCCGGGTTGCGATTGGTGTACGGCTGCACCACATCCTGCACCAGGGCGCGCACTGCGCTGGCGCCGGCGCCCTCAACGGTTAACGCCACTGCCAGTGGGTAGGTCAGCACGTTGAACCGGTTGCTCAGCACATTCACGCCATCGATGGTAAGCGCCTTGTAGCGCGGGTCGAGCCGGTCGAAGGGCAGCACCGCCAGCGCGCCGGGTGTGTTTTCCAGTGCAGTCAGCAATTCCACCTCTGTCGTCAGCGCCCCGGCAAAATCACCCAAGACTGGGCGCAGCAGGGCTGCTGTCTCCGCCGTTGTGTAGAGCAGGGGCGAGCCGCTCTGCCAGGCGGCGGTCAGCTCGGCCAGGGTGATGTCGTCGCGGATCGTAGCAAAGGGGGCGGCGACGGCAAAGATGCGCTCGGCCAACGGCGCCGTCGCCTGTGTGTAGGGGCGCAGCGTCACCAGCGACGCAGCCAGCGCCGGCTGATCGAGCACACGCAATGGTTGGGGGCCGTTCGCTGTCGGCGCCTCGGCGCTTTGATTAAGGCGCGCCAGCAACGCTGTCGCCCATGTTTCCGGCAGCGCGGCGTCCAGCCTGACGGTGATCGTCCCCTCTAGCGCTTCATGCACCGGCGTCGGCGCCGGGAAAACGCTTTGCGTCGGCGGCGGCGTCGGTGGTTGGGTGACGACCGGCGGCAGCAACAGAGTCAACGGCTGCGGCGTCGGCGTTGGAAAGACCGATGTCCCCAGTGGTGGGACGGGTGCACTGGCGGGCGCAATGGACTGGATGGGTTGACAAGCGGATATAAACAAAACCAGCAGCGGAGTCCACAGTAAAACAGCCAGCACGCGAAGCAGACGAATCATGCACAGATCACTTTCAACGACACAACCGGAACGACAAACCCTTGCGAGTATACTCCTTACTTCGGCTACCGGACAAAGCAAACAGCACACAAAAGTTGCCATGTCACGCCAGAGGCAATGACCTGTGGGGCAGACTCCTGTGTCACATGTGAAATAGACGCCTCGCACCAGTGGAGTTTGAGCAGCGCGTTGCCTCCGGCTACAATGAGCGTCTATGGCGCTTACTTTTCGACCACCCAACTTGGCCCAGCGCACCGTCAAACGCATTGCCGCGCTGGCGCCGGTCGCCTGGCTGCTGGCGCGGACGTTGCGCCACCTGGATCGCGCAGTGACGCGTCTCACCGGCGGACGCACCACCGCCACCAGTCTGCTGACCGGGCTGCCGGTGATCTACCTGACCACGATCGGCGCCAAGAGCGGACAGCCGCGCACGACGCCGCTGATCTGTGGTGTGGATGGCGACCGCCTGATCCTCTTTGCCACCAACTTCGGCGGGCAGAAAAATCCAGCCTGGAGCTACAATCTACGCGTCAACCCAACCGTCACAGTGACTTATCAGGGGCGGTCGGCGCTCTATCATAGTCGCGCGGCAACGCCCGCCGAGCGTGAACGCTACTGGCCGCTCGCCGATGCGATCTATGCCGGGTACGCCGCCTATCGGGAACGAGCAGCGCACCGCGAGATACCGGTGTTTGTGCTGGAAGCTATGCGCGCCGGGGCCGCCTGAACAAGTGCGCAGCCACCGCATCGCCGGCGCGGTGGGCGGCGTCCTGGGTGGCGCGGCCAAACCGCCGGGCGCCGCCTACAAATGCGCGGCCAAAGTCCTGCATCACGTCGCCCAGCCAGGCAACCAGTTTCCGTTCGTCAAGCCCGGTGATGGCGCGCAGACTGTCGCTCCAATCGCCAACCGCCTCTGGCCCAAGCTGGAAGTAAGCGTCGGCGCGACGCCCGATCATGTAGGTCATCAAGATGTTGGCGCCGGCGGAGATGGCGATGCCGACAAAGGGAATCGCCTTCACGATCGCGCGCCCGGCGAAGCGTTCCGCCGCTTTTTCCGCCAGCTTGCGGCTCGCCTGGTTGACCAGCTGCTCGGCGCCCATGTTCAGCCCGGTCACGACGAGCAAGGCATTGCGCGCCTCCGTTGGCGTGAGCGTGCGTTCGCGTGCAGCGGCGATCTCGAGCACCAGTTCGGATTGCAGCCGTAATGTCACGCCGACATCGGTCACCACGCCAACGGTGAAGGCAGCAACGCTGCCAAAGCCGGGAATCAGCGCCGCTGCCGAGGTGACGGCGCCAACCATGCCGGTCTGGTTTGCCTTTTGCCTGATCAAATGTTCGACCAGCGCGTCATCTTGCAGGCGGCGCTGCGTGCGAATGGCGGCCACACGTTGCACCGCCGCTGCCGCATCCGCCTCATTGACCGTGCGCAAGGTGCGATCGACAAGCGCGTCGAGCATATTAGTCTGGTCGAGAGAGGAGAGTGGTTCAGCCACGACGCATCTCGTTTAACCCGCAGCAGGCGCAGCTGTGCGAATTTCGTAGTCATGGGTGATTTCGGCCACGCCACCCAATGTCGCGTGCGCGCCGCAGTACTTATGTACGCTCAACTCGACGGCGCGTTCCACCTTGTGCGGGTCTAGGTCGGCGCCAACGATGACATAATGAATGTGAATGCGCGTCCAGGGTTTGGGCCATTCCTCCCCGCGCTCACCCGTGACCTCAAGGTAGATGTCTTCCAGCGGCTGACGCTGTTTGCCTAAAATATCCACAATATCGACGGCCGTGCAGCCACCTAAACCCAGCAACAACATCTGCATCGGGCTGACCCCTGGGCCATCGGTGGAGCTCATCACCACGCTGCGTCCGTTGTCGCCTACACCCAGAAAACTTCGTCCTTCAATCCATTTGACTCGCGTCGTCGTCGTCATTTCAACGTCTCATTCTATTGGTATGTGTGGTATGTGTGGTGACAACGTGTGAGTTATACGTTGGGTCATCACAAGGTGCGGAACCCAGCCATAACAACGACAGAATGTCCACCAACGTTACTGGGATTCACCCATAATGATTTGAGTATATGCCCGCAGGGTGCAGATGTCAAAGCAAGTGTGATATAATGGCGCACGCCGCAATCTGTATTCGTGTAAAACCGACCACAAGCGAATGTGACTCGAAAAGGAGCGACCATGTCTTCGACCAATCCGTGGCTTTCTAGCTATGAGCAGGGCGTGCCGGCGACAGTGGAAATCCCCACGATGACGCTGCAACAATTCCTGGTGAACGCCGCGCGCAAGTATCCCAGCAAGACGGCCGTCCGCATGGTGTTGCGCTATTTGCCGCTAGGGCTGGCAGTGCAGGCAAAGTTGACCTATCGTGAGCTGGATGAGTTGAGCGATCGCTTTGCGGCGGCGCTGGCTGCACAAGGCATCAAAAAAGGGGCGCGTGTCTCGATCATGCTGCCCAACTGCCCGCAACAGGTTGTCTTTTATTTTGGCGTGCTCAAAGCAGGCGGAATTGTCGTCAACACCAACCCGACGTATCCGCCGCACGAACTTGAACCGTTAATGAAGGCAAGCGGCGCTGAGGCAATCATCACGCTCTCTGGCCTTTATGATCGCGTCAAGCAAATTCAGCCCAACACCGATCTCAAGACGATCATTCTCACCGATATGTCCGATCACGTCACCGGACTGTTCCGCAAAACGGTGAACAAGCAGCTGGAGGCCAAGGGTCTCTACAAACCGGCGGTCAGCGGGCCGGGAGTCTTCTACGCCAAGGACTTGATCGGGCGCTATCCGGCCAAGCCACCGGCCGTGCAGTTCGACCCGGCCACCGACACGGCGGTCTTCCAATTCACCGGCGGCACGACGGGGTTGCCCAAAGCGGCCGAATTGACCCACCGTAATCTCGTTGCCAACACAACCCAGATGAACGCCTGGTTTACAGCGGTCTCCCCAGGCAATGAGAAAGTGTTGCTGGCGTTGCCTGCCTTTCACGTGTACGGCATGACGGTTGGGATGCTCTTCTGCATTGCCATCGGCGGTGAGTTGGTCGTCGTACCCGACCCGCGCGACACCAGCCACATCCTGGAAATTCTCGCGAAGGAGCATATCACGCTCTATCCCGGCGTGCCGGCGATGTACATTGCGATCATCAACCACCCGCGCGTCACCGAGTACAACCTGCGTTCGATCAAAGCGTGCCTCAGCGGTGGCTCGGCGCTGCCCGTCGAGGTGGCGCAGAAGTTCGACGAGATCACCGGCGGCAATCTGGTGGAAGGCTTTGGCATGTCCGAATGCTCGCCGGTGGCGACGGCCAATCCCATCATGGGACGCGTCAAATATGGTTCGATTGGTTTGCCCATTCCCAGCACCGAGGTTGCCATCGTGTCGCTGGAAGCGGATGAGAGCGGTCACTATAGATTCCTAGGCGTAGGCGAGGAAGGCGAGTTGGTGGTGCGCGGGCCGCAAGTGATGAAGGGATACTTCAACAATCCAGAAGAGACGGCCAAGACCATCGACGCCGACGGCTGGCTGCACACCGGCGATATCGCCAGAATGGACGCAGAAGGCTATTTCTATATTGTCGACCGCAAAAAAGACCTGATCATTGCCAGCGGCTTCAACATTGTGCCGCGCGAGGTCGAGGAGGTGCT
>DGFH01000239.1:22997-29664 GCA_002391565.1 Anaerolineales bacterium UBA3905
GACCTGATCATTGCCAGCGGCTTCAACATTGTGCCGCGCGAGGTCGAGGAGGTGCTCTTTATGCATCCGAAGGTAATGGAGGCGGCAGTAGCCGGTGTGCCCGACCCCAAGCGCGGCGAGACTGTCAAGGCGTATGTCGTGCTTAAGCCAGGACAAACCGCTACGGTCGAGGAGATCCGGGATTTCTGCAAAGAAAACCTGGCGCCCTACAAGGTGCCCACTCTGGTGGAGTTCCGCACCGAACTACCCAAGACGCAGGTCGGCAAGGTGCTCCGCCGGCAACTGGTCGCCGAAGAAAAAGCCAAGCTTGCTGCCGGCGGCGGAAGCTAACGTTGGACGAAGAGCGGGAGGGGGCAAGCCCTCTCCCGCTCTCCCTCTGTCACTCCCCCGCCCGATCGATCGCCAGCCGCAGCGTGTATTCCTCGACCATCAAACGCTCGATCTGACCTTGTAAGGAGTTGATCTGACGACGTGTGCGCCAGGAGGAGGGCTGCGCCTGAGCGTGTGCGAGAGCACGCTGCGCTTGCTCAAGCTGACGGCGCACCTCCTGTTTGCGGGCAATCAACGTTGACCGATCCATGCGCGCGCTGGCTGTCTACTCATCGCGATATTCAGCAGGGATGAAATCTTCCTTCGAGAAGTCGCGGGGCGTGCGTGGACGATAGAGCAAATAGGCCAACCCCACGCTGCTGGCGTACAGCACAATCAGCGGGAGCATCACCAGCGTCATGTTCACCGGGTCAACTGTTGGGGTGATGGCCGCAGCAATAATGGCGATGATGACAACCGCCTGCCGCCAATAGCCCATCAACTGTGGTCCGCTGACGATGCCTGCACGCGCCAGAAAGGCGATCACCAGCGGCATCTCGAAGGCGACGCCGATCCAGAAGACAATGCGCGTCACAAAACTGATATAGCGGTCGATCGTCCACTCTTGCGCAATGATGTCGCCCAGGAAGCCTTGCAAGAAGCCCACTGCCGTCGGCAACAACATGAAATAGGCGAAGGCCGCCCCGATGGCAAAGAGCACCATCACGCCGGGCAGCGTCAGGATCAGGTTGCGCTTTTCGTGCGGATACAACCCGGGTGAGACAAACGCTACAATGTGGTAGACAATGAAGGGCATCGCCAGGACTGCCCCTGTCGTAAAGCTCACCTTGAAGAAGACACTGATTGTGTCGGTCGGGCCAATTGCCATCGGTTTGGCGCCCGCCTCCGTCAGTGGCAAAAGGATAAACTCCAACAACGGGCCGACGAAGATCATCGAGACCGCCGTGCCCACCACCAGCGCGGCGATCACCCAGATCAACCGCGTGCGCAATTCCCGCAGATGATCCATCAGCGTCATGCGGCTGGCGTCGACTGGATCGTAGGTGGATTGACCCTGTGTCACCGGGCGGCCTCCGCCGATGAAGTGGCGCCGTCAACCGTCGGCGCTGCAGCTACGTCAGCTTCCGCAGCAGAGGAAGCGGCAGTGTTCACCTCACTCGTGACAACGGGCGGTTGAGAGGCGTTGTGAACCGCGGTTGCATCTGGCGGCGGTAAAATGGAATTGTCAGTTGCTTCAGTAGCTTTTGGCGAGGTCTTGGCGACCGCTGCGGCTGCCGCTGTACTCTTGGCAACGTTGCTTGTCGTATTGGGCCGGGCAGGTGTGCTTTGGGCGAGAGGCGTCTTGTTGGCAGGTGCGGGCGTCTTGGTTGGGTCAAGCACTTCATTCACCATGCGGCGCGGATCCAGTTCCTCAAGCAGCTTAATCTCTTCGCTGAATTGCGAGGTAAACTCGTTGCTAATGTTGCGAATTTGCCGCATGTACCCGGCAATCGTGCGCATGGCGCCCGGCAATCGTTCTGGCCCCATCACGACCAGCGCAATCACTGCAATCAGGAACAGTTCGAAAATCCCGATGCCAAAAAAGCTATCCATATCAGAACGGCTTCCTTTGAACTTCTTCCAACGCCGATCCCAGCACGCCGTTGACGAAGCGTGGGCTGTTGTCGCTGCCAAAACGCTTGGCAAGTTCGACGGCTTCGTTGATCACGACCTTAGGCGGCGTCTGCAACTGGCTACAGCCTATTTCATATAGCGCCAGTCGCAGCACGTTGCGGTCGATGATCGCCAGTTGATCCACCGGCCATTCTGGTGCATAGCGCGCAATAATGCCATCAAGCGCCGGGCGATTGGTGACCACGCCAGCAACCAGCAGTCGCAGAAAGGCTGCGGCTTGCGCACTCACTTCCACCGTCGGGTCGTCGCCATTCTCCGTCGGCGCCGGATTCGCCAGGCGTGCATCAACCACATCGCCCGGCAGGTGCCCCACGCTGTCGATCTCGAAGAGCGCCTGCACCGCCAGTTGCCGCGCCAGTTGGCGATCGTGGATGGTGGCATGCTCGCTGCTCTTGCCAGCGACGGCAGGTGCGTTGTGCGCCTCTTGTTCGTTCACTGTCGTCAACTTTGCCATTGCCAGCCTCAGGCCATCACCAGGCCGCCGTCAACGCTTAATACATGGCCGGTAATAAAGCCAGCGCGTTCGGTGGCAAGAAAAGCCACCGCCCACGCCACCTCTTCCGGTGTGCCCATCCGTCCGACGGGTGTGCTGGAAAGAATCGCGCTTTTTTGTTCTTCGGTCAAAACGTCAGTCAGTGCTGTGGGAATAAAGCCGGGCGCTACGGCATTGACTGTGATATTGCGACTCGCCACCTCGCGCGCCAGACTCTTAGTGAAGCCGATGATGCCCGCTTTGCTGGCAGCATAGTTCGCCTGCCCGGCCTGCCCCGACAACCCAACTACGCTGGTGATGCTGATGATGCGTCCCCACTTCTGACGGATCATGCCGCGAATGGCGGCCTTGCTGACGGTGTAGACGCTGCGCAGGTTGGTGTTGATGACGACATCCCAGTCTTCTTCTTTCATCGTCATCAGCAATGTGTCGCGCGTGGTGCCGGCGTTGTTAACCAGGATGTCCAGCCCCCCCAGTTCCTGCTGCACCTGCTTGACCAACGCCGCCGCCTGTTCGGCCACACTGACATCGGCCTGAAAAATGCGGCAGACGCCGCCAGCCTCAGTAATTTGCGCCATCACCGCGTTGGCGCCTGCTGCGTTGCCACGATAATGCACGGCGACCTTCGCTCCCCCAGCCGCCAATTCCCGCGCAATCGCGGCGCCGATGCCACTGCCGCTGCCTGTCACCAGGGCGACTCGATTCGTGAAATCCATACGTGTCTTCCTTGTACGTTTTGCTCCGCCCAACCTGATGGATGCGGTTGCATTATACTCAGGAACTGGCAATTCTGAAACGCCGGGAAATTTCGTCTGGGCTTGCGTCAACGCAGCGTGGCTGCGTATGCACGCACACCCTCGGCATCCTTGACCGTGATACGCGTGGCGCTGCGGGCGATGCGCTTGACCAGCCCTGTCAGCACGTCCCCTGCACCGATCTCGACAAAGGTTGTCACGCCAGCGTCGACCAGCGCCTGGATGGATGCGCTCCAACGCACGCTGCCGGTCAGTTGCGCCGACAGTTCATCGCGGATGGCCGCCACCGTCGTCAGCGGCGTAGCCGTCGTGTTGCCGATGATAGGCGCCTGTGGTGGCTGAATTGGCGTGGCGTCGATGGCGGTGCGCAGCGCTTCTGCTGCGGGCTGCATCAGCGGGCTGTGTGCGGCGATGCTCACGGCCAGCGGCACAACTTTGCGCGCACCGGCGGCAACGAGCGCGGCCATCGCCGCCTCCATGCCCACGCGGTCGCCGGAGATCACGAGCTGGCCAGGGCAGTTGTCGTTCGCCACCTGCGCTATGGCGCCCCCCGTCGTGACCCGAGCGCAGATGGCGGCGACTTGCGCCTCCTCCAGGCCAAGCACCGCCGCCATCATGCCCGGCGTTTGCTCACCGGCCAGCTTCATCAAGCGACCGCGTTCACGCACCAGCCGCAGCCCATCGGCATAGCTGAGGCTGCCGGCGGCGACCAGCGCTGTATATTCGCCCATGCTGTGCCCGGCGACGAAGACATTGGCGCCTGCGCCCGACGCAGCATTGCCCAATTCAGCCTCCAGTGCGCGCATGGCGGCGACGCTGGCCGCCAGCAACGCCGGCTGAGCGTTGATCGTGTCGGTCAGCTCGTCCTCCGGTCCATCGAGCATGAGGCGACTCAGGGCAAAACCAAGCACATCGTCGGCTTCCTCCAGCGCAGCGCGCGCCGCCGGATAATGCGCCGCCAGATCGCCGGCCATGCCGACATGCTGGCTCCCCTGCCCAGGAAAGAGGAAGGCTGTATTGTCAACACGGGTGAGATAGAGAAAAGCAGCCATGGTCGCTCCCTTCCATCATGAGCGGTGGCAAAACAAAGAGGGATTTGGAACGTTTGCCAAACCCCTCTGTCATGCCTCCAATTTTGCATCTGTATGCAATGTGCGTCGGCGGGCTGATCTACACGGATGAAAACGTATAGATCAGGCGCGCCTGTTCAGTCCGCCAACCTACTTCTTTGCAGACTTTTCGGTCTTGATCTCCAGCACCTGGCGTCCCTTGTAGAAGCCACAGTGCGGGCAGACGCGGTGGGGCAACACTGGCTGATGGCAGTTGCTGCATTCACTCAACGCCGGTACACCTAGCGCGTCGTGGGCGCGGCGCCGATCGCGGCGACCTTTGCTCAATTTTCGTTTTGGTAGTGGCACCATCTTTGTTTACTCCTTACCCACAGGGTAACATCGGCAGCCCCAGCCATAGGCTTTCTGCTGCATCTTTTCTGTTGCTACTGTTTCCAGTTCTATTGATAGCTCTATATCTGGTTCCAGATAGCCTGGCGCACTCAAGAGAGTGCACTATCTTCGTCGCTGCGAAATTTCAGCAACGCGGCCCAGCGCGGGTCAATCGCGGCCTCGTCGTGACGCACATCGGCGTCCGAATAGAGCTCTACATCCTCCAGTTCGCCAATCTCAGCCAGGCGCCTGGCAAGGTTAGGGCACTGACCACTGCCCGCCCAGTTGCATCCTGGATACATGGGCAGCGCCGTCCACACCAGCTGACGCACCACTTCTGACAGGTCCAGAATATGCTGCTCGTTGATCAGGAGCGCCGCGTCCTCCAAGTCCGCCTCAGAACCCTCGAATTCGTCCGGGCGCAGATAACGCCCGGTGAACACTTCGGTAAGTGGACGAAAGCTTTCCTCAACCTCGAAGCGCACCGGCACAGCGATTGGCTCCAGACAACGGTTACAGGTCGCCTGCACGACTGTGCTCAATACGCCGGTGACCAGGACGCCGCTATTGGTGCGCAGGAGTTGCACGTTGCCTACGAGCGGGCCGAGAAACTTGAGTTCCTCATCCAGATTCGCAGTCGCCTCGTTCAATTCATACCGTCGGGTGGCGCCCGTCGGCTCTTTCAGCAATTGTGCAACGTTGAATTGCATCACTACACCTCCTGCGTTTCAGGAGGACATTGAGTCGCCAGCGCCCAACGCCAGCCGCGCATATCCTGCTTGCGCGCCGCAAACAGAGGGGTAGTATAGAGGGCGCGCCCCGATTCTGTCAAACCAGGATGGGATCAAGCGCACATCAAATTCACGTGCGCCGCTCCGATTTTGGGGAAGCAGCGCTTAATTCAAGATTCTGACGCAACAGCTCCAGGCCATTGTCCACTTGCTTGCTGATGACGCCGAGCTTCTCCGCCAGTTCCTCCAGGACGCGCGCGGCGTAGCGATCGGCTTCGTCACGGCGTTGTTGCGCCGCGCGCTGCGAGTCGATGATGATGCGTTCCGCCTCCTGGCGCGCCGCCGCAACAAGGGCGTCACTGCTCAAGATTTCCTGAGCGCGGCGTTTTGCTTGCTCCACCACACGCGCCGCCTCGGCTTCAGCGGCTTCGAGAATGCGGTCGCGCTCCTGCAACATGCGTTCGCTCTCGATAATCGAACTGGGCACGTTGACGCGTAAACGCTCGATTACCTGCCGGGCTGCGTTGTAGTCGACCATGCGCAGCGATGACATCGGCACGCGCCGGCTGCTTTCCAGGAGTGCATCAAGTTGGTCAATCACTTGTAAGATGGCGATAGGACACCTCCCGGCATCGCTCAGTCGCGATGCACCAGTTTATCCTCGTGGCGCAGATAGATTTTTGGCCCGCTGCTGCGGATCGGACGGTCGAATTTGCGTTCCAGTGCGTCCAACACATGCGGCGGCGCCCAGGCGCTACAATCGCCGCCCAGACTGGCAACCTCTTTGAGAATGGTGGCGCTGAGATAGGCGTAATCGTTGTTACAGAAAAGGCAGCACAGGTCAATGTGAGGCGCCAGCGCTGCGTTGGCCCAGCCGATCTGTTGTTCGTACTCGAAGTCGGCGACGTTGCGCAGCCCACGCACGATCACATCCACCTTATGCTCGCGGGCGCACTCGACCGTCAAGCCGGTGTAGGTGACAATGCGCAGATTGGGCAGATGCTCCAGCGCCTGTTGCGCCAGGTCAAGCCGCTCCTGGGTGGTGAATAGCAATTTCTTGGGCGGTGCATCGTAGATCGCCAGCACCACTTCGTCGAAGAGCACACTGGCGCGAACGGCAATATCGATATGCCCGTTGTGAATGGGATCGAACGTTCCGGGATAGAGTGCGCGCCGCATGCCAGTTGCCTTTCCAGATTTACGTTGCGGGCAAAAATTCCATAAAAACCTGATTGCCCATCA
>DGFH01000239.1:29825-32176 GCA_002391565.1 Anaerolineales bacterium UBA3905
TAAAAACCTGATTGCCCATCAGGAGTCCGCGTCGGGTCAGACGGACGCGCTCGGCGTCGACAACCAGCAAGCCAGCCGCCTGAAGTCGATCAAGCTCACTGCGAAACATGACAGTAGGAGCAACGCCATGCTGCGCCTGAAAGTGCGCCAGCGGCACTCCCTCGCGCACCAGCCGCAGCCCAACCATCATACTTTCCGCCATCGCCAGCCGTGGTGCGATCTCCTCACTGAACTCCTCGACAGGGTCTCCAGCTGAGATACGTCGATTGTACCCCGCGATCGGCTTGCGATTGCCCCAACGTCGCTCTACGATACAGCCATGCACACTCTGGCGCAGATGGCTGTGCGCTCCTGGCCCAATGCCGAGATATTCTTCGTTGCGCCAATAAATTAAGTTGTGTCGGCACGCCAGGTGCGGCGTCACCGTATCAGCATGGTCATGCGCTGTCCGTTGCGCCCAGTTCGACACTTCATAGTGAAGATAGCCGGCGGCGTCAAGCTGCGCCAGCGCCATCTCATAGAGCGTTGCAGCCATGTCATCATCCGGGGCGGCGACGCGACCGCGCGCAACCCACTGAAAGAGTGGCGTCTCCGGCTCAACAATCAGGCTGTATAGACTCAGGTGCTCCGGCGCCAACGCCAGCGCCTGATCGAGCGTCGCCTGCCAGTCGGCCTCCGTTTGCCCTGGCAAGCCGAAGATGAAATCCAGGTTGATATTCTCGAAGCCCACGCGGCGCGCCAGCGCATACGCGGCGAACACATCCTCGACCGTGTGAATGCGCCCTAGAAAGTGCAGTTCCTCTGGCCGGAAGCTTTGCACGCCCATACTGAGCCGGTTGACGCCCAGCGTCCGCAACACGGCAAATTTCGCCTGATCGACCGTGCCAGGGTTGGCCTCGCAGGTGATCTCGGCGTCGGGCGCCACACGCAACGCGCGGTGAATGGCGGTAAACAGTTGCTCCAGTTGCAGCGCCGTCAGTACGGTCGGTGTGCCGCCCCCAATAAAAATCGTTGTCACGGTGCGCTGCGCCAGTGGCGCTGCCCAGCGCGCCAGTTCGGTGCACAACGCGTTAACAGTCGCCTGATGCAGCGTCTCCAGGCCAGCATAGGTGTTGAAGTCGCAGTATGGGCACTTGCGTTCGCAAAATGGAATGTGAATGTACAACCCCAGTGGGGGTGGTGCGCTCATCGATTCTCTAGCCGGAAACCATGCCCACGCACGGTGATGATGTAGCGAAACTCATCGTCACATTCTTCAATGCGTTCGCGCAGGCGGCGCACCAACGCATCGATGGCCTGCTCGCTCACACCCTCACTGGCGGCCTCCGGCCACACCGCCTCGACAATTTGCTCGCGTGTGATCACGCTGCCGCCCGAATCCCACAATACTTCTAGCAGTCGGTACTGGTGTAGACTCAGGGGTGGGTCGATGATGATGCCATTGACCCACACCTGACGCGTCTCTTTGTCGATGCGCAAGCCGCGCTTGTCGCTATCGAGCGAGAGCGGAGCGGTGGCGCCGGCATCAACAAAAGCCAGCTTAAAACGCAGGGCGATTTGTAGCTCATCCCCATCCTGTAGTGGCACTGAAGTGTTCGGCGCCACATCCTGTCCGTTGACGTGAGTGCCGTTCTTGCTGCCCAGGTCTTCGACGCGATAGTGATCGCCGGCCCAGAAGACCCTGGCATGGTTGCGGCTAACCTGGCGATCCGGCAGGTGAATGTCGCACTCTTCGTCGCGCCCGATCGTCAACGCCCGGTTGCGATCCAGCGGCCAGCGGCGCCCGGTTTCTGCGCCGCGCTGCAAGACAAGCATTGCATTTTCTTTCGGTCTGACCTCGCCTTCGGGGTCGCGATTGGCGGCTGCCTCAAATTCTGCATCGATTGGCATCTGGTTCCTCAACATCGTTCACGCCGGCGCTTGTGGATGCACCGTTGGTTCGTCCTTGACTCTCTGCGTTGACTCTGTGATCACCAGATTGACAGCGCGTCATCTGGCGCGCATAATGCAATCTGGCGTGCGCTGCTATTATACCAGAGTTGCGTGAGGGTAAAAACGATTAAGTCAAGTCGGGTTCATTTGGCGACGACGCCGCCAACATCAAACCCGGCGCACTTTATGGTGAACGATGCAACCAATCCTTGAGCCAGGCAAAACGTTACGCGGGCGCTATAGAATTCAGGAGCTTGTTGGTCAGGGTGGCATGGGCGCCGTCTATCGCGCCGATGACTTACGTCTCTCTGGCCGCGTGTGTGCTGTCAAGGAGGTGCTGCCTGCTCTCTCGGAAAGCTCCCTCTCCAAAGAAGAACTCGAACAACTGACTGAGCAGTTTCGCATTGAAGCCAGCACCC
>DGFH01000239.1:32316-36540 GCA_002391565.1 Anaerolineales bacterium UBA3905
GTTTCGCATTGAAGCCAGCACCCTGGCGCGACTGGATCACCCGAATCTACCTAAGGTCTCCGATTATTTCTCGATCGGTGGGCGCGAATACCTGGTCATGGACTTTGTCGAGGGCAAAGACCTCCAGGAAATCTTGCTTGAAGCACAGCGGCGCGGTGAGTTGCTGCGCGAGTCGCAAGTGCTAGCGTGGGCAACGCAATTACTTGATGCGCTGGAATACATGCACAGCCAGACGCCACCCGTCGTCCATCGCGATATCAAGCCGAGCAATATCAAGGTGACGCCGCGCGGTGCGGTCAAACTGGTGGATTTCGGTCTGGTCAAGGTGCTGCAAAGCAACGACAGTCGCACCGTCACTGTCGTGCAGGGGCGTGGCACTGTGGCCTACACTCCGCTCGAACAATATGGCAGCGACACCGGCTCCACCGATCATCGCAGCGATATCTACGCCCTAGGCGCCACATTCTATCACCTGCTCTGTGGGCAGCCGCCGGCGGACGCCAAGCAGCGTTTCCTGCGCCCTGGTCTGCTCACACCGATGCGCCAGCTCAACCCCAATGTGTCGCCGCGCGTCGAACGCGCCATTTTCCGCGCCCTCTCGATGCACCCTAACGAACGCCCAGGCAGCGCCCGCGAATTCCGCGACATGTTGCTCGGCTCCGATCTGCGCGCCTACCCGCCGACGCCCTCGACGCTATTGCCGTCGATCGAAAAAAATGTACAGGGATGGGGGGCGATCTTGAAAGAAGACAGTCTGCTGGTGGGGCTGGCCGGCGTGCTGCTGATCGTCGCTATCCTGATCAGCATTGTGTGACGTTGCGATCCAGCAGCGCCGACAACCTACGCCGCCGGATCGGAGGGGAAGGGTGGAAAGACGCGGCGACGCACCGCCGGCTCACCCTCGCCGTCGGCCGGTGTTGGCACGCGAACCGCTGTCGTGCGTTCGCTGTGTTGCAGACCCCAGAAGAGCAGCCCCAACGGCGCCGAAATGAGCAACCCCATCAGCACGCCCCACAGGATCAACGCCGCCACCCCGATCAACTGCGCCTGCAGCTGCCCAGGGAAGTCGGGCTGGAAGCCAGGCGCCACCAGCAGGCCCGAAACGCCCTGTCCGGCGACGCCCAGATGCGCATCGAGGCCGGTCATTTGCCAGCCAACGCCCGCTATGCCGTCAGCAAAGACGCCCGCCATGAGCAGCCCGATGATTGCGGGTGCACCCGCCGTCACCACCAGCCCAGTGGCGTCGTCCAAACGCAACAGACTATCGACGACATAGGTTAGCAATGGCGTTGTAGCGCCCGCCAGTGCGCCGATAACCAGCGCCGCACCAGGCGAGATAAAGGGCGCCGCAGCCAACCCGGCGACGGCGCCGGCCACCAGCCCACGCGCCACCAGCGTTGGATGACTGGCGCCGGTCACGAACCAGCTATAGAGAAGTGGCGCAATCACGCCCGCTGACGCCGCTAGCAACAGATTGACGCTGCCGCGCACCATGCCCAGATCTCCCACCGTCTCCACTTGCAGCGGGTTCGCCCACAACCAGCCGATCAAGCCAGCCAGCATCAGTAGCGCCCCCGCCACGGTCAGCAGTGGTTGGTATGCAGGCGGCAATTCATCGACGGCCCGGCGCGGCGTCCAGACGACCAACGCAACCAGCCCAAACGCCGCCGCCAGCAGAAAGACGGCGCCGGCGCCGCCAGCATCGACAAAACCATGACCGAGATTCAGGTTACGCCCCAACGCAGAGAGCCAGCCGCCACCCTGCACCCAGTTCCCCGCCAGCGGATAGACAAAACCGCCCATCAGCAGGGCAATCGCCAGCGTTGCCAACACGGGCGCCCGACCCCGCAGCGCCATCACCGGCAGCAGCGTCACCACGAAGAGCCAGGGCAGGTGCGACAGAAAGAGCACATAAACGAGCGCCGTCATCTCACGCCCTGCCAGCAGCCAACCACTTAGCCCGGCAGCGCCCCACCCCACACCCCAATCCGTCGACAGTGGACTCCATTCCCAGACAAGTCCGTGCAATTCTGGGCGCGGGTAAACCAGGCCGACGCCGCCAAATTGGAGGGCGAAACCTACCGCCCAATACGCCAGCGTCGCCAGCCCCATGGCGCCCACGGCGCCCAGGGCTGCATCCCAGGCGCGCTCCCGCTCCAACCCCGCCACGCCGATGAATACCAATCCCACTGCGGTCAGGATCGCTAGCGCTGAGGCCAACAAATACCAAAACACAGGCGTCATCGGACGTGTGACATCCGCCTGGGCCAGAGCGGTTAACGGCGCCAGTGCAATGCACATCGCCGCCATCGCTGGAAATAGCCGGGAAAATCGCATCAGTCGGTTGGAGCGTGGATCATTCATCCGTGTGTGACCATTGATTGATCGATACTGGGGAAATGTCACTAGCGCAGGCCGAATCGTGCGCCCATCATACCAAAGGCGATCCATTTCCCCAAAGTGCACAGCGACTGTGGTAGACTGGCGACGATGAGCACATCTTCTCTGGCTGCCAGATCGTTGAAACGTGAAGCGGTTGTGCGCTGGACATATCGCCTCGATACAGCCCTGCCCTGGCTTGTCGGGCTTGCCTTCTTCCTGCTCTACGGAGCGACAACCGCGCCATCCATCGTGGCGCTCTTTGATGACACACTCGAATTCCAGCTCGTTCTGCCCACCTTTGGCATCGCGCACCCAACCGGTTATCCGCTCTACACGTTGCTGGGCGGCCTGTGGAGCCGGTTATTGCCGTTTGGCAACTGGGCGTGGCGCGTCAACCTGCTGAGCGCACTCTCAGCGGCAGCGACGGTCGCCCTGCTCTTTGTGCTGACGCGGCGACTGACGCGCGATGGCAGCGGGCGCGGCGACAATTGGGCCGGCCTGGCTGCCGTAGCTGCATTTGGCTGGGGTCCTGTCTGGTGGCAACAAGCCACGGTGGCTGAAGTCTACGCGCTCCACAACCTGCTTGTGACTGCAATTCTCTTAACGGCGATCTCGATCCCCGGATTGATCGGCGCCGCGCGCAACCAGCGCGTGATGATATTGCTGGCGCTGATCGGACTGGGGCTGGCGCACCATCGCACAGTCGTGCTGCTGGCGCTGGGGGTATTGGTTTACCTGCTGGGGACGACTCCGGCTTTACTGCGACCGCAACGCACCTGGCTGCTCTGGCTGGCCGCATGGTTGACGCCGTTGTTGCTCTACGTCTACCTTCCCCTGCGCGCAGCGCAGGGCGTCGCCGATCTAAATGGCAGCTACGTTAACTCGTGGGCCGGTTTCTGGGATCATGTGTTGGCGCGACGCTACGCCAGTTTCTTTGCCGCCAACGCACTGAGCCGTGGCTACACTGCCAGGGCGTGGGCGCAGCTATGGGTGGCGCAGAGTGGTTGGCTCGGCGTTGGGTTGAGTGTGCTTGGCGTCGGTATGCTTGCCGAACGTCGGTTGCGTCTTGGCTGGGTGCTGATTCTGCTGGTGCTGGCCGGTAATCTACTCTTTGCTGTGAACTATCAAGTTGGCGATCCAGAAGTCTTCATGCTGCCAGTGTGGTTGTGTGCGGCGGTGCTGACGGGCGGTGGCCTCAGCGTCATCCGGCGACGGTTACAGCACGCCCATTGGCGTACTGCGATCTCTGCGTTGGCGCTGTTCTTGCTGCTTGTGGGCGGTGGTCGCGGCGCTCCTGTCAATCGCAGCAATGACTGGACGGTGCATGATTACGCTGTGGATATGGCGAAAGTCGACTTCCCGCCCAACAGCCGCGTGATCGGCATTGAGGGCGAGATTACAGCGCTCAAGTATATGCAGCAAGCCGAACGGCTTGGCCTGGCGGCGGCCGGCGGCGTCGCCGTCGGACCGGCGCCCATCAGGCCAAGGCCCAGGACGAGCGACAGCACGGCGAGTCGAAGGGTTTGCTTCATGTCAGGGCTGCTTCCGGTTCGGGGTGCCGCCAGGGGGCCTGCGCGGCGGCGCGATGCTGCATAATTATGGGCTAACCCGCATACCGAACAACCATCTACCGAGGAATCCTGCGCATGTATCAGCACGTCAAAGTCCCTTCGGCTGGCGAGAAGATCAAGGTCAATGCCGACTTTTCGCTGCAGGTTCCCGACAATCCGATCATCCCGTACATCGAGGGCGACGGCACCGGCATGGACATCACGCCGGTCATGCTGAAGGTCGTCGACGCCGCGGTGGCCAAGGCCTACGGCCTGTCTCTTATACACATCT
>DGFH01000125.1 GCA_002391565.1 Anaerolineales bacterium UBA3905
AGGGCTTTGGCGGCATCACCTTCACCACCTTCTACGCCAACTCGTTCTTCTACGCCGGGGTGGCGACGCTGCTAACGGTGATGGCGTCGGCGGTGGTGGCGTATGGCTTTGCGCGCATTCAATTCACCGGCAGGCGTTTCTGGTTTGCTACCATGTTGACGACGCTGATGTTGCCGGTGCAGGTGCAAATCATCCCTCAGTATCTGGTCTTCAGCCAGCTGGATTGGATCAACACCTTTTATCCATTGTTGTTGCCGCGCATCGGCGGACAGGCGTTCTTCATTTTCATGATCATGCAGTTCATTCGTGGCATCCCCAGAGACCTGGACGAGGCTGCCGAAATGGATGGTTGTGGCAAAGGCGGCATCTTTTTTCGCATCATCCTGCCGCAGATCGCGCCGGCTCTGATCACGGCGGCGATCTTCGCTTTTTATTGGACGTGGGAAGATTTCCTCACCCCGCTGATCTATCTCAACGCGCCTAAACTCTACACCGTGTCGTTAGCGCTACGCGCCTTCGCTGATCCTTCCGGAACAACCGATTGGGGCGCCATCTTTGCCATGTCGAGTCTCTCACTGGTGCCGGTCTTTGTGATCTTTGTGCTGTTTCAACGTTTCCTGGTCGAGGGCATCAGTACAACAGGATTGAAGGGCTAGGTGCGGTGTGTGGTGTGATCTTGATGCACTTTCGATGCCAGTCTTGCCTGACTGGACATCCTGCAAGTCAAAGTTCCCAGCTTGAAGACAATTGACTTCCATGACGCACCGTGTTATACTCTCGCTATAACGCATTGCGTCATAACTTCCGCCTGACATGGGCGAAAGGAAACGATCCACTTTAGCCAACTGGCGATGGGAGATAGACGATGAAAGTCGAGGTCACAATACCCCAAGCAGGGCAGGAAGCCGAAAACAACCAGGCGCGGCAATCGAGCGAGGCGCGGCGGGCGCTTCTCAAACAAGGTGGGCGCCGCCTCGCCCTGGCGTATGTTGGTTTTTGGGGATGCGCCTATGACCGCGCCACCGATGTCTATCGCAGCGGCGTCAAATTGTGGGAAGATGCCGTCGCACGCGGGGAAGCGATAGAACAAGCACTCCAGCAGCGCATCGAGCAGATGGAGCGACGTGCGGTCAGGCAATTCAACGGGTTGCAAAATCGCTTTGGCGACAATGTCGAACAGGTGACGCGCACTGTCGCCGACACGGGGGAGAATTTTGAGGCGCAGCTAGAAAGACAGGTTGAACGTGTATTGGTCAATCTAGGCATCCCGACGCGCGAGCGATTGGAACGCCTCAATCAAGAGATCGACCGTCTCAACGCCAAACTAGACGAGGAACTGGCGCGGCAGGAAGCTGTGCACGCTTGAGAAACGGTTTCAAGCATTACGAACATCGACGCAAGGACGCCCAGACGCAAAGCAGTCGCGGAGAGGGAAAAACGTAGCGCAAGATGCAGGCTTTTCTGCGACCGCTTTGCTTTGCGTCTGGGCGTCTGGGAAAGGGTGTTTTCGTATGCCCTGTTCAATTCTGCATCAGCGGTGATTGATAGCCTGGGTTAGTCGCCATACGCCACACGTCTTCAGCCAGGCGCTCTGTGTAGAAGGTGAGCGTCTCCAGCATCTCAGCGAAGGCAGCTGCATCGAGATGCCGCAGCGCCATATCGGCGATCAAGGTCACATCTCCATCACCATCCAATGCAAAGCGTGCACCGCGCATCTGCTGATTGAGCTTGAGCAGCACGGCATAGATATGCCCTGTCTGTGCAGATGGAAGCGGCGGCAAGAAGGGCGTCACCGCAAAGTGCACCCAATCCTCCACCACCATGACGTAGAGATCATATTCTTCCTCGCGCTCGGTGAAAAAACTACTCTGCCAGAGGCCGGCTTCCGGTGCCGTGTAAGCCCACCCTACGCGATCAAACAGATTGCCTATGTCAAGCATGCTCGGTGCTCCGTCTGGCGTTATTCCATGCGCGCCTTGCGTTTGTGCCAGTCCACCTTGAACAGATTGAAATTGATGCGCTGCTCCGGGTGGGCGGCGACGACGGCTTCATCCAGCGTGACGCCCAGCCCTGGGCCGGTGGGCAATGGAAAGGCGCCATTTTCAACGGCGGGCAGACCCGGCGCCGACGCCAACACATACGGTTCATCAAAATCGTTGAAGTTCTCCTGAATCTTGAAGTTAGGCGTGCACGCCGCCAGCTGCAACGCCGCTGCGGTCGCAATCGGACCGCCGACATTATGTGGCGCCATCAACACATAATAGGCGTCCGCCCAGGCAGCCAGTTTCTTCGTGTTCAAGATGCCGCCGAAGTGCGCGATATCGGGTTGGATAACATCGGCGGCGTGAAGTTCGAGCAACTCGCGGTATTCATGGAGCGTGTGGATGCGCTCACCTGTCGCCACCGGGATGCCGAGCGGCGCCACTGCGTCGGCCACTTTCTTGAGCGCCGGCAAGTTGGCGGGCGGCACCGGCTCCTCGTACCAGCCCGGCTTGAAGGGCGCGAGTTCGCGCGCCATCTCCACCGCCGTCACCGGGTTGAAGCGCCCGTGCATCTCGATCAGCAACTCAACATCTGGGCCGACGGCGTCGCGCACCGCTTCGACCAGGGCGATCGTTTTCAGCTTCTCTGCACGCTCCGCTTCATAGTAGCCGGCGCCGAAGGGATCGAATTTGAGCGCTGTGTACCCTTTGGCGACTGCGCGCCTGGCGGCGGCGGCGAATTCCTCCGGCGTGCGCTCAACCGTGTACCAGCCGTTGGCGTAGGCTTTGATACGGTCGCGCACGGCGCCGCCCAGCAGCCGGTAGACAGGCTGGTTGAGCGCCTTGCCGATGATGTCCCAACAAGCCATCTCGATCATCGCCAGCCCGGTCATCGCCAGCTCACCAGGACGGCCATAATCCTCCACGGTTAACCGCCGCACCAACAACTCGATATTGAACGGGTCCAATCCAATCACAAAGCGGTCGGCCACATCGCGCACATAGCCAATGGCCGCCTCCACTTTGTTGATCGGGCGACTCTCGCCGACGCCGACGAGCCCTTCATCCGTCTCGACCTTGATAATGACCAGATTGCGCCATTGGGTGCCCAGCACCATCGGCGTGATCGCGGTAATGCGCATATTGCACTCCTTCATTGTGGGTTGCGGATTGTTGGACAAATTGACTTCTCCACTTTTATCATAAGGCGGGAACTGGTGTAGGGCAATTTCGACGCTTCTGCTATAATGTCTACACGTCGTTAGAACAAATGAACGGATTACCCATGACCGACGAACGCAGCGCCACTGGCCGCACACCGATCTCCCACCCACCCACCGAACGCCGCGCCATCGGCGCCGCGCCGCAACCCGGCGACCAGCAAGTCGACCATGCGCTGCGCCCGCGCTCGCTGCACGAGATGATTGGGCAGGCGCGGCTGCGTGACAAGATGCAAATTCTCGTCGAGGCGGCGCGTCAACGCGGCGACGCTATCGATCATGTGCTGCTCTACGGGCCGCCGGGTTTGGGCAAGACTACACTTTCGCACATTCTCGCCTACGAGATGGGCGCCAACCTCAAAGTGACCGCTGGCCCTGCCATCGAAAAAGCAGGCGACCTGGCGGCGATCCTCACCAACCTGCGTAAGGGGGATGTGCTCTTCATCGACGAAATTCACCGCCTGGGGCGCGCTGTCGAAGAAATTCTCTACCCGGCGATGGAGGACTTCTCGCTCAACATCGTGGTCGGCAGCGGGCCGGGCGCCCGCAACATCCAGCTCAAATTGCCCAAGTTCACCGTCGTCGGCGCCACCACGCGCCTGGCATTGATGACCTCACCGCTGCGCGCTCGCTTTGGCGTAGTCGAACGGTTCGATTTCTATGAACCGGACGCCATCCAGGAGATCGTGACGCGCGCCGCGCGTCTGCTGGAGACGCCCATCGAGATGGAAGGCGCCTGGGCGATTGCGCGGCGTTCGCGCGGGACGCCACGCGTGGCATTGCGCCTGCTGCGCCGCCTGCGCGATTACGCCCAGGTGCGCGCCCACGGTGTGGTGACCGGCGCCGTCGCCAATGAAGCGCTTAGCCTGTTGGAGATCGATGAGTTGGGGTTGGATGATCTCGACCGACGCGTGCTGGACGCCATCATTGTCAAATTCAATGGCGGCCCCGTCGGTCTAGAGACGCTGGCCGCCAGCATCAGCGAGGAACCGGACACGATCATGGATGTGGTCGAGCCATACCTGCTCCAGCTCGGTTTTTTGGATCGCACCCCGCGCGGACGCGTCGCCACGCGTGCGGCCTATGCGCACATGCAGATCGACTATCCAGAGCGGCCAGAGCAAGGTGGTTTGTTTGGATGAGGGAGGGAGAGGCCGACAAATTCTGCCAGGCTGACTCATCAGTCGTCCATTGTGAAGCGAGGTAAAGGTTGCCAGTCTCTCAAACTCCAATCTCCCAATCCCCTAATTTCGCATTCTCTGCAACAATTCCCGTCAGCACACTGAGATTCGCCGCATGGACGACCTGCGCCGCCTCGGATTGGCGATCTTCGGGCAACAGCGAATCGGCGATGCGTTCGATGGTCTCCAGCGGCTCCCCGCGCTGGAGCAAGCCAGGCACCACGCGACGCAGCCCGTGCAGATAAGCAACGTCAGCCGCCAGACGCTCCATCACCTTCTTCTTCTCTTTCACCGTTGTCCCCACGTGGGGCACACACAGCTGGAAGTTCTCGTGCTTGATCAGACGCGCCAGCAGACGCAGCGTCTCCAGTTCGTCGCCGCCATCCGACCCCGGCACAATACGCGGGGGCAGTGCATCGCTGCCATAGTCACCGCTCAGGAGCACGCCGACGGCCGGCAAATAGACGACCACGCCGGCCCGCTGCACGTAGACATCCAGAAAGTGATCGCCGACGCGCAGATGCGCCACACCGCCAGGACGCAACTCTACTTGTGGCAGCCCTGCCTGGGGGCGGTCGCCGGTGTAGAGGGCGGCAACCTCATCCGCCAATCGGAAACGCGTTGGAGCATCGGCAGGCGGGTCGATGATCAGCAGATGGGCACGAGCGCGGCCCGCGCTGTCAACGCCATTGCCCAGCACAAACAGGCTGTTCTGCGCCGGCTCCCCCTCACTAAACAACTCAAGATTCTGGTAAAGCTGCAGAATCTGTGGGCGCTTCTGGCTAGATGAATCAAGCAGTGGGATCAGTGCGGTCATGGTCGATTATCTCACATGGTTCGACAACGCCAAGCTGCGTCAGTCGCGTCGCCAGCTCGCCGGGCAGATCGGCGATGATCACGCGACCATCGGGCAGAATATAGATGTCTGTCTCCACCGGCAGCAACGGCCACGCCTTCGCGGCGATCTCTGCGTGTGGCGCGTCAGCCGGCGAGGGTGACATCGACATGGGTATCGTCCTCAAAGTACTCACCGGTGCGCTCTTCTTTTTCAACTTTGCCCAGCTGTTCGAGCAGCGCACTGATATTCTCGCAGGCGACGCCCTTCACGCCTTTGATCGTATACTCCACGCGACCATCAGGCAGGATCGAGATTTCGATCTCCTGGCTTTGCATTCGTCCACCTCCGTCAACTCATGACAACCGGCGCCGAACGCCGGCTGGAGAAGACCTCCGTCACCAGCGGCTCGCC
>DGFH01000128.1 GCA_002391565.1 Anaerolineales bacterium UBA3905
CGTCGTGTCGCTGACGCCGTATCCGCTGTGACATCTGTACGAACAGACATTGTCAGCTACTTGTCTTGAGGTATGCTTATCTAACTGACAAACGTATAGACAGCAACGCTGTATTACTGAGTGGAAGTGAGCTAATCTTTCCTTGTGGACGGCTGGCAATGCAGACGGCTGGGAAACAACACTTAGGGGATGGTCAAATCAAGACGCTGATTTGACCCTAAGGTATCAATTATTATAACAGCAGATGACTTTAACGTCAACTGATTGCAATACTACAATCTTATACTTTGGCGCCGAAAATGGCAAACCAGGGAATCACGGGGTTGTATGATTCCCTGGTGAAAAAAACATGGCCGACCGCCTGTAAATTGCTTCTACCAGTCCCACAAACCAGCCACATCACGCAGCGCTTCAACGTCGGCTAATTTGATGCGCCGATAGCCAAGTTCGACCAATCCTTGCCGCTTGAAATCGCGCAGAATCGCGCTGACTGTCTCTCGATAGGTGCCCAAACGATCGGCCAACGCCTGGTGACTGACGCCTTTGATTACGCCACTGCCATCCTGGTCGAGATCGATGAGCAACGCCGCTAACCGTTCGGGCAATTTTTTGTAGGCGACGTCCTCCAGGCTATTCTCGACCTGCATAAGCCGCATACCGTAGGTCTGCAATAACCCCCAGCCGAGAATTGGATATTGCATCGTCATGTTGCGCGCTTCGCTGCTGGGGATCACCCAGACAAGCGCGTCTTCGGCTGCTTCGGCAAAAACGTTGGGGTCACGGATATCGTTCAGGGCGCCTTCGCCAAAAATTGCCCCCGGCTCCAGCGTGGCGATGACCAGTCGCCGACCTTCGTTATTTGTGCAGAGCAGATTTACTTTGCCGCTCATCAGGACATACATACGCGAGGCCATTGCTTCAGGTGAAGCCACTTGTTGCCCGCGCTCGACGCGCTGCGTAACTACCACCTTGTCGAATGCCGGGTCTTCCTCCCGTAGCATGGTGAGCATTTGTGGGACGCTTGCCATGCGCATAGTGCTGATGCCCGCCAGTGAGTTTGCACTGGTTTGAGCGGAGAATGTGTTGCTCTGAAGCTCACGCAGACCTGATTTCATCTTGATGATCCCTTGCTGTCTGATTCCATCCCGTTACGATTCGGTGCTTGCGATGCAATGTGGTGGGTGGACAAATCCTGATCGACGCCCGATTTCGCTTGCAAAGTTATTGTTGTCACCTGTTAATGTCGTGCAAAACCTTTGCAATTAGTTAATCATACTTTTGCAGAATTGTCTAGTCCTTGAAAATGAGAAATTTCTCATTTTTTTGCGCCTGGCATTATCAGGCGCGACGCATTGAGCGACTCATTGTAAAACCAGTTTGTCTCTCTCTATCCAGAGTGAGCGGCGTTTTTTACCCCATGCCATCGTCATCCCAATGACTCCCGACTGACTCCCAACCTGGTCACATGACCAGGATTTTAGCAGGCAAAGATTAGACGGAAATTGGAAACACGTTCGCGAATTGTTAGCAAGATCACACAATTGCGTTTTGTCGGCGCCATGCGAACGGCAATTGTGCTATCTGGGGTGGTTGCAGCAGCGCAAGGGTGCACAACAAACCGATATTGATTTGTTGCAAAAGCTGTGCAAATTTGCGAGAAGCTGTTTGGCGGTCAAGAGCGGAATCAGTCGCTATGCCACCATTGCTGCAGAGCCTGCCATCGCTCTTGCTGATATGAATCCAGCAGGCTATCGGTGCGGAGGGGCAACGTTGCTCCTATCATCGGTGTGGAGGCAAGCTGGTCAAGCCGTCCAACCAGCTCCATGATCTCGCTTCGCACGCGTACGGGTGTGGCAGCCAGTTCCATGGCAGCCTGAGCGCCGGCGGTAAATAGTTCGCTATCTTCATGATAGGCGGTTGCTGTGGGAACGAACAAGTGCCGCAGGTGTCCCTCGCTCACGCGCTTGAGGGCGTCTGAAAAGATTTCGACGACGGTTGCATTGCCTGTACGCACCGCCAGACTGGCAGAGCGGCTGAAACAGTAGTCCCCGGCCAAAATTGCGCTGCCTAGCAGCGAACGATTGGCGGGATCATGCGCTTCGGTGTCGGTCATGATGATGTGCACCGAGAGCGCCAAATGGAGCATCTCTAATGCCGCCGCCAGATAGATGCGCCGATCCCGCACAACAGCTTGATCAGGCGCTGCGACGCCCGCCGTCAGCACGACTGCAGCGCGGCGCAATGGATAGCTGCTGCGCAACCGTGCTGCAACCATTTGACGAAAAGGAGGGATCAGCTCCTCTACTGCCTCTAGCAGCAAGCGCTCGACTTCAGCCAATTCGGCCGCCAATGCGTGTTCAGCAACCACATTGTTTACTTGCAAATTGGGCGTTTGCTCTGGCATGTTATCCACCGCGCCTTGCCGCTCTGGTTACAGATTGCGTCCATTATATCGTGTGCGTTCAGCCAGCAGGTCATTGATACTCTCGACGGCTTCAGCAGCTGTAGCGCCCAGATAAACGCCTGCGATCTCATCCCGCAATTCTGGGCGTAAATTGAAGGCGCGTCCACCATAGCCGATGATCGGGCGCGGTGGGTCAAGGTCAGCCAGGCGCGCGCAAAGCGGCCCCAGTCGATGGGCCGATTCAATCGTGGTGGCGCTGAAAAGCAGCAAGTCCGGTTGCATCGTCGCTACTTCTGCGACCAGGTCGTCGGTGGGCAAATTTTGCCCTAAATAACGCACACTAAAGCCACTGCGACGCAGATAGATCGAGAGTAACAACGCTCCAACTTCGTGGAGTTCGCCGGGCGCGCAGCCCACCCAGAGCAGTGGGCGCGCCGTTGCATTGGGCACGGTGCGCAGAATCGCTGCCAATCGCTGCATCAGGTAGTTCGTTGCGTAGTGTTCGCGGGTGATGCTCACCTCGCCACGATGCCAACGTTCGCCAATTTCGACTAACACCGGCATGATGATGTGCTCGCCGACGTGTTCGACCGGATAGAGCGCAAAGGCGTGCGCCAGCGTTGCTTCTGCCATCTCCTCATCGTAATCAAGCAACTCTGCCAACAGTCGGCGTTGAAAATTCGTGAAATTCTCGATTTCCAGGCGCGACGGCGAGGGCATAACTGGCGCATCAGCTGCGCGCCCGGTCGGATCGGGCAGCGTGGTCTGCGCCTCTGACGCCCCCTGCGCCAGGAGCGATTGCAACCACGGCACCGCCTGGCTGATCGACATCCCTGCGTCGACTTGCGCCTTGAGCCAGCGAATGATGGCGATGTCGCGGTCGGAATAGAGTCGATAACCACTGTCCGAACGCTGGGGCTGGCACATATTGTACCGGCGTTCCCAGGCGCGTAGCGTGCTTGGACTGATGTTGGTGGATTGCACGACGGCTTTGATGTTGTAGAGCGGTGTGGTTGAGTACTCGTTGAGCCGAATCGCTGTCACCACAGTGATCTTCACCTTCCTCTGCGCTGTGCGGGTCTGTCCCGTCGCTATGAAATCGATTTCGTTTGAGTTTATAGATTTAGTCTACAGATTGCGTCAAATTCTTGCAATCTTAGCACACTCCTTTCTCAGGATCAATTGGGCTGGTTATGTTAGCTGGCGCAACTATTGACGTTCGTGCAGAATGGCGCGCGCTTGCTGTTGCTGCAAGGATTGCTGCGCCGCCAACACAGTGGCGACGGCGCGCCGATCGTCGCGTGGCGTCGCCAACGGCGTCTCGCCCAGTCGGACGGCAGCCAAAAAACGAGCCACGGCGGCACGGTAAGGATCGATCGGGGCGCAGGTCAGCATCTGCACCTGCTCACCCCGTTGCAACTCCAGACGACCGGATGCGTTGTCGGGATGGATGTTGAACGCCTGCAATGTACCCGTACTGCCAAAGAGTGTGATGCCCGTCGGCGCATGCGGCAACACGAATGCATCATGTAACACAATAGGGAGTCCATTGCGGAGACGCCCCACACACACGATATCCTCTTCCACCGGGCTGCCCAGCAGGTTTTGCAGCGCGTGAGCTTGAATTTCGGCCGGTGCGCTGAGCAGCAGAAACGTCAACAGGTCGGCATCATGCAGTGTGCGATCCCACAGCACGCCGCCGTAGGGTGGTTGGAGACGCCAGCTTTGTCGCTCCAGTGGCAACGGGGTCGTGTTGTCGATGCGCACGCCCAGCAACTCACCGATGGCGTCGGCGTGCAGCTCATCGCGCAGGCGCCGCATCACGCCGGTTGCGCGCCAGGTGTAGTTGAGCGCCAGCACCAATCCGCGATGGTGCGCCATCTGCTCCAACTCCTGGCTTTCCGCCGGCGTAGTTGACAGCGGTGGCTCGCAGAGAACGTGTTTGCCAGCCAACAGCGCGGTTCGCACCGTTGCGGCATGATGGCGCGGATGGTTGCCGACATAGACGCAGCGAATTTCGCGTCGCGCCAACAGTGCGTCCAAATCGTCGCTAGCGTGGACGATGCCATGCGCGTCGGCAAAGCGGCGGGCAAAGCGGGCGTTATGGCTATACAGGCCGACGACATAGGCGCCGGCTACATCGCTGCCGCCGATGGCGGGGGCCTGCCCCCAGATTGCGTCGAGCATCCAGCGCGCTGCCACCGAGCTGGCGCCGGCCACCAAAAAGCCCACCGAGCGGTCGTCGATTTTGCGCAGCGTCAACCGGCGTAGCGGCGCGTCAGTCATGCTCCTCGCCCGCAATGAGGTGGTAGATCGCTTCAAGATCGTCGTCGTTGTAAAAATGGACAATCAGTTTGCCCGTGCCGTCCTGGTTGCGGTTCAGGCTGACTTTGGTGCCCAGTGCGGCGCGGAAGCGATTCTCCAGGTGCTGAAGGTGCTGCTGAACTTCGGGGTCGGCGTTGGCAGCAGGGGCAGGTTCGGGGGGGGGTGTGCACAACCTGCGCACCAGTTCCTCTGTCTGGCGCACATTGAGCTGGCGTTTCGTGACTTCGGCCAGGGCGCGCATGATGGCGGCAGCGTCCGGCAAACCCAGCAGCGCGCGTGCGTGACCCGCCGTGATGACGCCATCAATGACCGCCTGTTGGGCTGCAAGTGGCAGCCCCAACAGGCGCACCGTGTTGGCGATGACGGGGCGGCTCTTGCCCACGCGTTCGGCCACCTCTGCCTGCGTCAGGCCAAATTCCTCCATCAATGCCTGATAAGCGGCTGCCTCTTCGATCGCGTTCAGGTCGGCGCGCTGGACATTCTCCACCAGCGCCCATTCCATTAATTGCTGTGGCGTGGCCTCGCGGAGGATGGCCGGCACTGCCTGCAGGCCAGCCAGACGCGCGGCGCGCCAGCGACGTTCGCCGGCAATCAACCAGAAGTAGCCAGGCGCTTCCGGCGCTGCGGTTACAACCAGTGGTTGGATGATGCCGTGTGCGCGGATCGAGGCAGCCAGTTCATCGAGTGCAGCCGGGTCGAAGGCTGCGCGCGGCTGATGTGGGTTGGGCAGCAGCCGGTCGATGGCAAGCATCTGCACCCCACCGGCGTCTGCCTGTGCGACGACCTCCGGGTTCGCAGGGGTGAGAGCAGTGTCCATGATCAGGGCGCCCAACCCGCGCCCCAGACCACGTTTCTTGGGTTCGGTCGTCATCAGGACTCCTCCATCGGTCGGGCGGTCTATGGCTGCGACGCTGGCGCCACAGCGTCGATGCGGACGCCCTCGGTGCGCAGGAGGAACTCCTGCGCCAGCGCCTGATAGGCCATGGCGCCTGCGCTCAAGGGCGCATAGCTGAGGATCGTCTTGCCGTGCGAGGGCGCCTCGCTCAGGCGGATGTTGCGCGGGATGATCGTCTGAAAGACCTCGTTGGGGAAGTAGCGCCGCACTTCCTCTACGACATCCTGCCCCAGGTTAGTGCGGGCGTCGAACATCGTCAGCACAACGCCAGCGATCACCAGGCGGTCGTTCAAGATTTCGCGCACCTGACGGATGGTGTTGAGCAGCAGGCTCAGCCCTTCCAGCGCCAGGTATTCGCACTGCACTGGGATGATGACGCCATGGGTGGCGGCGGTCAGGCCATTGATCGTGAGCAGCCCCAGGCTTGGCGGTTCGTCAATAAAGATGTAGTCGTACTTCGCCGCCACGGGCGCCAGGCTACGCGCCAACAGCCGCTCGCGTGCCATCACGCCCGCCATCTCGACCTCGGCGCCGGCCAGATCCGTGCTGGAAGGCAGCAAATCCAGATTCATCCATTCGGTGAGTGTGAGCGCCTCCTGCACTGGGCGCCCGTCGATGAGCACATCGTAGAGGCTTGTCTTGAGCGTGCGCGGGTTGATGCCGAGACTGGTGGTGGCGTTGCTCTGCGGGTCGGTGTCGACGAGTAACACGCGCCGTCCGGTCGCCGCCACATAAGCGCCCAGATTGACCGCCGTCGTCGTCTTGGCGACGCCCCCCTTTTGATTGGCAAAGCAGTAAATACGCGCTGTCATACTCAGGTGGTGCGTGGTGCGTCACACGTCATTCGTCATGAGTCACGCGTGACGTGTCAGCGGTGACTCATGACTCGTCTCAAAATTTCGATTGCGCCACCGGCTCCGGTTCAAAGGGATGCGTCTCCATGTAGCTCAAAATTGCCTCACGCGTGGGGATGCCGGTCGTCCCCACATGTTCGACGCTCATCGAAGCTGCAACGTTGCCAAAACGCGCCGCCTGCATCGGGTCGCGCGTCTCCTCCAGGCGAATCAGAAACGCTGTCGTGAAGATGTCACCCGCCCCTGTCGGGTCAACCTCATGCGCAGGGCGCGGCGGAATCTTCGTCTCATGGATGCTGCCATCGGCCTGGCGCTCGAAGACAGTCGAACCGTCGCGATATTCGGTGACGACGATGAGGGGTACATAGTCGAAGGCTGGCGCCAGCCGCTCCCATTCATAATCGATGTCTTCTAGCGACAGGATCAGTGCATCGAGGTGGGGGAGAATCTCGCGGGCGCTCTCCCACTGCTTGCTATGCACGCGCCCGTGCTCATCCCACTGGCGCATCCACCCTTGTGGCACTGCCGCAATTACGGTGGATGCGGCAAAGACCGCCGGGACATCGCTTGTAATCTCGTTGGCGATGGGGCCAAGCAGCACGATGTCGGGCGCTCGCAGCGCGGCGGGAATGTCGGCGGCGCTGATGGGTGGCGCGGGTGTGTAGCAATATTGCACGCGACCGTGCGGCGTGTAAAGGTTGGCAAAGGTGGTCGTCGTGAGGGAAGGGAGTACATGCAGCTGCGCCGACGCGGGCATTGCTGAGAGGTCGGTTTCCGGCGCGGCGCGTGTAATGACGGTCGGACGGCGACCCAGCCGATCGGCGACAACGGCGGCGAAGGTCACGGTTCCACCGAGACGGTAATGTTCGAAGTCGTGTTCGTCGATCAGATCGCGCGTGACATTGCCGATCAGTAGGATATCGACGGAAGGAACAGATGGCGCAGCATCGTTCATAGCCAGCTTCCTGCAGATGAATGCGAATCGGGTAGCGGCGCAGCGCGCCGATGGCAAGACTCTACCATCGGCGGGCGCTTTGATCAAATGAAGTTCCGGTGTTTGCTGCAGTGCTGTTACTTGCGTGGCAGAATTTGCACCTTGCGTCGCGTCCCTTCGCCGATGCTCTCGGTGTAGACGTCGGCGTGGTCGCGCAGGGTGAGGTGGATGATCCGGCGCTCATTGGGGGGCATCGGCTCCAACGCCAGCGGGCGCCCGCTCTGCGCGACTTGCTGCGCCGAACGCAGCGCCAGTTGGGAGAGGTGTTCCATGCGGCGTTGGCGATAGCCCTCGACATCGACGACGATGTTTTTCCAGCGGTGGAGGCGCTGGTTAATCATCAGACGCACCAGGTATTGCATGTTGCCCAACGTATCGCCGCGCCGTCCGATGAGTGGACTCAGGTCGCGTCCTTGCAAATCGAGCAAGAGATAGCGATGTTCGTTGTCGGCGTCTGGCTCACGCCATTCGGCGATGACGTCAGCCTCGAAACCCATCAACGTCACCAACCGACTGAGGAGTTCGGTTGCCAGCGCCGCAAGTTGTGCGTCTTCCTCTGGCGTGGAAGGGGCGTCACTGGCAGTCTCTTCGTCCTCCTGCGACATTGCAGCGGCGTCTGCGCTCGTTGCTGCGACAGGCGTCGCGGGCGCTGTTTCAGACGGCGCCGGAGCTTCCTCGGCCACGATCGTCGCCTCTGTGCGCTCGGTGTCCTCTCCAGGCGCGACGAGGGCGGATGGCTGTGGTGAGGGAGCAGCTGGCGCAATGCGACGCGTGATGCGCACCTGCGCCGGTTCGCTGCCTAGACCAAAGATGCCGCGGCTGCCCCGGCTGATCACTTCGATGTTGGCGGCGTCGGCGCTCAGCCCTAATGCACGCAAGCCTTCGGCGATCGCCTCGTCTACGCTTTTGCCTGTAAAGATGGACTCACCGGCCATGGCTTACCTTCCCTTTGATTTGGCGCGTTTAGCACTGGGGGGCGGCGTCGTGGATTTGACCGGCTTGGCGCTTTCCGCTTTCACATCAACCGTGACGGTGTTGGCGGCGGCGGCAATCGAAGGATTCGGCTTCAGGAAGAAGCGCGTGACCGCCCACTGTTGCAACATTTGCAGCAGGTTGCTTGTCACCCAGTAGAGCGTCAGACCGGCGGGCACCTGCAGCGTGAAATAGCCAAAGAAGAGCGTCATGATCATGCTCATGTTTTGCGTCATCTTGGCCTGGTCGTTGTCACCGGTCGGGGTGGGCGTCATGTATTTCTGCATGAAAATCTGCGTAACGACCAGGAGAATGGGCAAAATCAAATAAGCAATCAATGTTGTATAGTCGCCAGCCTCCCACAATGCTGGGATCCAGCCCAAACCCAGGGCAAAATTTGGGTAGCTCAGATCTGGAATCCAGAAAAAGCCAGCGTTTGTAAGCATCGGGCCGACAGCTACGAGTGCTGCGTAGAGGCCAAACAAGATCGGCATCTGGATCAGCAGCGGCAGGCAGCCGCTCAACGGGTTGACGCCGGCCTCCTTGTAGAGCTTCATCTGTTCCTGCGCCAGGCGTTCGCGATCTTTGCCGTACTTCTTTTGCAAGTCGGCCAGCAGCGGCTGCAATTCCTTCTGCGCCTGCATCCCGCGGATCTGGCTGAGGTTGAGCGGGAAGGTAATGATTTTGATGCCAAGTGTGAAGAGAATGATCGCCCAACCCCAGCTATAGACTATACCAATATTGGCCAGCATGCTGTTGAGCCAGATCAGAATATTGGCAAGCGGCCAGACGACGAAGGTCTGCCAGGGGCCATCGGGCTGTGTTGTCGTAACATCTACGCCTTCATGGGGGACGCCGCAACCCGCCAGCGCCAGTGCACCGAGAAGGAGCACGACGAGAATAATCCATTGTCTTTGCTTCACAAAGGTGTCTCCTTACGCGGGGTTTGCCCCGGCTCAGGGCACAGGGTCGAACCCGCCCTTATTCCAGGGGTTGCAGCGCAAGATGCGCTTAAACCCCATCCAGCTGCCTTTGGCAACGCCATACTTGTCGACGGCTTGATAGGTGTAGGAAGAGCAGGTAGGGTAGAACCGGCAGTTGCTTCCCAACATTGGTGAGATAAACCTCTGATAGAAGCGAATGAGCGCCAGTGTAATCGTGCGCATTGACTCACTCTCAGAATAAACTCACAGGCAAACTACGCTGATGGCTTCGCATCTGCACCGCTGGCATGATTGGTGTGATTCTCATCCACCTGGAACAACTGCGCCCGCCGAAGCAGGCGGGCGCATGCGGTTGCCATCTCATGATAGTCCGCATTGCGAATCGGCTGTCGGGCAATCAAGACGATGTCCCACCCAGGCTGGAGATTTTCCTGCTGCAAGCGCATGATCTCACGCAAACGTCGTTTGATGCGATTGCGCCGCACCGCGTTCCCAATGCGACTATTGACCGCAAAGCCAAACCGAGTGTACGGCAGATCGTTTGGCAGGACGCACAGAACAAGCAGCTGATTCGCAAACGTGCTTCCTTGCCGGCGGATTTCCTGAAAGCGTTTGTCCGTGCGGACCCGATATCGCCGCTTCACATGTCAAACCGCTGTTGCCACTGACGGTCTGCATTCCACTGCATTGAAACCGTTGTCGCCTGCTTAAATTGCTTTGCGATTGGTTAGCGCGACGGTCAGGCGGGCGCGTCCCTTGAGGCGGCGGCGTTTCAATACGTTGCGGCCGTTAGCGGAAGCCATGCGCCGGCGGAAACCGTGTGTCTTCAGTCGTTTACGGACTTTCGGTTGCCAGGTTCGTTTTGTTGACATGATCCATTCACTCCTGTCCTGCACAAATTGAAGCGTTCGCGCAGACCGATCCCTACAATGCAGAGACAAGGCGATCTGTTCGATGCTTTTTTCGTGTTTGATTAAGTCACAGTTGTTGGCGCACGAGATGCACGCAGCAACTCAACTCGCACGGCGCCCTGCTGCAACTGCCAGCAATCCGTTGTCTGGTAGACGCAACCAACACCAGTACGCACAAGCGTCAAAGTGGCATTATATGCGTCAGCTTTTTCACCTGTCAAATCCACCGGGTGTTTTCGGCGCTTCATTTCTTAGCGCTCATCTGCGTCGTCACTTCGTTGGCCTCTCGTCGGATGTGTGTCTTGAAATTCGACAGGCAAAAATTGTCGGAGGATTGGCGTCCAGCTCAATCGCGTGGTACTATCAGCGTGGATCGCGTCGATGTGGCGTGAAGCGGAGGCAAATTGCGTTGAGGTCCACAGAGACGTCAGGGTTTGGTCACGAAAGCGAGTATGAACGACGGGCAAGCAGAACGTCCGTTCCGATTGACGAAAGCGCCGACGCGCTACGTCGGCGCGCGGACGCGCTCCTCGACGAAATGATGCTGAATGGCGTCGATATCGCTGTTGGCGAGGCCCCCGACAATGGTTTCGTGTCCCTCCACCCAGCCGCCGAAGCCGCCCTTGCCAACGGTTTTGCCGAAAATGGTCTCCATATGCAGGCGCCAGTAGATGATATTGCCGCCTACAGACCCTCCGTGACAGAAGACAAAGCGCCAACGCTGGATTTGCCTCAGACGAAACCTGAGGTCGCTGTTCCCACGGTTTTATCGTCGGCGACGCCAGCAACGCCAGATGCGCTTTTTGCTCCACTCGACGCGCCGTTGCCCCTGGAAGCGCGGCTCGTACCGGCGGAGGAGCGTTACCCGCGCCCTTCTACTGGCGTTGTCACACCGGTTGTCAATGGCTATGCCCAACCTGGCAGCGCGGTGCGCCGTCAATCTGCCTCGCTTGCCAGCACGATGACTGTGGGCGGGCGCACCACTGCACGCTCTGCGCTGCTCCCGCGCACCCAAGAAGTCGATGTGGACACCGCAGCGCAGGAGATTATGGCGCTTGCGAGCGAGATTGCGGCCGCGTTGCCCGTTGGTCATGAAGCGGCTGAACGCAGCCGCCATCTGTTGAACAAGGCGCAGAACATTCTTCAGAGCGATCCCTCGCGTACAGCTGAGGTGGACTACTACCTCCAGCAAGTGCGCCGGATCGTGCAACGCACGCGTCAAACGCGCACCTATTCAGCCATCTATCATCGGCGTTTGTTGATCTACTTGACAGGGTGGGTGGCATTGGCGGTCGTGGCGGTGACGGCGCGCTACTTACTGGAAGAAGAACTGTATGTATTTCTAGAAGAGTTGTTCTGGCTTGGACGCGAGGCGCCGTGGGTGCAGTTCGGGCCGATGGTGATCGGCGCGTTTTTTGCGGGTGCACTGGGCGGGGCGTTGAGTGTGCTGCTCAACATGCGGCGACACGCGGCGCAAGAATATGGCTACTTTGACCGCAAGTATGGGCTGCGTGGTCTGACGCTGCCACTGCTCGGTGCGCTGTTGGGTGTGTTGCTGGCGTTGGTCTGGGCGACGGTCAGCTATTTTCTAATGTTATCCCCCGCCAATGTCTGGGTGGACGCGCTGCCTGCCATGATCGCCTTCCTCGTTGGGTTCGGCCAGGAATGGCTGTACGGCGCCCGCTGAGCTTTACTTTCACCATCCATCATGCACATTATAGAGGTCGTCGTCAACGTTCCCATCCGGCGCACCTTTCGTCGTGATCAGCCTGTCCCGCCGCCACCGGATGACGAGGCGGACGCTGGCGAAGCGCTCCAGACCTACCATTACCATCTGCCGCCTGAATTGGAATCCGTCGTCGAAGCCGGGCACCTGGTGTGGGCGCCTTTCGGCGCACAGGAGGTGCAGGCTGTTGTCCTGCGCCGCGTGAGCGCTGCGCCCGTGCCCACCAAGCCGATTCTGCGTCTGGCGCGCCCGGAGCCGGTGCTGACCCCGGCGCAGATCGAACTTGCCGCCTGGATCGCGGAATATTACGTAGCGCCTTTTGCCGAGGCAATTCGGCTTTGCTTGCCGCCAGGCTTATTGGGTCGGTCGCCGGGACAACGCTCAGTCCGCAGCCGGCGCGCAACGCGCGTCGAGTTGGCGCTGCCCGCAGAGGCAGTGCAGGAGCATCTCTTGACGCTGGGGCGCGCATCAGGACAAACGCGTGTCCTGGAGTGGTTGTTAGCCCATCGCAACGAGACTCCAACCGTAGCCGAATTGCAGGCGACCTGTCATCTGCGCAGCGACAGCGCCATTCAGTCCTTGCGCAAACTTGGCGCCGTTCGCGTCGAAGACCGCCAGGTGGCGCTGCAGATCGATGTCGCGGCTGCGGCAGACTTGCTGTTGACGCTGCGCGGCGTCGACAAATATCGTCCGATCATTGCTGCGTTGGCGGCGTCGGGACAACCGTTGTGGCGGCATGAACTCGAGGCGCTGACGCCGGCGCCTATGACGCTGCTGCGCGAATTGCAGGCTGCTGGAATCGTTGTCCTGCGGGAGGAAGTCGTACTGCGGGATCCGCTGATGGGCCGCACTTATCCGCAGACAGCAGCGCCGCCGTTGACCTCTGAGCAGGCCGCCGTCTGGCAACGTATCGTGACCGAAGGGCTCGATCAACCCGGCGGTGGCGTCTTTTTGCTGCATGGCGTCACTGGCAGCGGCAAGACCGAGATCTATCTGCGCGCCATCGACGCGATGATCCGGCGCGGGCAACAGGCGATTGTGCTGGTGCCAGAGATTGCGCTGACGCCGCAAACCGTCGCCCGCTTCGCCGGTCGCTTCCCTGGTCGCGTCACCGTGATCCACTCTGCACTGAGCCCAGGGGAGCGTTACGATGTCTGGCGGGCGATTCGCACCGGCCAGTACGATGTCGTCATAGGCCCGCGCAGCGCTCTCTTTGCTCCCGTGCCTGCTCTGGGATTGATCATCATTGACGAAGAGCACGAAGGCACGTACAAACAAGACGCCGAAGTGTGGGGCGGCGCCAACGTTTTCTACGATGCCCGCACTGTGGCGCGGCACATGGCGGCGACTCAGGGTTGCTTGCTGATTGCAGGCTCGGCGACGCCCAGCCTGGAGAGCTACCTCGCCACTCAACAAGGCGACATGATCCTGCTCGAAATGTCGCAGCGAGTGATGGGGCATCGTCTCGACGGCGTCACTCATTACGCGGAACTGCCGCCGGTCGAAGTCGTAGATATGCGGCAGGAGCTACGCGCCGGCAATCGCAGCATCTTTAGCCGCAGTCTGGCGTCGCAGTTGCTCGAAACGCTGGCGGCTGGCGAGCAGGTGATCCTCTTTCTCAACCGACGCGGCACCAATACTTTTATCTTGTGTCGCGATTGTGGCTATGTGGCGGAATGCCAACGCTGCGCCGTGCCACTCACCTATCACACCGATGCGACGGGCCACGCTGCACGTCTGGTCTGTCATCACTGCAACCGCGTCTATCCTGTGCCGGAGGTCTGCCCGGCCTGTAAGAGTAAACGCATCCGTTTTTTTGGCGCCGGCACGGAACGGATCGAGGAGGCGGTCAAAGAGATCGTCCCTGCAGCACGCGTCTTGCGCTGGGACGCCGATACGACAGCCAGGAAAGGCAGCCACGAACAGCTGATGGCGGCCTTTGCTGCACACGAGGCAGACATTCTGATCGGTACGCAGATGATTGCAAAGGGACTCGACCTGCCGTTGGTGACATTGGTGGGCGTCGTGTCGGCGGATGTCGGGCTGTTCTTGCCAGATTTTCGCAGCAGCGAACGCACCTTCCAGTTGCTTACCCAGGTGGCCGGCCGCGCCGGGCGTAGCGCCCGCGGTGGGCGCGTAGTGATCCAGAGTTACCGCCCCGATCATTACGTCATCCAGGCGGCGGCGCGTCACGACTATCAGGGCTTTTATGCGCGTGAGTTAGACTTTCGGCGTGAGCATGGCTATCCACCTGTGCGTCGGCTGGCGCGGCTTATCTATTGGGAAAAACGGCTGGATCGCGTCAGGCAAGAGACGCAGCGGATGGCGAAAGTCGTGCAGCAGCGCCTGGTCAGCATGGGGCTGGCGGGACAGGCAGCCAGTCTGTTGGGGCCAGCGCCAGCCTTCTTTGAGCGCTATCGAGGCTACTATCGCTGGCAACTACTGCTGCGCGCGCCTGATCCGGCAAATGTACTGCGCGGGTTGGATATCCCCTTCGGCTGGCGGATCGACATCGACCCTCTTTCACTGCTGTAGCCAGGCGTGACGCATGACGGGTGATACACGTTTGACAGCAGGGGGCGATCTTTCTACAATCTCTGCTTGATGACCGCAAATGTGCAGAATTCAGATTTGGCCGTCCTAAAACCATCCATGCCAACCACAAAGATCAGGTGGTTAACGTTGCAAGAGGCGAGCGACTTTTTGGGCGTGCATTTCACCACCTTGCGCAGCTGGGCGGATCGCGGTGAAATTCCAGTGTTTCGCACGCCGGGTGGACATCGTCGCTTCAGCTACGACGACTTACGACGCTTTCTCGCCGAACGCGCTCACTCTCTGCCCGCCTCGAGTAGCGGTGCGCTCGTGGAAGTGGCTGTAGGGCGTGTGCGCGCCGAATTGCAGCGCGTCGATGCAGCCGTGCAGCGGTGGCATCAACCGGTGGACACTGCCATCGACCAGGTGCGACGTGAACGAGGGCGCACCCTGTTTGCGCTGGCAATTTCCTATGTGATGAAGCCGCAGCAACGAGAGAGCTTGCTTGAATCGGGACGAGAGCTGGGGCGTCAGTATGGTGAAGAGGCAGCGCGTAATGGGCTTACTCTGGCCGAAACCGGACGTGCAGTGCAGTTTTTCCGCAACCAGTTGATTGATACGGTGCGCTCCAGCGAAGCCCAACCGCCAGACAATGATGATATGCGCGTTGAACGTCTGCTCGATCACTTCCTGGATGAAGTGCTATACGCCGTATTGGATGGCTACGAGGCAGGAGTAGGGGCGAGGTTCTGACGGTGAAAAGACGCGCGCATAGCGATCTGATGCGACGCCGTTGGGAATCCGTTGAGTGCGCGACCGGTTTTATGTGGTATGCTGGCGCTTAAAGCAACAGAAATGCAAAATGGGTTGAGAAAAACGGGGTTAAGCTTTTTGCGCCCTTGCAATGCTGAAACCATCCTGTTATAATGCAAATCCTGCAACGCACTGCAAATAAATAAAAATCTGCCATAGGAATGCCATAGACATGGTATAGACATGGCATAGACATAAGTGGTCGAAATACAGTTTTTGCTGATGGAAAAAATGCAGTATAATCTATATGCTGTTGATTTCCCATCACGAGGGCTGTGCAAAGTCCAAATACATTCCACGATTTCCACGACAAGGGGAGGTTTCTATGCTTAACCGGAGGATTTGGGTTGTAGCGCTGGTCGCACTGCTGTTGATGTCGAGTCTGGCGGGTTGCGCCATGGGCGATGTTGCGGCGCCAGACCGCGAAGTGCCGATCAGCATTGACGCTGCACTCGAGGGTCAAAATGCGGGGTTGGCCGGCTTGATGGCAGGCAAGGTTACCTGGTCCGAGGCGCAGTTGAGCAGCTTCCTGACTGAATTGCTCAAGGCGAACACCGGCCCGAATCAACCAGTTGATTCCATCGTAGTGTGGCTGTCTCCAGGCAATGCAATTCATGCACGCATTACGCTTAAGGATGGCGTATTGTTGGGCGGTAAGAACATCGATCTTGCCGGTACGATCGGCATTGAAAATGGCAAGGTTGCAGTCAACCTGACGGACGCTGGCGCTAATGGCATGATGGTTAGCGGCCCGATTATGGGTCTGGTCAGCCAGTACATCAATGGGGCACTCGCTGGCTTTGGCGTTGCCGCTGATGTCAAGACCGACGAGGGCAGCATTACGATCAGCATGGGCGGCATGTAATCCCCGGCTTTGCTGAGGTTTTTACAACCGAATACACTTCATCCGAATCGATGGCAGGCGTCTGACGCCTCCCGGTGAAGAGAAGGTCACTTCTCAGATTCGGTGTGAATCATTGGAAACGCCCGGAATGTTTGTCTTCATTCCGGGCGTTCTTTGTGCGTAGCGCCGTTCTGAAAATGGAGACGAGGGCAGTGCTAGAAGCCATGATTCTGATTGTTATTGGTGGCGCCAGACATGGCGCCTGACAAGAAAGAGGAGCCATGATGACAAACATCTACGCCACGATTGAGAGACCGACCCTGCTGCTGGACGCCGTGCGCGCCCAGCGCAACATCGCGCGTATGGCGCTCAAGGCGCAGCGCAACCGCCTGCGCTTCCGTCCTCATTTCAAGACACACCAATCCGCCGAGGTTGGCGAATGGTTTCGGGCTGTCGGTGTGACTGCGATCACGGTCTCGTCGATGACTATGGCGAATTATTTTGCTGCGCATGGTTGGGATGACATCACGGTTGCTTTTCCGGTCAATCTGCGCGAGATCGCCGCCATCAATGCGCTGGCAGCGCGCGTGCGGCTGCATCTGCTCGTGGAGAACATGGCGGCAGTGGACTTCCTTGCCACCCGGCTCACGGCGCCCGTCGCAATCTGGATCGAGGTTGACGCTGGCTATCGGCGCAGCGGTGTGGCGTGGGATGATGGCGCGGCGCTGACAGCGGTGGCAGATCGCGTCGCGGCCTGTGACCGGATGCAGTTTCAGGGGTTGCTCACCCACGATGGCGGCACTTACGCAGCGCGCACACACGCTGCCATTGCCGACGCCTATGCAACGACAGTGCAGCGACTCAATCAGGCGCGCCGTGTGCTGGCGGTGCACGGTTTCCAGGGGGTGGAACTCTCGATCGGCGACACGCCAGCGTGCAGCGTGCTCGATGACTTTGGTTCAGTGGATGAAATGCGGCCGGGCAATTTTGTTTTCTATGATTGGATGCAGGTCGAAATCGGCTCCTGCACATGGGAGGATGTTGCGGTCACCGTAGCATGTCCGGTGGTAGCGATTCACCCGGAGCGCAACGACGTGATTCTCTATGGGGGCGCCGTGCATCTTTCCAAAGAGAGCTTGCGACGCGCGGATGACAGCCCCAGCTTTGGCGCTGTTGTCTATCTGGAGGAAGATGGGTGGAGCGCGCCCCTTCCCGGCGCCTGGGTGCGTTCTGTTTCACAGGAACATGGCATTGTTCACGCGGATGACGCCACTTTTGCCGCATTATCCTCGCGCATTCAGGTGGGTGGGTTGTTGGGCGTCATGCCCGTTCATTCTTGTCTGACGGCAGATCTGCTCAAGCGTTATCTGACGTTGGATGGTGCGACGCTGACGATGGCGCCGTTCCCAAACTCGATGTCATCGCAGCTTGTTGCATCGGGGTGAAAAATAGTTGTGTATTGACGCCATTTCGATTTGACCGGCTTTTTGGCTTTATGTTACACTCCTTGTTCGTGGGTCTTCCAGTCCCATGCATCGAGTCAGGAATGCTGTCACCCTGGTTTGTTGCCAGGCTGACAATGTGCAATGGACGAAGTAAAAATCGCAGCTTGTCAGTCGTCAGGCTGCTTTTGAGTGGAAATCTCTAGTTTCAGACGGTGTGAGGCCTGCTTGTTGAGCCTCGATTGAACAGTGGAGGGACGTTTGCCGACCATCAATCAATTGGTCCGCAAGGGCCGCAAAGACGTTGCCAAGAAAGAGAAGGCGCCGGCACTGCGTTTTACGCAGAATACGCTGACGGGGCGCACGCGCCGCATGAAGCTCGGCAACCCACAGAAGCGCGGTGTGTGCACCGTCGTGCGCACGACGACGCCTAAGAAGCCAAATTCAGCGCTCCGCAAGGTGGCGCGTGTACGCCTGTCTAACGGCTTGGAAGTGACCGCCTATATTCCAGGCGAGGGTCACAATCTTCAGGAGCACAGCGTTGTGTTGGTGCGCGGCGGGCGTGTGAGGGACCTGCCCGGCGTGCGCTATCACATCGTGCGTGGTGCACTAGATAGTCAAGGCGTCGACAAGCGCAAGCGTGGGCGCAGCAAATACGGTACAAAGCGGCCCAAGAAATAGGCAACGAGGGAAATCATGCGAAGAAATCGTGCTGAACTCCGCAAAGTTACGCCTGATCCACGCTACAACAGCGAAGTGATCGCCAAGTTTGTCAACAACGTGATGGAGCGCGGCAAGAAGAGCCTGGCGACCAGCATCGTCTATGATGCATTTGCGATCATCGAAGAGCGCACCAAGCGCCCAGGCATTGAGGTGTTCGAAGAAGCGCTCAAGAATGCAACGCCACTGGTGGAAGTCAAGCCGCGCCGCGTGGGTGGCGCCACCTATCAGATTCCGATGGAGATCGGCGCCGCGCGCCGTCAGGCGTTGGCGATGCGCTGGCTGATTGCCAACGCGCGCAAACGCAGTGGCCGTGATATGGCAGCGCGCCTGGCTGGCGAGTTGATGGACGCCGCGCGCAACGAAGGCGCCACCATCAAAAAGCGTGAAGATACGCACAAGATGGCGGAAGCAAACCAGGCATTTGCTCACTTCCGCTACTAGGCAAGTACCAGGCAATATGTGTTAGGACCTCGTAGCTGGCGATCGTCTGGTAATCTTGGTCAGACAGCGTTTCGCCAACTGGCGAGTGGGTGTAGTCCGCACAATTCAGGTTTGACCTGTTGCGATGCGGCGCCCGCCTGTAAGCTGACTGCTTCCCACCTGTCATAGTCGGTTCGTGTGTGACACAAGTGTTGGTGGTGGTAGCGGCTTACTGGTTCAGGCGCCGCATTCTTTTGTGTGAAAATTTGGGACGGTGAGGGGAAATAGGTATGGCAAACGAATATCCAATCGAACGCATGCGCAACATCGGCATCATCGCGCACATCGATGCTGGCAAAACGACAACCACAGAACGAATTCTTTTCTATTCAGGCCGCATCCACCGGATGGGTGAGGTGCACGAAGGCACGGCGGTGACCGACTGGATGGTGCAGGAGCGTGAACGCGGCATCACGATTACGGCGGCGGCGATCACCACCTCCTGGACGGATCGCGTCACGGGCGAAGAGTGTCAGATCAACATCATCGATACACCCGGGCACATCGACTTCACCGCTGAAGTGCAGCGTAGTCTGCGTGTGCTTGACGGCGGCGTGGTTGTGTTCGATGCTGTAGCCGGCGTTGAACCACAGTCGGAAACTGTCTGGCGGCAGGCCGATCGTTACCAGGTGCCCCGCATTTGCTTCGTCAACAAAATGGATCGCGTGGGCGCCAGCTTTGAGCGCACCATCGACATGATCGTTGACCGCCTGGGCGCCAACCCCCTGCCGATTCAACTTCCGCTCGGCGTCGAGGATAGCTTTAAAGGCGTCATCGACCTCTTTGCGATGAAAGCTTTCGTCTTCACCGATGAGTTAGGCGCGTCACCGACCATTACTGATATTCCGGCGGAATATGCCGAGGCCGCCGCCGCTGCACGCGAACGCCTGATTGAACGCATTGCTGAGACCGACGATGAATTGACAATGAAATTCCTCGACGGCGAAGAGATCAGCAATGAAGAATTGTATGCGGCCCTGCGCAAGGCGGTTTGCAACAACGCCATCGTGCCGATTTTGTGCGGCACGGCGTTGCGCAACAAAGGCGTGCAACTCCTGCTTGATGCTGTCGTGCGCTACCTGCCCAGCCCCAAGGACGTGCCGCCAGTGCAGGGCATCAATCCGGACACAGGCGCGGAAGAAGTTCGCCATTCTGATGACAATGAGCCCTTTGCCGGTCTGGTCTTCAAGATTGTGACCGATCCTTTCGTGGGGCGACTGGCGTATGTGCGCGTGTACTCCGGCGTGTTACGGTCGGGCGAGACCGTCTACAACACCAATCGCGGCAAACGCGAACGCATCGGCCGCCTGGTGCGCATGCATGCCGACAAGCGCGAGGATATCAAGGAAGTTGGCGCGGGCGACATTGCCGCCATTGTCGGCCCGAAGGAATCTTACACGGGGGAGACTCTGGCCGACCCGAAAGCGCCAATCATGTTGGAGACTATTGAGTTCCCAGACCCGGTCATCAAGGTCGCCGTCGAGCCGAAGTCTAAGGGCGACCAGGATAAGCTAACCGATGCGCTCATCAAGCTGGCTGAGGAAGACCCGACCTTCCGCGTGCAATACGACGAACAGACCGGCCAGACAGTGATCTCCGGTATGGGCGAATTGCACCTTGACATCATCGTCGATCGTCTCAAGCGGGAGTTCCGCGTGCAATGCAACGTGGGGCGGCCGCAGGTTGCCTACCGCGAAACGATCACGCGCCCGGTCAAAGTCGAAGGCCGCTTCGTGCGTCAGTCCGGCGGACGCGGTCAGTACGGTCATGTCTGGCTGGAGATGGAGCCAAACGCGCCGGGTGCGGGCTTTGTCTTCGAGGACAAGATCGTGGGTGGCGTCGTGCCGCGCGAATACATCGCACCGGTGCAGAAGGGCGTCATCGAAGCCATGGAGAGCGGCGTGCTGGCTGGCTATCCGGTGGTCGATGTCAAGGTGGCGCTGGTTGATGGCAGCTACCACGAAGTTGATTCCAGCGAAATGGCCTTCAAGATCGCCGGCAGCATGGCCTTCAAGGACGGTGCACAGAAAGCCGGCCCGATCTTGCTGGAGCCGATGATGCGGGTTGAGACCACCGTGCCAGACGAGTACGTCGGCGACGTCGTTGGCGATTTCTCTTCGCGGCGTGGTCAGGTGGAGGGAATGGAGTCGCGCAGCGGCAACGTGCAGGTTGTGCGGGCGCTGGTGCCACTGGCTGAAATGTTTGGCTACGCCACCGATTTGCGCTCGATGACCAGCGGACGCGGCAGCTTCAGTATGCAATTTGAGAAGTACATGCCTGTCAGCCAGAGCATCGCCGAAAAAGTGCTGAAGGGCATCGCTTAAGGATACCCACCAACACAAAGGCCCTCGCTGACACGAGGGCCTTTGTGCAGTTGCCTGGCGAATCAGACAACCTGGAACATTTCGCTGCGCCTGGAATTACTCCCGATAAGCGTAATCATTCCTCTTCACGATCTTGTACACTTGCACGACCTTCGCTTCGTCTTCAACCGTGCACCGATCAGTGAAATCAGCAACAAGAAACAACTATACACGTTTTGTCAAGCCGCCAATTTGTCACTCTTGACCTGGTCAAGTATACTGTTTAGCTTGTGACGATTGGCGATGCCGGTCGTCACCCAGATTGGTTTGCCTTGCACCGCCGTAGGCGTTCTCGGCGGTGCAATTATGCCATAGCCAGTAAAACAAGTCGTTGTGCGGTTTGGCTAACACGCTGATTCATCCAGTGTAGGAGGATACGTTCATGTCCAAGGCAGTATTCCAGCGGACGAAGCCCCACGCGAATGTGGGCACGATTGGTCACATCGATCACGGGAAGACGAGCTTGACGGCGGCAATCACGAAGGTGTTGTCGCTGAAGGGATGGGCGGCCTACCGGGCGTT
>DGFH01000251.1 GCA_002391565.1 Anaerolineales bacterium UBA3905
GCCCGCGCACGTAGCCGGGCTGGGGTTGATTGGGCCATTCGTGCGCGGTGAGACAAGCGCGACCAATGCGCTGCTCTATTCGCTGCTTTTCAACCGGTTGTGGGGCGTGCGCGCGTGGCAGTGGTACTACTCGACGCTCTATCCCACGCGCAAACCGGCGGATTTTGCTGCGTACTCCGCCGCGCTCGGTGCAAATTTGCGGGAAGCGGGCCGGCTAGAGGCATTGCAGGCGATGATGCGCGCCTCCAAAGCGGCGTCGGCGGAACGGGTGGCGGGCGTGATGGCGCCGACGCTGGTCTTGATGGGCAGCAAAGACCCTGATTTCCCTGATCCAAAGGCGGAGGCGCAGTGGGTCGCCGAAACTGTACATGGGCGTTATCTGATGGTCGATGGCGCTGGCCACTATCCGCACGCCGAGATGCCAGAGGAAACGGCGCCGCAGATCGTCGATTTCTTGCGGGCACAGCAGGCGGTGCGGCGTGTCGCGTAGGGCGGGGCTGGATAAGCCTACGGTCGTGGCGGCGGCGGCGGCGCTGGTCAATCGCGAAGGCGTGGCTGCGCTCTCGCTCAAACGCCTGGCGGGGGAGCTGGGCGTGCAGACGCCGTCGCTCTACAACCATGTCGCCGGGCTGCCCGGGCTAGAGCGCGAGCTGGCGCTGCTTGGTGTGCAGCGGCTGGGCGATGCGCTGACCGCCGCCGTGATCGGCAAGTCGGGCGCGGCGGCAGTCGCGGCGCTGCTCGACGCCTACCGCAGCTTTGTCACGGCGAATCCTGGGCTGGCGGCTTACACGGTGCGCCCTGCCGCATTAGATGCACCCAATGACGTCGAGCGGATTCAGGCGGAAACGCGCATCATGCACGTGGCGGTGGCAGTCGTGGCGTCGTTTGGGCTGATGGGCGATGACGCCATCCATGCGGTGCGGATGTTGCGCAGCGTGGTGCATGGCTTTGCCACGTTGGAGGCGGCGGGCGGCTTTGGCATCCCACTCGATCTGGATGAAAGCTTTCGGCGACTGGTGGAAATGGTAGTGGCGGGGTTGGAGCAACAGGCGGCAATTGCGCGTTGTTAATGCGAAAGAGGAAAGATGTCAATGACAACGATAGGACTAGGCTTACATTTTGCGCTGGAACTATGTGCATTAGCTGCTATGGTTTATGCTGGCTTCCGGCTCGGCGATACGCTGTGGATGCGGCTGTTATTGGGTGTGCTGTTGCCGGTGGCGGCGGCGATCGTGTGGGGCGTCTTCCGTGCACCAAATGATCCGGGCGCGGCCCTGGTTGCGGTGCCGGGGCCGCTCCGATTGCTGATCGAATGGGGTGTCTTTGGCTTGGCGATCGGCATGCTGTATCTGTCCGGACAGTCAATGCTGGCGGGCATTTTCCTGGGGGCGGTGCTCATTGATTATTTGATCATGGCGGAGCGCGTGTTGCGGTTACTGCGCTGACGTGAAAATGGGGGCGAGTGGCAGGGGTCGATGGCGGCAAGTCGCCATTTTCATCATGATCGGCGCCGCCAGCCATAGCGTCTGAAGAGTGTTTTTCGTGTCATGAATTGCTAGGCAGGAAATCGCACTTGATGTATAGTGGTGGCGCAATGCAGCGCCCAACGCATCGACGCCTGTTTTCACCGCAATTTATCATCGCACCTGGTGTGCTCGCACCCATCGATGCATGAGCGCACTAGCCAGATCAGATGGAACCAATCATGAGTACAACCAAAACAATCGAACCGTCCCCCCTTGTCGGGACTTTCACGTTGACCAAAGAGGAGCTACGCCAGGCCGTCGCCGAGCGTCTCTACAACACCGTCGGCAGCGCCGTGCAATCCGCCAGCAAGCACGATCTGTACATGGCGCTCTCGCTGGCTGTGCGCGACTTGCTGACCCAACGCTGGCGCAAGACGACCGAGGCGCACTACGAAGCCAACCCCAAGTTTGCTTATTATCTCTCCGCCGAGTATATGCTGGGCAAGCAACTTGGGCAGAATCTGCTGTATACGGGCACGACGGAGGTCGCCGGGCAGTTGCTGGCTGATTTCGGCTTCAGCCTGGAGGAGTTTTTGGAGCTGGAGCCGGAGCCAGGGCTGGGCAATGGCGGTCTGGGGCGTCTGGCGGCCTGCTTTGTCGATTCGCTGGCGACGCTCGATTTGCCAGCGGTCGGCTACGGCATCCGCTACGAGTTTGGCATCTTCCGCCAGACCTTTGTCGATGGCTGGCAGGTGGAGCAGCCCGACGCCTGGCTGTTGCGCGGCAATCCCTGGGAGTTCATCCATCCCGACGACATGATCGAGGTGGGCTTTGGCGGCTACACCGAGCATGCACCGCTGGGCGGCGGGCGGTTCAGCGTGCGCTGGGTGCCCGGCCAGAAGGTGCTGGGCGAACCATGTACGACGCTGGCGCCTGGTTACGGCACAAACACTGTCAACATTCTGCGTTTGTGGCGGGCGCGCGGCGCCGAGGAGTTCGACTTCCAGATGTTCGACACGGGCAACTATGCTCAGGCCGTCGAACAAAAGATTTATTCCGAGAACATCAGCAAGGTGCTCTATCCCAACGACGGCACGCCGCAGGGGCGCGAGCTACGTCTGCGCCAGCAATATTTCTTTGTGGCCTGCTCGCTGCACGACATTATCCGGCGCTTCCGGTTACGCAACACCGACTGGAACACCTTCCCCGAAAAAGTGTCGATCCAGCTTAACGACACGCATCCGGTCATTGCCATCCCGGAGTTGATGCGTATTCTGGTGGACGAGCAGGGGCTGAACTGGGATCAGGCCTGGCGCATCACACAGCGCACCTTTGCCTACACCTGCCACACGTTGCTGCCTGAGGCGTTGGAAAAATGGCCTGTCAGCCTCTTCGAATATCTGCTGCCGCGCCACCTGGAGATCATCTACGAGATCAACCACCGCTTCCTGGCGCATGTGCGGGCGCGTTTCCCCGGCGATGAGGGGCGCGTGGCGCGCATGTCGCTGATCGACGAGAGCGGGGGACGGCAGATACGGATGGCGAATCTGGCGAGTGTGGGCAGCTTTGCTATCAACGGCGTGGCCGAGTTGCATTCGCAGCTTCTGCGCGACCACACCCTGGCGGACTTCGCCACGATGTTTCCTGATCGTTTCCAGAATAAGACCAACGGCGTCAGCCCACGGCGTTTCATGAAACTTGCCAACCCGCGCCTCTGCGATCTGATCACAGAGGCGATCGGCGATGGCTGGATCAACGAGATGGAACGGCTGCGCGGGCTGGAGGCGTATGTCGAAGACGCCGCTTTTCGCCAGCGCTGGCGCGAGATCAAGCAGCACAACAAGGAGAACCTGGCTGTTTTCGTCGAGCACAGCACACAGGTGAACGTTGATCCTCGCGCCATGATGGATGTGATGGTCAAGCGCCTGCACGAGTACAAGCGCCAGTTGCTCAAGCTGCTGCACATCGTGACGCTCTATCAGCGGCTGCAGGACAATCCCAACCTGGACATCGTGCCGCGCACCTTTCTCTTTGGCGCCAAGTCTGCGTCGGGCTATGCCACCGCCAAGCTGATCATCAAAATGATCAACAGCGTGGCGGAGGTCGTCAACGCTGACCCGATCGTGCGCGACCGCCTCAAGGTGGTCTTCCCCGCCAACTTCAACGTGACGATGGGACAGATCATCTATCCGGGCGCCGAACTCTCCGAGCAGATTTCGCTGGCGGGCAAGGAAGCGTCGGGCACGGGCAACATGAAGTTCGCCCTCAACGGCGCGTTGACGGTTGGCACGCTCGATGGCGCCAACATTGAGATTCGCGAGCTGGTCGGCCCGGAAAACTTCTTCCTCTTTGGTCTCAATGCCGGGGAGGTGATGGATCTGAAAGCGCGCGGCTATCACCCCTACGACTGGTATGCTAACAATCGTGCTCTCAAACGCGCCGTGGATGCCTTCGCTGCAGGCGTCTTCTCACGTGGGGACGCTACATTGTTCCGCCCACTGCTCGATTCACTGCTGCGCCATGACGAATATCTGGTCTTTGCAGATTATCAGGCGTATATCGATATCCAGGATCAGGTGGAGCGCGTCTATCGCGACCCCGAAACCTGGACGCGCATGTCGATCCTCAACACCGCGCGCACTGGCTTCTTCTCGTCAGATCGCACGATCCGCGAATACGTACGGGATATTTGGAATCTGAAGCCGGTGAAGGTGGAATAGTTCGACAAAGCGGACGCCCTGCCGAACCTATCAGAAGACTACCTTCCCGGAAGCTCTGAGCTTCCGGGAAGGTGATCGAACAGCATACCTCTGGCAAGCACAAGGGGGAGCGATCAATCCGTTTGTTGTTGATAGGCTCTTTCAATCCATTGGTTGACAGCCACATTCTGCCGGAAAGACGCGCGCAACGGTTCGTTCTCAAGCGTGTGCGCCTGCGCTTGCAAGTGAGTGTATGCGTCGGTCAGATAACAGCCTGCATCGGCAACATGGTTGGCTTGAAGCACTTGATAGCAGATGAAATAGACGCGCAGCGGATCCCGTAGCTTCGCAAACGTAGACGGGTTGAGCGATGGAAGCACATCCTGGATCAATGTCCAGGCGTCGACGTTGCGTCCTTGTGACAAATAAACAGCCGCCATCTCACTTTTGACTGCGATGGAAAGAGGGATGGAAAGAGATTGCTGGCTATGCGTGTGGCGTGAATTGAGCGCCTGGCGGTAAAGATCAAGCGCTTCATCGCACCGACCCATGGCTGCAAGAGCGCAGCCAATTCCAAACAAGATCGAGCCTTCATAAATCGGTGCGCCAGACACGCGACTCAGCTCCAGCGCCTCCTGGTGGCAAGCCAGTGCAGCGGCGGTATTGCCCATCTGCAACTCCGCTGTTCCCAGCGTGCACAGCGCCTCGATGACGCCCACCCGATCACCGAGTGGTCGCAGCTCAGCCAGCGCCTGTTGGCTAAGCTGGCGCGCCTGAACACACCTTCCCAGTCGAATCAGCAACCGCGCAAAGCCATCGGCGGTGTGAGCCGCATGGCGCGGATCATGGACTTCCTCTCGGCTGGTGTAGGCTGCGTCATAGTACCGATACGCGCGCCCCAAATCGCCTAAGGCGGCGTAGGCGTCACCGAGATGCTGGTAAATCGATAGCAAACGCGGCTGGTCGCCTAGCTCCTGATAAATGCTCACCGCTTGCTCCCAACAATGGAGCGCTTTTTCGTCTTCGTTTTGAAAGTGGGCGACGTAACCCAGTGAACGCAGGACGAAGCTCTCGCCAAGTCGATTCCCGGTGCGCTGATAGAGGCGCAGCGTCCGTTCCAACACCGAGTTGGCCCGCTCTATCTCACCCATCGGAACAAGGCAGCGGAACATGGCGTGCAATGCTCTTGCCTCAACCTGTGGCAGATCGAGTTGATGTGCGCTCTGCGCCGCCCGTTCCAGCTGCTGCAGCGCAACATTGTGCACTCCCTGTAGTGAAATGGCGACGCCCCACTCCACCTGCGCTGCGGCAGTTAGCGCTGTAAAATTCTGCTCTGTACATGTTGTCAACACTTGTTGCGTCACTTCAGCAGCATCCGTGTACCGATGCAACAGATTGAGGAAAAAGGCGCGAGCAAGCTGCAGTTCAAGTATGACGCCCACGACTGCTGAGGAGGGGGGGGCAGTTGTGGCGAGAACAGTCGCAGCCCTGGCGAACACGGCTTCCCCTTCTTGATATAAGCTGCGCACGTGATAAAACGCCTGCAAGCCAGCAATTGCCTGAGTCAGCATGGAGATAGAACGTTCTTGCAAAGCCCATTCCCACGCGGCGCGAATATTGTCGATCTCCGCTTGCATTTCATCTGCCGCGAGATTCATATTGCGGCTATATAGGGCGTCAACATGTTTTGCCGCCAGGCCGAGATAGTAGTTGCTATGACGGCGACGAATCTCTACCTGCACCCCGGGCTGCATCTCGTTGAATGCTGCGAGTTTTAGCGCCGCATATTGGCGCAACAGCTCATGCAGCACATACCTTTTACGCCCGGCAGATTCTTGTGCGATGTGCAGCAAAGAGTGGTTGACCAATTCTTGCAATTGATCGACGGAATCTTGTGTAACCGTCAGCGCAGCCTGACGCGAAAATGCGCCACGAAAAACGGTCAGTTTGGCAAGCGCCTGCTGAGCTTCAAGCGATAGGAGCCGCCATGAGGTTTCGAAGACGGCCCCCATGCTGCGATGACGCAGGGGTACATCCTGTTGACGGGTGCTCAGTAGAATACCGTCCTCATGCCGAAATGCTGTCGTCAGTTCGGCGATCGACAGGTGTCTGATCCAGCGCGCCGCCAGTTCCATCGCCAGTGGGTTGCCGTGCACTAATGCTGCCAATTCGCTGATTTCGCGCAAGGTTTGCCGATCGACAGCGAAGTAAGGGTCTTGCTGCCGTGCGCGTTCGACAAAGAGCTGAATACTGGCAAAATCGAGCGCGTCCACCTCGCCATCGGCAGGCACGGGCAACCCCTGCAACACCAGCAACTGCTCCGCCTGGCAGTCAAGCGGTGCACGCGAAGTGACCAGGATGGACACGGATGGCGCGTTGGCAAGCAGATCGAGCACAAAGGGCGCGCCGCCGAGCAAATGTTCAAAGTTATCAAGAATCAAAAGCAGCCGCTTCGAGCGTAGAAAATCGATTAACACGGCAAGCGGCGTCGAGTTCATCTGCTGAAAAGGCAGGGAAAAGACGCTGGCGACTGCATACACCAGCTGGTTGACCAGAGTTGCTGAATCGGTCATCTCCACCCCGGCCAGAGGTGCAAACCAGATGCCATCAACAAATGGCAGGTGGCCCGACAGAGAGGTTTGCATCTCCAGGAGAGTGTGGCCGACTGCCAGCGCCAGGTGAGTTTTGCCAACCCCTCCTTCCCCGACGATCGTCACCAGGCGAGTGTGCGTGACTAAATCAACCAGGAGCGCCAACTCGCTGCGTCGGCCTACAAAGGAGGAAAGCGACGCAGGCAAATTGTGGGCTGGTGTGCGATGCGCATGACTCTTCTCCGCAACAAGCGCCATTCTTCCAGGCGGCGCCTGTACAGACGGGGTGAACCATCTTTCAAGTTCTTTTGCAGCCAGAGCATATCCCGCCTGACCGGCCCAGCTTTGAGCGCTTTCATATGTCAGCTGCGTAGCAAACAGATCGATCAAGAGCAGCAGATAATGTCGGGTGGGGCGCCAACGCCGCCCCGCTCGCACACATGCACGCTCCCAACGCGAGATCAATGTGCCGTCGACCACCCGATATTCTTCAGGTGGGCCGACGCGGGCGCGCTGGTCGAGCGCTCTCGCCAGTTGCTCTTGGCTCAACCCTGCCTGTCTTCGCAGCAATCGGAGCTGCTTTCCGAATTGTACGAAATCCGTCATTGTTTCTGCCATCGCCACGGCTGACCAACTGTCCCAGATTTGTCCCAGACGCTGTCCCTGAACGACCGACATCGGGGCTGATATTCTGCTGCTTGTTAAGTCAATGTGATGAAACGCAAATCGCCGATCAGTTTTTTCGGCAATCGAAGTCGCGCGCCGCTGAGTATCGCAAAAGGTGAATAACGGACGCGTATTGTACATCCGTTTCGACGCGCAAGCAATGACCCTGACAGTTCCCAAATGCAGGTCGACGCCCGTCGCAGCGCAGTTCGCAAGCCTGCAGTTTGCTCAAAAAAACACGCATTCTTGTTTGTATCAGGAGGAGACCATGCAATTGCATCCATTGGGGGGCGGTCGCGTTTCGCTGTGGGCGTCTAGATTGGCGCTATCTCTGTTCTTGTGTCTTGTCTGCACTCTGGCGTTTGGACATAGCGCAATGGCGCAGACGCCCACGCATCAAGATAGCAACGACCCGCTTGCGACGACCCAGATTCCGCGCGAGTTTTCACTGGCCGGTCTGACGCTTCGGCTCCCGACATTTGAAGAACGCGATGATGGATCGCTATACGCCCCTAGAGCAGAGCTAAGCGTGCCGGGCCCATTTCCTGCCTCAAGCAGCGTTCATGATGTCACTGTCAAGGATGGGAAGATCAGCATCGGTGGCGGTAAGTTCGACTTGCCCCGAATCAAGGTGGCTGATTTCATATTGGGGCTGCGGGGTTCGATCGAAACGAATCCCAATGGCGTCCAGATTATCAAAGCGGGCGGCAGTTTCACGTTGCCTGGCCTTGCGGCGCCGACCGGCTGTAGTGGGATTGAAGTGGACGTGACGCTGGAGCAGGATGATAGCGGCGGAATACGGATGACGTTGCAGCCACCGCCCGCTCAGCAGTCGCTTGTAGCGGTGCGACCATCGGGCCCGTATCTGGTGGAAAGCCCCGACAAGGTGAAGTTCAGTGAAGCACAGCTCAAGCTAAACTGCGCAATCCCGATCGGCGCCACGGGCTTTGAACTGAAGAGCGTCAGCGGTTCGGTGACGCTCGCCGATGACAACACTACGATCCAGATTGCAGCCTCCGTCGCCACCAAAGGTGAGGTGTTGGGCAAATCGATTGTCAGCGCAGACGGCCAGGTGACATTGAACACCTCTCCTTTTCGGCTGGCATTGGAAAGCGGCGTGAAACTATTTATCTTTGATGCCGCCACGACTCAAGCCGAGATTACGGCGAAGTCTTTCAGCGGCGTCTTGAAGATCGAATTGATCGTGGCGCGCGGCGATGTTTCGGTCAATTCCTGGGTGGACAGCCAGAACGATTTTCACCTGACCGGCAGCGGACGCATGGAGGTTGGCGTTCCGAAAGGAAAAGTCTACCAAAAATGTATCAAGGTTCTATTCATAAAGTTCCGCTGTGTGAAAGTGCCCCCCAAGGACCTGGTTGTAGGGAATGTGCAGGTGCAGGTGGGTGAGTTTCAAAATGAAAAATGGGGAGTCAAAGGCTCGGTGAAGGTTCTCAAATACGAAGCGGGCTTCTATATCGACACCCAGGGGGCGATCCAGTTTGGCAACGTCAGCAGCTACAAACTGGTGACGCCAGAGACTGTGGCGATGGCGCATGCGTCCTGGTCAGACGCCGGTGCGAGGCATGCCGCCAGCGCGTATAGCGATTATCAATTCGCATCTCTGACCAGCGCCTTTCCGCTCACCGTCTCCACCACCATCACGCAGCCAAGCGAACTGATCTTTACGCTGGTGCGCGGGGAGCCAAATCCGACGCTACGGCTGATCAGTCCTGAGGGCATTTCGATTTCTCAGAATGATTTGCCTGCCAACGTTAGCTACGAAGAAGTGGAAATCGTGACCGACGACCCGGAAGAACTGCCAGGCGTCCAGATTATATTCACGGTGGCGAATGCGCAACCGGGCGAATGGCTGGCCGTGTTGGAAGGCGAGCCGGTTACAGCGGAGTCCTATTTCTTTGAGGTAGTCGGCCATCCCGACGCACCTGTGGTGGAAGCTGGGGAATCAGCGGTGGTTAGCAGCGCCGCTAACAGCGCCACGGTTTCCTGGCGAATCCGGTCAAACAACCCAGAGACCTATGTCGCCATTTACGCCAATCCAGGGCCAATCACACAGACCGTCTATAGCAGCGCCGGCGACTTTGGCGAGGAAGTCTTCGATCAATATGACGGCTATGTACTGGCTGAAGACATTGCTGCCCTGACCAACGGCGAGCTACAAAGCTATGAGGTCAACACCGATTTTCTGCCCAGCGGAACCTATCGCATCTGGATCGAAGTCGATGACGGCGTCAACGATCCGGTGGAGTTCTATCTACCGCAGCCATTGGTCATCAACCGCACCAACGATTTCGCCGGAAGTTGGACGCCAACCGTCACCGTTGAGCCGGGCTACGATGAAGCCTACATCCAGTGGTCGCACCATCCTAGCCCCGACGTTACGCACTACAAGGTCTACCTCAGCGATCAACCTGGCAATGCAACGCCGGAACAGGCCCTTGATAGCTTCTCTGTTGGCTACGACAACGACTTCCATCTCGTCGGTCTTGATAGCGAGGAGCCGCTCTATCTAGCCATTGGCGCCTTCGGCGATGCAGTGGCTGCGGCAGATGGGCGCCGTGTCGCCGGTGCGGAACGTTTTGTGCTTTCGCCCGAATTTAAGGTGGAAGCCAGGAAAGCGTTCTTTGCGATCACACCCTCAACGACTGCGGTGACGTTGGCTAAGCATGGTTCGGCGAATGTCACATTGAACCTGTCGAGCGACCTTGCAGACTTTCCCGAAGAGGTCTTTCTCTTTGATGATTGTCTTTTTGCTGGCGCCACCATCAATGCGCTCAATCTGTTCTTGCCGTTGATCAACGGAAGTGTGCAGACGGTTCAGCAGCCGCTCCTGTGTAGGGAGGGCGATGGCCTGGCTGTTACCTTCAGCAGCGATCATGTCATGCCGACGACAAGCGGAGTCTCTGTGAGCGCCACAATTTCCTCAACCAACACACCGCCCGGACTTTATCTCGTCCCGATCGTGGGCGTCAGCGACGATCATGAAGTTGTGGTTAACATCCAGGTCACAGTGACGAACTAAGCAGATGGACGGAAGACCGTGAGCTTTTCCGTACGGAAAAGCTCACGGTTGGTACATTTGCAATTGCTTTCGTCAAGCCGACGAATCATGATCACATTATATCATTGCTCACGTCACACGGAGCAGCAGCCCTGACACCGAATCTCAAGAACAGCTCGGCAACCGCGCCAGTGCGTTTACAGCATCTCAGCTCCGCGCCTGCGCCAGCGCTGCGAACGCTTCACGCAACGCCGGATAGAGACCAGCAAAGACCGGATAGAGTCGATCATACACGCGCACATTCGCTGCAAGGGGCGTATAGCCTGCCTGCACAGGAAAGAACCCCTCACCCGGCATGAGGCTCGCATACCAGCCCAGCGCCTGTCCCGCGATGATCGCCGCGCCGCGCGCCGGTGCATCGCCCGGCGCCGCCGCCACCTGCACCGGTGAGGCCAGCACATCGGCCAGAATTTGCGCCCACACAGGCGACTTCCCGCCGCCGCCCGCCAGCATCAGCGCCCCGCCGCGCGCCACGCCCAACGCCTCGCGCAGCGCGCGATAGGCATACGCCGTCCCTTCCATCACCGCGCGCACCAGATCAGCCTGTGTCGTCGCGCCGGAGATGCCGAGAAAGCCGGCGCGGGCGTTGGCATCGCTGAAGGGCGACCGCTCGCCGTTGAGATAGGGCAGATAGAGCACGCCGCCGCTGCCGGGCGCGGCCTGCGCTGCCAGCACATTAAGGCGCGCATAGTCCGGTTGCTCGCCTGCCGGCGTCGCCAGCGCAGCGCGCAGCCACTCCAGGTTGCCGCCCGCCGTGAGCACCGGCGCCACCTGGATGTAGCGTTCCGGCTGCGGATGGCAGATCGTGAAGACGCCGCGATCGGGCATGGGGACGGCTGCATCCTGGCTTGCCGCAATCCAGCCGCTCGTGCCCAGATAGGCGTAGATCATGCCCGGCGCCGCCGCGCCGACGCCGACGGTGGTTGCGCCGAGGTCGCCGACGCCTTGCAGCACGGGCGTGCCTGTGGGAAGGCCGGTCGCAGCGGCGGCTTCCGTGCTCACTGCGCCGATCTGCGCACCGGACGCGTGCAGTTCCGGCAACAGAGCAGCGTCCAGCCCAAGCTGCGCCAGCAGGTCGTGCGCCCATGTACGCGTGCGCCAGTCGAGCAGACCGGTCGTGGCGGCAGTGGTAGGGTCGGCAGCGCGTGCGCCGCACAGCCGCCAGGCGACGTAATCGTGGCTGCCGAGCAGGATCGTGCGTGTAGCCGTCAGCCGCGCCGGCTCGTGCGTCGCCAGCCAGCGCCAC
>DGFH01000250.1 GCA_002391565.1 Anaerolineales bacterium UBA3905
GCCACGGCGCTGTTGGTGAAGGTGACGACCAGCACCTCGCGGTCGTCCAGGCGCCCCTCAGCTGCCAGTCGCTCGACCAGCCGCGCCGCCAGCAGGCTGAGCGTGAAGGTCTTACCGCTGCCCGGCACTGCGCTGATCCCCATCGGCCCGCCTGTGTACGCCAGGATGCGTTCTTGCGCCGGGCGCGGGACAAAGGTGGGGCGGGCGTCGTCTTTGGGCTGCGCATCCATCGCTATTCACCCAGAATCTGCACGCCGGACGCCGTGGCTTCGGCCACCCACCCCGCGATTGCGCGTCCATCGGACAGCGTCGCCTGTACGTACCACCAGGTCAGGTTGTCCGCCACCTGGTTCTCGCCCGACACGATCACCGTTGCCCCCGGCTCCAGCACACCGATCACATCACCCGCCGGCTTGCTGAGATAGCCCGGCGTGGCGCGCACGTTGACGCGGCTGTTGGTCAGGTTACGCACGCGCTGCTGAGGGGCAAAGCGCGTTGAACCGCCTGCTGTTGCAATTGTTTCATTCGCTGCCGCTGGCGTTGGTGCAGGGGTGTAGGGCGGCGGCGTCCACACGACGCCATTCCCCTGCAATTCTGCCAGGCTCAATTCATTCAACCCCAGCGCAATCCCGATGCCGCCACAGCTGGCAAGCGCCAGCAGGCCAAACCCCACGCCAAAGCCGATCCAAAAGAGCGAACGCCGCCGCCTGGGCGTTGGCGGAATCGTTGACGATGGTTGTGTCTCATTCAAGGTGGAGGAGGATAACTGCATGGCTCATGGCCTCCTTACTGAGATCGACCCGTCAATGAAAACGGCCAGCCTGCGCAGGCTGGCCGATCGCATTGGCAAACGCTGAAGACCCAGCGTCTGGTTCCCGTGATGGAGGGTGCACCGGGTCACGCAGGCGCGGCTTCGACCAAATCACCCAACACGCGCAACACGCCAACGGCATTTCCTTGCATGTCCAGGCTGGAGTGCTGTAGAAGCACGTCGGCGCTCCGGCCATCTTCCAGGCGGAGATGCATCTTCTCATGGCGATGCAACTCGGTCATCGTCTTGCCAGCGTTGAATTTGCTGCTCTTGAAGCTGATGCGCAGCGGGCTGACCTTGTGATTGTCGTTAAGTTGAATGAGCTTGACCTCGTCAAGCACGGCGGCTGGGTCTTCTTTGCCGGCAAGGTAGAGCATTGCTTTCATGGCGTGGTCGATCTCCTCTGGTTGGCGTGTCCGCCACTGCACATTCGAAGTTTATGTACGATTTTACCAAAGCAACGAAGGCTGCCCAAATGCACACAAAAGCAGTTGACGCATCGCATCTATTGCGTATCAAGGCTCAGCAAGTAAGCGATGATGTCAGCCAATTGCGTTGCGGTCAGCGTATCGCGATAGGTCGACGGCATCAGGTTGGGCTGAAACCCTTCGACGACATGCGCATTGGGCGCAACAATGCTCTCATACAGATACGCGGCTGCGCTTTGCCCCGCCACGCGCGTGGCCGCCGTAGCGCCGACATTGTACCAGGATGGACCGACCATTACCACGCCATCCTGAAGTGAGTGACAGGCAATGCAGCCATTGGCGACGGTTAACTGCTCGCCGTTGCCGGGATTCGCCGTTTCCAGCAACGCAGCCACCTCGGCAGCGAGGACATCGCCCCCGCTGCCCATCGGCGATGCTGATGCAGCAGCAGGCGTCATGCTGACCTCAGTCGGTGCAACAGTGGGCGCCGGAGTGTCTGTCGGTGCAGGCGTTGCCGTGGGCGCCGGGGTGTCAGTGGGCGCCGTCGTCGCCGTAGGGGACAGCGTGTCCGTCGGTGCAGGCGTCGCCGTAGGCGCCGGGGTGTCGGTGGGCGCCGGGGTTGTTGTTGGCGCAACCGCAGCGTCGGTTGTAGCAGTGGGCGAAGACTCTGGCGGCAAGGTCGGCGTGTTGACAGAGTGGTTAGTTGTCATCTGTGTCGACCATGGCGTATAGACCGGGATCGGGGTGCCCGTTGGGAGTGCGTTGGCGGCTTCATTGCGACAGCCAGCGCTTAACCACGCAGCAGCAACCAGCAGCAACATCACTGGCTTCAGCGCCAATCGATGGAATTGCAACTTCATTATAAGACATCCATTTCTATAGAAGGCGGAACACAATGTGCATTTCTTCACAAATGCGACGCCCATTGTTGATCTATGTTCGTCGCTTGTCAACCTGCCTGGTCTGTGAAGACAATGCTCGCCAGAGGCGCTCCTGCCACTGCACCGAGCGGCAGCACCGCAGCGATTACCCTGCTTGTCCCATTGGATGGTACACTACATTGGCTGGCGTCAACACCATGGATCGCACAGTCAGATGGACCACCGAAACATCATATGGAAAACGAACCTGCTTCCCCAAAGCCCGAAGACGCACCCCCAACCGGCGGGTGGTCGGCGTTGCACCGCATCTCGCGCTGGTATTGGGGCGCCATCGGCGTGATTGCGCTGGCGGCGCTGGCGCAGTTCTTCCAGTCTGCGCCCGTCACCACGCCGGCGACCGTGGTCAGCGCCACGCTGGCGCCCGGCGTCACGCTGCAGATC
>DGFH01000141.1:0-6231 GCA_002391565.1 Anaerolineales bacterium UBA3905
ATACGAGTGTGAGTGGGGTCGAGGGGGCGGGAAGATTTGTAAAAGAGACGGGTATTGTTAAAAAAAGAATTTTTCCCGTCCATGAGGGGATGAAGGGCTTGAAAAACCCCCCCCCGAAGGTGTGACATGATGCACCGAATGGTGCACATCTGGCGTCACGCCATTCACAGGCAAAGTGAGAGGGGAGGCGCGTCTTGGCAAGGATAAGCCCTGGAGACACCTTACGGGTAATGCTGGTGGCTGAATCAGAAGGGCTGCGCGAACAAATCGGCACGATTCTCGCCCAGTATGCTGGTGAGCATCGTTTGTTTTGGATTGCGCAGCCTGAGTTAGCTGCTCATCGCGCCGAGGACCTTCTCCCTCATCTTGTGCTGGTCGACGACGAGCTGAGCAGCATGCCGGCGCCGACAATCATTCGGCAATTGGTTGTTTCAGTGCCCAATGCGGTCTGCATGGTGATGGTTGACGAACGCGGCATGGCGATTGCTCGCCAGGCTGTATTAAGTGGGGCGCGCGGCTTCGTCACCAAACCCTTGATGGCAGAGGAATTCTGGATCACGGTGCATCAACTGCTGACCCAGAACCAGGTGCCGGATCAGGATATATCGCGCACAACCAAGATCGGCAAGGTGGTTGTCTTTGTCGGGCCAAAGGGCGGCACGGGGCGCACCATGGTGGCGACGAACACCTCCATCGCCATCATGGAGCAGACCGGACAAAGCGTGGTGATGGTTGATGCGGACTATGCGGCGCCGGCCCTCGATGTTGTGTTGAACCTGGAAGGAGATCGCGACATCAACACCCTTTTAGCGCGCGCTTCACGTCTGGATAAAGACCTGGTTTCCAGCGTACTGGCTAATCACTCGTCGGGGTTGCGGGTTCTGTTGGCGCCAGCGCCAGTGTACGGAACTTTAGAAATCAGCCTGCCCCAGGTGGAGCAGATCGTCTCACAATTGCGCATGATGTTTGACTGGGTCGTGATCGACCTGGGCGCCTTGCTCGATGAGAGTGGATACGCCTTCCTGGACAGCGCTGACTATATCGTCATGACTGTGGTGCCGGAGCTGGTCTGTTTACGCAACACGCGCCTGTTGCTCGATCAGCTCCAGGCGCGCGGTTATCCGGAGGATCGTGTATGGGTGGTGCTCAACCGGGCAGGCATCAATGGCGGCGTCTCTAAGAGTGATATCGAGGAGCGGCTGCATGTGCGCGTGCGGCATTCGATTCCAGATGACCAGCCGTTGGTCAGTTTGAGCGTCAATCGTGGTGTGCCCTTGTATATCAGCCATCGGCGCAGCGCTGTGGCGCGCGCTATCGAGGAATTTGCTGTGATGTTTGTTTCGGGGACGACGAAACAGCCGGCGGTGGTGGAAAGTCCGAAGGAGGCGCCGGCTCCAGCCAGCAATCCCTTCAGCCGGATGTTCCGTCGTATCAGTTCGACAAGTGCAGCGAGGTGAGTCATGTCGGGTGCGATCATCGTTGCCGTGTTGGCCGGTCTTTCCGTGCTGACGCTCTTCATGGGGATGCGGCACTTTTTCACCAACAAGGACCCAATCGAGGATCGCCTGCGAGAGTATGGTCTGACAGAGTACATTCGTCAGGGGCGCCGCACCAGGCAGGAACATGAGCGCAAAGATCGCTTTCGTGGGGTGGAACGGCTGGCAAACGGTTTTGGCTTTGGTGACAAACTGCAAGGAATGTTGCAGCGCGCCGATGTGCCGATGTCGGTCGGCGAGTTCACGACCATTCTGCTGGTGGTCTCGGCAGCGGTTCTGGTGTTGACAACCTTGCGCGCAGGCTTCCTGGTGGGATTGATGGCGGCTGTGCTGCCGTGGGTGTTCGCCGTTTTCTATTTAAAGCAGCGTCAGAATAAGCGACGCATGGCGTTCACCAATCAACTCCCTGACGTCCTTACCTTGCTGGTCGGTTCGTTACGCGCCGGATATGGTCTGTCGCAGGCAATCGAGCTGGTGGCGCGCGAGATTCCTGAACCCGCCTCGAAGGAGTTTCAGCGCGTCACACGGGCCATGAGCCTGGGCGTGCCGATGCAAAAGGCGTTGGAGGGCATGGCGGAGCGCATCGAAAGTGATGATCTGGATCTGATGGTGACTGCCATCGGCGTGCAATATGAGATGGGAGGCAACCTCTCCTCAGTCCTGGAGAATATTGGCGACACCATTCGCCAGCGTGTGCGGGTGCTACGTGAGGTCAGGGTGTTGACGGCGCAGCAACGGATGACCGGCAACATTCTGGCGGGTATGCCCGTGTTACTGGCGATAGCCTTCTCCATCTTGAGCCCTGGCTTTTTTGATCCTTTCTTCGAGCCAGGCTGGCAGCGAATGATGCCAGTCGTCGCCGCAGTGATGATCGGCATTGGCTTTATGATCATTCGGAAGATTGTTGACATCAAGGTGTAAGAATCATGCTGATCGAGATGATCAATGGGGCGTTAGCTCCGGCATTCTTTGGCATATTGGTGGCAGGCGCAATCGTAGCAATCTGGATGTCGCTGTCGCCAGCCAGCTCACCCCGCGCCATCACCGACCGCATGACAGGCATGGTGGACGCCAGCGGCATGGGAGAGGAACTGAAGACGCCGTTTGTCCAACGGATGATTTTGCCCGCCTTCCATCGTCTCACCAGTTTTCTGGCCGGGCTGATGCCACAAAAGAATATCGACAAGCTCAATTTGATGTTGATCCAGGCGGGCAGCCCGGGTGGGCTAACCGCCATGGATTTTGTTGGGATTCGCTTTGTGCTGGCGGCGGCGGCTGGCGTTGGTTACTTCGTGATGATGGGACGCACCGATCCGTTTCTGGTGTTGATCCGGAATTCATTGATCGCTGTGTTTATCGGGTTTATGTTTCCAAAACTATGGCTCAGCCAGCGTATCAAGAAGCGCAAGGTAGAGATTCGCCGCGCGTTGCCTGACGCGCTTGATATGTTAACCATCGGCGTTGAAGCCGGGCTTGCGTTTGAGTCCGCCCTGTTGCGGGTCGGTGAGCAGTGGGATAACGCCCTCACCGAAGAGTTCCGGCGCGCAGTCAGCGAATTACGGGTGGGCGTTCCTCGTAACGAGGCGCTTCGTCACATGGCAGAGCGCAATGGCGTGCCAGAGCTGACCACATTTATTGCTGTCCTGATCCAGTCCAACATGCTGGGGATGAGCATTGCCCAGGTGTTGCATACGCAGTCAGAACAAATGCGTCTGAAGCGTCGCCAAATGGCTGAGGAGCAGGCGCATAGCGCCACCGTCAAGATTGTGTTAGTGCTGGTGCTCTTTATCTTCCCGGCTATGTTTATCGTGATTCTTGGCCCTGTTGTGCCGGAGATCATGACATCACTGCAGAAGATGGCACAGTGAAGGAGGAACCTATGGCGGCTACATTTGGCGCCGGCTCAACCGAGTATGATGATCCGCAATTCCAGGAAGCGGCGACCCATTTCCACATGGGGCAATGGGAAAAAGCGATTCGTATCCTGGAAATGCTGCAAGCGCGCTACCCCGGCGACGCGCGCATTGGTCAAATGTTGCAGGACGCCAAATTCAAGGCGCAACTTGAGGCCAGCACTCAAATCAAAGAAAAGCGGTGGATCATCCCGTGGCGTTCGATTGCAGGGCGGGCAGCGATCATTGCTACGATTTTACTGCTGGTCATCATTGGGTTCTGGCTGATCCGGTCGCAGTTGATGCCGATGCTGGCCGACGCCCAATTACAGCGACAACAAATGCAACTGCTGAACCAGGCGCAATCCGCCCTGGCTGCCGGTGATTTTGACACCGCCGAGGCGCGCTTTCAAGACATGCTGGCCTTGACGCCGGATCGCCAGGAGGCATTGGATGGCCTGGTTGAAGTAGCGCGCCAGCGTGAACTATCGGCGCGATACAACGAAGCGGTCGCTGCTGACCTGGCAGGTAAGCGTGAACTGGCGCTTGCCATGTACAGCGATCTGCAGGTGAAAGCGCCCGGCTATCGTGATGTGAACAATCGGATTCTCAAGATACGCCATGTTCAGGAGCTGGATGAACTGATGACACAGGCGCGGCGGCTGCATCAACTCGGTTTTGATGCAGAGGCGACCACCGCCTTGATGCAAATTCAGACGATGGATGTCAACTACCAGCGCGACGAGGTGGCGGAACTGCTTTACAGTCTCAACTACCGGCAAGGGATGCGCATTCTGGAACAGAACCCGCCGAAACCGGCGGAAGTGGCGATTGCCCTGAATTTCTTCAATGCCGCTTTGAAACAGAAACCCAACGCCGCCGAAGCGATCACGGAAGCCCGGCTGGCTGTCAACTTCATGCGGGGCAAGGAAGCCTTCGATAAACAGAGCTGGTTAGAGGCAATCAATTTGTTGCGTTCGGTCGTCGCCGAGCGCCCTGATTATTTGGGCAATACAACGGTTTCGATGCTTTTCATCGCACTGATGGGTGCAGGCGACGATTATGTACGCGGTGAAGATTTGTTGAACGCTTACGAAATGTACAGTCAAGCGTGTCAATTGCCGCTCACCGACACGAGCAGCGCCTGCGCCAAAGCCAGCACAATTATTCCCTTGCTCACGCCGACGCCAACTCCAACCCTTACGCCCACGCCAGGGCCAACGGCGCCGCCACCCACGCCTACACCGACTTCGACCCCGCGCCCCTTGCAGATGTTCCACAACCGGATCGTCTTCAAGTCGGATAACCCGGATTTGCCCGGCATCTATGTGATCGATCCGGATGGATCGAACCGCGAGTATCTCGGCAACTTCAAGCAGTATGAGACGGTCTTCAACGAACTGCGTGAGTCAGAACGCTATTCACCAGATGGCAACTATTGGGTCTCAACTGCCGATGTCGATGGCGAGCCGCAAATCATTCTTCACCTGCCGGTTACGTCGCAATTTGGGCAACTGCCGCCCAAACCGCTCACACGCTTCACCGGCGGCATGGCCTACGACCCGGTGTGGTCGCCAGATGGCGCCTGGATTGCGTTCGTGACGACAGCGAACGAGAGCGATGACATCTGGAAGACGCGCCCTGATAGTTCGGAACAGGTTGCGTTAATGCGCAACGATTGGGAGTGGGATAAGCATCCTTCCTGGTCACCGGACAGCCAGCGCATTGTCTTCTTCTCGAATCGTGAAGGCAACCGTCAGTTGTTCATCATCGATAAGGATGGTCGGAATCCAACTAATATCAGTCGCGTCCCCTGGGACGAATATGATCCAATCTGGGTGAAGTGAACTATGTTGAAAGCAAAGTCTCTTACCGATGGGGATAGCCGGTTTCGACCGGGCAATCTGCCGGGTGAGCGGGTCAATGGAAATACTGCCTATGCGCAGTTACGCGACCGCATCCAGCAACGTTTGTTGGCGGAATTGAACCCAGCAGCAACGCGCGGTGACAATGCTGAGGTGCGCCAGGTTGTCGAGCGCCTCTTCAACGAGACGCTGGTTGAGCTGGGCCTGCCGATGAGCCGCATTGAGCGAAATGACATTTTCGACCAATTGCTGGCCGATATTTTAGGGCTTGGTCCGCTCGAAACATTGCTGGCGGATGACATGGTGACAGAAATCCTGGTTAATGGGCCCAACACCGTCTATATTGAACGCGGGGGCAAGCTGGACCTGGCGCCGGTCAAGTTCCGTGATAACGATGACGTGATGCGGATCGTCGAACGTATTGTGGCGCCGCTGGGGCGGCGCGTCGATGAGTCAAGCCCGATGGTGGATGCGCGTCTGCCCGACGGCTCACGCGTCAATGTGATCATTCCGCCTCTGTCATTGAGCGGGCCATGCATCAGCATCCGCAAATTCCCCAAACATGCCTTGACGCCTGATGAGCTGATCAAAAAGGGCGCTATGACGCCCGGCATCGCGGACTTCCTGCGTGCGTGCGTCAAGGCTGCGCTCAACATCGTGGTTTCTGGCGGCACCGGCACCGGCAAAACAACGATTCTCAACGCCCTCTCATCCTTCATTCCTGAGGGTGAACGCATTCTGACCATCGAAGACGCCGCCGAGCTGCGTCTCCAACAACCCCATGTCGTTCGTCTGGAAGCACGACCTGCCAACGTCGAAGGCAAAGGGCAAATCACGATTCGCCAGTTGGTGATCAACGCCCTGCGTATGCGCCCCGACCGTATCGTCGTTGGTGAGGTGCGCGGCGCCGAAGCGCTGGACATGCTGCAGGCAATGAACACCGGTCATGAAGGTTCGCTGACCACCGTCCACTCCAAC
>DGFH01000141.1:6414-7501 GCA_002391565.1 Anaerolineales bacterium UBA3905
CGCTGACCACCGTCCACTCCAACAGCGCGCGCGACACATTACGCCGCGTGGAGACGATGGTGCTGATGGCCGGTATGGATTTGCCGTTGCGCGCCATCCGCGAGCAGATCGCTTCTGCCTTTGACCTGATTGTCCATTTAGGCCGCCTGGCGGATGGTTCGCGCAAGATTGTCCAGATTGCCGAGGTGCAAGGGATGGAAGGCGACACCGTCATCATGCAAGATATCTTCCAGTTTGTGCAGACGACGGTCGAAAATGGCAAGGTGCAGGGCTATTTCACCCCAACCGGAGTGCGACCAAAGTTTTACAGCCGTTTGGAAGCGGCCGGTTTGTTCATTCAACCCTCGACGTTCATGCCTACGGAGCCGGCGCGGGCAAAGAGGTGATCGATGGATGCAGTGGCGCTCCTGCCTTCCGAGACAGTTCAGTATAACGAACTTACTGGCGCCTCGACGCTGGCGGAAGTCATGGAGGCTGCCGACGAACAGGTTGCGCGGGGGGATATTGGCTATCTCCACGTCCTGTCCACCGGATTTTCTCCGCTCGATGATGTCCTCAACGGTGGTCTGCGCCCAGGCGAGCTTGTGATTTTAGGTGGGCCGTCTGGCGTAGGCAAAACTATATTTGCTCTACAGTTGGCGCGTAATATTGCGCTGTTGCATCGTGATGCAGTGGTCATGTATATCGGTTATGAACATGACCGCTGGCACATCATGATGCGTCTACTGTGCATGGAAAGCACTCTGCTGGGGCATGGTGATGCGGCGCTCACGTTGCGGCGCATCCATGCCTTCCTCGGCGCTGCAGTGGGCAAACACGGTCTGTTGGAGGAACTCCAGCAGCATGAACTCTATGCCGAAGCAGTCAACCGGCTACGACAATACGCCGATCGATTGACGATCGTGAAAGCCAGCGGCACGATGACTACCCTCGATCAAATTCGTCTGTGGGCGCGACGCCTGGCCGGCGCACACGCACCGGCGCTTCTGATCGTCGATTATCTCCAGAAGATACCTTTCGAGTCAACCGGCTTGATGCATGAAAACGAAGTAACGACGTATCACGCGCAGGGGCTAAAAGAACTAGC
>DGFH01000142.1:0-9288 GCA_002391565.1 Anaerolineales bacterium UBA3905
AGATGTGTATAAGAGCGTTGCGTGGGTCAACCAGCCCGCCCACAAGCGGAATGCCCGCCCGCAATAACAGATACTCTGCAAACCTGGCTTGTCGAGCGTTCACATGGAAACTGCGCTCCCAGTCGGCGCCGTTGCGCTTCACGGTGCGCCCGTAGGCGTGAATGCGGTAGCGGCGCAAGATGGACTCAAAGACAATGCCCGGCGTGTTCATCACGGTAAACCGATGCAACCGTCCGTGCTTGGCTGTACCGATGGCAAAGTCAATCATGCTCAAGATGTCCATCACGCCCCCCTTCCATCTTGGTTAGCGACTCCCATTGCGCACCGCCCTTCCGCTCGGACAGCAGCGCCCGCAATCGGGCGATCTGTGCCGCGCAAGCTGCCAGCGCCGCTTGGTCATCGTCGGGCGTTGATGCTGGCGATACTTCGATCTGTAGGTGCACCAGGTACCCGCCGAACACGTGCACGGTGTCCAGATGGTTGTCGAGATGCTCGGATAGGTCTTGTATCGCGTGGAGTTCCAACAGATAGACGGCGCTCATTCGTCACCGCCCGCCGTGTAGGTTCGGCCTGATGCAATCAGTAGTTGCATCTCCCCAATCTTCTGTTGCAGAGAGACCAACGTCAACCCGGCTTGCACCAGGTCAAGCGTTGCTTGCTGCTTTTGCTCGCGCCGATGGCTTTCCGCCGCCGCCTTGAATTGCTGCGACAGATCGATCACCAATGCTTGCGCATCTTCGATCAACCACCTGTGTGCAGTTGCGCCTACTTTCTTTCTGGTCATTGTGTGTAGTCCTTTCACACTGATAAAATTTGATTGCGCCTGTCCTGGTAGTCCTCTGTGCCGCGTAGAGCCGCTGCACAGTCCCAGGACGGGCGTTTGTCACGTCAGAAGGTGGTCAACCATGCCGTGGCGCGCGTGCGCCGCTGCCAGCGCCGCGTCATCCCGCGAGATGTAATGCTTCAGCAGGTCAATCGTGCTGTGTCCGGCAATGTCCGCGACCGCGTAAACGTCCATCCCATCGCGCAGCATGAAGGTCAGCGCCGTGCGCCGGTACTTGTGCGCGCCGGCTGGATAGACCTTTGCCCGCTTCCCAATGCGTTTCAGCGTCGTGCGTAGCCCTTGCCGGGTCAGTTCCCCACCCTGCGCAGTGCGCCAGATGGCATCTTGGGGAGTGAGCGTCAACCCTGCCAGGTAATCAGCCAGCGCCCGCCGTGCGTGCTGTCCAAGATAGACCGTGCGCTCGGTGCGGGTCTTGGTCGTCTCATGGCGGATTCTGACGGCGCCATCGGTCAGATTCACGTCACCGACGCGCAGCGCGGCAAACTCCCCAACCCGGCAACCCGTATCGAGTAAGCACAAGATGATCGCCTTGTCGCGCGGTGTGGCCGCCGCCGCCAACAGCGCCAGCACTTCGTCTTTGGTGAAGATGTCCGGGTGCGACTTGCCCATCTTGGGCATTCGCACGCGCCGCATAGGGGCATCGGCAACGGTCAACCCTTCGGCAATGCAGAAGTTCAACCAGGCGCGCAGCACATGCCCAGCCGTGCGAATGCTTGCCGGTTTCATCTCGCGCGCCTGTAGGTGGGTGATATAGGCGCGTATGGCGTGGGTGTCTACCTGGTCAAGCTCTGCGATCTCCAGGGTCTCGCAAAACTGGGTGAAGGTTTCGATCTGGCGCCGATAGACAAGCAGCGTTGCAGGTCGCAAACCGCGTGCCCGGCAATCCAGGATGAAGGTCTCAAAAGCACTTCGCAGCGTCGTCATGGTATGCACCAATCATCTTGTGCACACCATTCCAAACAGCCTTGCAGATCGGTAGCTCAACGGCAGAGCAGGGGGCTCATAACTCCTTGGTTACAGGTTCGAATCCTGTCCGATCCACTATAGCGTCAGGGAAAGTCGAGGCGAAACACCGGCGGTCGGGTCACGCAAAGCCCAAGGCGGTTTGGTGTAATTGTGCATTGCGTCCACTAACTTACGCCCCACCTACACACGACTTCCAGCAAATCGGTGGCCGCTCCCAGCCATTGTCCCACCGGCGCAACAGTAATACAGAAAGTCGCCATCATGCCCACGCGATCCCCTTCGGGAAGGACGAAGCGTTGCCCAGACAAAAGTGAGCGCCGTTCTATCAACGAACGATTTGGTGGCGACAGCAGCTTCCGGTACACTGGATAGACTTCGATGCGTGCGAAAGGTGTGGGATTTCGTGTTCGAGCTGGTTTTTTTGGGGACATCGGCTTCGGCGCCGTCGGTGCAACGGGGACTTTCCTCGGCGCTGGTGATGGCGAATGAGCAGCGTTTCATGATCGACTGCGGTGAAGGCACACAGCGCCAACTGCTGCGCACCGGGCTGGGTTTCCGCCGGCTGGACAAAATTCTGCTCACGCACGGCCATCTCGACCATATCCTGGGGCTGGGTGGGCTGGCCTCCACATTGGGGCGCTGGGAGGCGCTGGAAGAACTCAACATCTACGGCGGCGCTATGACGTTGGCGCGCGTCCATATGCTGATGGAAGTTGTTTTCGGGCCGGGACAGATCCCCAATTCCGGCGTGACGCTTAATCTGCTCGAACCGGGCGTGATCTTCGAGGACAAACACTTCACTCTGACTGCCGTACCGGTGCAGCATCGTGGGCCGGATTGTTTCGCCTTTCTCTTCGAGGAAAAGGCGCGGCGTCCTTTCCTGGCGGAACAGGCGGAGGCGCTGGGCATCCCACATGGGCCGGTGCGCCGCGACCTGGCGCAAGGGCTGCCGGCGACGCTGGCGGACGGGCGCGTCATCGATCCAGAGCAGGTGCTGGGGCCGCCGCAACGCGGCGCCCGGCTCTTCTTTGTTGGCGACGTGAGTCACACTGGCGCGCTGCATCAACCCGCTGCAGACGCCGATCTGCTGGTGATCGAGGCGACCTACCTGGAGGCGGATAAGCAGCTTGCCAGACAGCACGGCCACATCACGGCGGCGGCGGCGGCGCGGCTGGCGCGCAACGCCGGTGTGCGTCAGCTGGTGTTGCATCATGTCAGCCGGCGTTACACCACCCAACAGGTGCTCGATGAGGCGCAGGCGATCTTCCCGGCGACGCTGGTTGCTGGCGACCTGGATAGCTTCAGCGTGCACAAGGATAAGCCGGTCACAAGCCGTAATCTGCGTCAGCGTTAGAAAGCGTTGGAAGTGGGGGCGACCTTGACGCAGAGACGGGGTGGTGTATGGGGAGACGGTCTTTCCCCATCAGGAGGTGAAGATGAACAATGCTGTTCTACGCCGCGTGGTCGTGCATGACCGCTATCAACTGGAACTGAAGCTCGGCTATCCGTTGCAGAAGGGGCGCACAACGCGTTATCGTATCGAGACGTATCTCTTTGCGCCGCACTCGTTGGGCATTAACGCCACCAGTTACCCACAACAAGAATTTTATCGCGATATTCAGCACTATGTGCGGATGAAAACACCGAGTTTTGAGTTGAACGAGGTGCTAAACAGCCCGCACTCGCCTTTGTTGCGCAGCGAGATGCTCTTGCAAATGCCGCGCCAGGCGTTGACGCCGACGGAAGAAGAAGCGCTGCGCGACAGTATGCGGATTCTACGCGCTGTGCTCAAGAGTGCAGCGCAAAATTATCTGGCGCCGTTGGCGAGCGCACCGTCGCCGATGACGCTGGCGACAGAACAAGAGTTCATCGAGCGGGTGGCGACGGCGACCACTGTGTTGGATCAGGTTGTGCAGCGGTATCGTGCGCTCGCCGGGCCATTGATGGAGGCGCGCGCCAGCGATGAATTGTTGCGGGCGTTTCGGCTGACCGACGAGTCGATCAGCATCTTGATCGAGGATTTGCTGCTGCGTGTGCATCAGCTTGCCCATGCCTGGCTGTCGCCGCCGCTGCTGGTGAGTTGGCAGGCAACGCTGGTGACGCGTGTGCGCGCTGAGATCGACTATCGCACGGCGCAGGGATATCCCTCTGTGTTGCAGAAGGCGACACGCGAAAGCTATATGCGTCGCGTTTCAGCGTTGAAAAAGTTCACATCCAGTGTGCTCTGGCTGGCGACCAGCACACACCGCGAAGGGACAACATGGGAGCATGTGCTCTATGCCGGCGCCGCTGGCGTCTCGATGATCTTTGCCACGTTGGTGGCCTTTTATGCCCAGGCGGCCTATGGCGAGTTCACCATGCCGGTCTTTGTGGCGCTGGTCGTTGGCTATATGTTCAAGGATCGCATCAAAGAGTCGGGACGCACCTTTTCGTCGCGGCTGTTAAATCGTCATCTCTACGACTATCGCACCGTGATCGAGACGCAGGACGGGCGCCGGCAGTTGGGCACGGTGCGCGAGAAAGCGACCTACGTGCCACTCCGCAACGTGCCGGCGCCGGTGCTGGCGGCGCGCGGCGCCGGGCCCCACGATGACCCTGCCTTTGCCGGCAATCTGGAAACGGTGCTGCTCTACGCCAAGCTCGTGACGTTGCGCAATGACGCTTTCGATTATCTGTCAAAAGATGGCGTCGAGGTCACGGCGATCAACGACATCATGCGCTTTGATGTGCGCCCCTTCTTGCGCAAGATGGACGAACCCTACGAGGAACGGCTAATGCTCAAGGGTGACAAGGTGCGCACGGTGCGCTGCCATCGCACCTATCACCTGAACCTGATTTCGGTCTTTGCCGACGAGACCGGCGCCATCACCTGTGAACGGACGCTGGTGGTGCTGGATCGCAAAGGCATTCAACGGATCGAGCAGTTTGACGCAATGGGGCGTCCGGCGCCAACAGGTGGGCGGCGGCTTTCGTTGCAATCGGCAGACTTTGTGGAGAATGAGTAGCGTCGTTTGCTTTTTCTCTTCACACCTCTGCGTCGTCGCGTCGAGAGCCCCTACATGAATTTATCCGCGCAGCTTGCCGTTGACGTCGCGTTCCACGCGGCGAATGATCCGCTCACGCAGCTTGGCGACATCGGCGTCGCGCAAGACGGCGTCCTGACTCTGGTAGGTCAGCCGGAAGGCCAGGGACTTGCTTCCCACCGGCAACGGTTCGCCCCGGTAGAGATCAAACAACGCAAGCTCGGTCAACAAAGCGCCACCCGCCGCCTTGATTGCATTTTCGACCATGCGCACGGTGATCGCTTCATCCACGATAAAAGCCAGATCCTCTACAACCGGTGGGTACGCGCTGATCGGCGCCATCGGCTCGTGCTGCCAATGGGGGCGCAGCAGCCGCTCGATGCGTAGTTCGGCGGCGTTGACGCGTACGGCAGGCAGGTCGAAGGCAGCGCGCACCTGGGGGTGAATCTCGCCGATCAGCCCGGCGGCTTCGCCGTCGATTAGCACCTCGGCGCAGCGTGGGCCAAACGCGCCGGTGGTGGGTGCGCCGCGATATTCAATGCTCTCCGCTTTGAACCCCAGGCGCGCCAGCAACATCTCGACCACGCCCTTGAGATCGTAGAAGTCCATCTCGGTGGCGTCGGTGCGGTGGAAACTCTGTGGCTGACGCGGCCCAACCAGCGCCAGGCTCAAGCGCCGATCTTCCACCGGCAACGGCCCGGCGGCGTTTGTGGGCAGGTAGACGCGCCCGATCTCGAACATCGCCAGTCGGTCGGCGTAGCGCAAGTTGTATTGCAGGTTCTCTAACACACTGACCAGCAGCGACCGCCGCATCACCCGACGTTCCACGGCAATCGGGTTCGCCAGTTCGACAAAGACAGCGTCCTGCACGCCGCCCAGCGGTGCATACATTAGCCCCAGCCGTGCATGATTTTCTGGGGAAGTGAGCGCATAATTGATGGTGTCTTGCAAGCCGGCGCCGATCAGCAGATCGCGGATCCTCTCTTCGGTCTCGATAAGTTCGTTGCGGTGTTGCGTCGGCAGCGTATCCGCCATCAGCGTAATCGGCGCATCTTCGTAGCCGATGATGCGCGCCACTTCCTCGATCAGGTCGGCGGGCATGGTCACGTCCAGCCGGTGCCAGGGAACAACGCATTCGAGCAGCGGTTCGCCAGCCTCCCGGTGCAGGGCAAAGGTGGCGGCAGCAGGTGCGTCCGCCGCCGGTTCGGCAACTTGTCGCACGGTGAAATCGAGTCGGCGCAGCGCAGCGGCCATCTCTTCCAGTGCGACGGGCATGCCCAGGATGCGGCGCGCATCGCTGGCGGTGGCGTAGACCGTGACAGCGCGCTGCGGCGTCGGGTAGGCGTCGGCAATGCCGGGCACAATGCGACCCCCAGCATAGCGCCGCATCAAATCGGCGGCGCGGCGGGCGGCGATGTCGTTGAGGGTGGCCGGCACCCCGCGCGCAAAGCGGAAGCTGGCGGCGCTGAAAAGTTTGAGCTTCTGCCCGGTGCGGCGATTGTTGATGCCCTCGAAGGTGGCCGACTCCAGCAAAATGTTGCGCGTGGCGTGACTGACTTCGCTCTCTTGTCCGCCCATGACTCCGGCGATGGCAACCGAACCGAGCGTATCGGTGATCATCAACATCTCGTGGTCAAGTGTGCGTTCGACGTCGTCAAGGGTGACAAATTTCTCCCCATCTCCCGCGCGACGCACAATGATCGTAGGCGTGGCGTCGCCGGCCTGGTGCGCCCGCCGCACCAGGATATCGTAGTCGAAGGCGTGCAACGGCTGACCGTATTCCAGCATCACGTAATTGGTGATGTCCACCACATTGTTGATCGGGCGCATCCCGGCTTTGGTCAGACGATCCTGCATCCACCTGGGCGAAGGGCCGATCGTGACATCGCGGATGATGACGCCGGTGTAGCGCGGACACAACTCCGGCTCATCGATGCGCACGGCTACGTAGTCCGCCACAGTGTCGTCGCCGGTGGCGGGCAGCACATCGGGAGGAAGATGGAGCGGCGCACCGGTCAGCGCACTGATCTCGCGCGCAATGCCGATCATGCTCAACGTGCGCGCCATGTCGGGCGTCAGGTCGAACTCGAAAACCAGGTCGCCCAGATAGTCGCGCAGCGGCATGCCCACCGGCGCATCTTCCGGCAGGATGATAATGCCTTCGTGTTCCTCGCTCAGACCCAGCTCGCGCTCTGAACAGACCATGCCCGCCGACTCAACGCCGCGAATCTTGGAGGGCTTGAGCTTCTTTTTGGGGCGTGGGCGTTGATCGCTGTACGCATCGACCAGCACGGCGCCGGCGCGCGCAAAGGCGACCTTGAGCACCGGCAGAGAAGCGGCGCTGCGATACTGGTAAAGGTTGGGGGCGCCGGTCACCACGCGCTGTGGCGCCGCGCCGCCAAAGTCGACATCGACCAACACCAGCCGGTCGGCGTCGGGATGAGGCAGCACCGCCACCACCTGCCCGACGGTGATCGTCTCCGGGTCCCACCAGTCACCGACGTGGTGGATGGCATCAACGGCCAGCCCGGCCAGCGTCAGCCGTTCGGCCAGCGCCTCTGTCGGCAGCGAGAGATCGACATATTCTTTCAGCCAAGATAAGGGCGCCAACATGAGTAGGAGACTCCATTCATTCTTCAGCTTTTCCCAACTAATTGTTCGTACACCAGATCCACCGCTAACGCTCGCCACTGCCCCCAACCACGCCGGTCGCCGATGAGGTTGCGCAACTCGGCGCTCACATCGAGCAACTGACCGGGCAGCACGGTGCGAAAGGCCGAAATCTCATTGTCGCGCACACAGACCGGCTCGGAAAAATCGGTGTGCAGGTAAAAAATGTAACTGGCGAAATGCGCCACCTCTTCGCGATAGTGAAACTCGTAGGCGATGACCCCCAGGAAGCGCTCGATGGTCACCGGCAGGTTGGTCTCTTCGGCGACCTCGCGCAGCAGAGCCGCTTCAACTGTCTCTTCCCAGCCGACGCCGCCAGAGAGAATGCGATAGATGTGCGTCGGGTAGTGCGCCTTGGCGTGGAGCAAGATGCGCCCGGCCGGGTCGGCAATGGCAAAGACGACTTCGGCGCGACGATCGCTGTCGGTGCGCCAGCGATAGCGGCGGATGTACTCGTCCGCATGGAGCAGATGACCACGGCGCACTGGCTGACCGTAGCGGGCGGTTAACTCCTGGATTTCCGCCTCAGAAATCATGGGATACCGCGTACGAACGCCGTTCGAGGTCGGTGACGAGGTCATCGGTTGCGTACTCCTAATCTGATGCTGAGGATGGTTGGATATAGACAGCAGTCTGTATGTAGCGTTGCTAGAGACGCGTCGCCACAGACTCGACCGCTGCCTGATAGACCGCCTGCATCTGTTCGGCGCCAGCCACGACCATATGTGCATCCTGCAACAGGCCATCGGCGACGCTGTAAAGCCAGCCATGTACGGCCAGCGACTGCCCGCGCTCCCAGGCGCTCTGCACAATGGTTGTCTCACAGACGTTGCGCACCTGTTCGATCACGTTCAGTTCACAAAGACGATCCAGCCGCGCATGCTCATCGTCGATGCGCGCCAGCAAGTCCGCGTGCGTGCGCATGACATCCTGTATATGACGCAGCCAGTTATCGATCAGGCCGAGTTTGCGGTTGTGCAACGCCGCGTTGACGCCGCCGCAGCCGTAATGCCCGCAGACGATGATGTGCTCAACCTGCAGAACTTCGACTGCGTACTGGATCACGGCGAGACAGTTCAAGTCGGTGTGCACCACGACATTGGCGACATTGCGATGCACAAAAATTTCCCCCGGCATTAAGCCGGTGATCTGCGTGGCGGGCACCCGGCTGTCGGCGCAGCCGATCCACAAATAGCGCGGCGCCTGTTGGTGGGTCAGTCGCTCGAAGAACGCAGGATCTTGCGCTACCATTTGCGCTGCCCACGCCCGGTTTTGTGCAAAAAGATGGCTGAGTAGTTCCATGTTCACATCCTTATTTTTCATCTATCACTCGTCATCTGTCACTCGTCAGGCGCCAGGCTGTCGCCCTCGTCGGGCCAGCAACGCCCCGATTAACAGCAGCCCGATTGTTGTCAGGGTGATGACGCCGCCTACTGTGCGCGGAGGCGTATCCTCATAGACCAGCAACAGATACCCCTCGCCGGGAGGAACCTGCACTGTCATCCGTCCCAGCGTGCCTGTTGCTTCGGGCGTGATCGGCAGCTGCGTCACGCGGGCGCCATGCTCACCGTCGAGTAGATAGGCGTTCCAGCCTGGATAGTAGAAGTGATTGAAGACGATCGTCTGCGGTGACGAGCGACTGTTAAAGAAGTATATTTCCTCGCTGATTGTACTGTGTGCAACCGAACTGGCGCCAAATGTTTCGTAGTCAAAGATCGTGTAATCAAGTTTTGTGTCCACCGGCTTGACCGGCCCCCCCGCCTGATCCTGGCTGATGTAGTAGTC
>DGFH01000142.1:9316-9489 GCA_002391565.1 Anaerolineales bacterium UBA3905
TCCTCGCTGATTGTACTGTGTGCAACCGAACTGGCGCCAAATGTTTCGTAGTCAAAGATCGTGTAATCAAGTTTTGTGTCCACCGGCTTGACCGGCCCCCCCGCCTGATCCTGGCTGATGTAGTAGTCGGCCATCGGACTCCACGTGGGAATTTCTTTGACCCAGGCCGTGCT
>DGFH01000071.1:0-4987 GCA_002391565.1 Anaerolineales bacterium UBA3905
AACGGCTCCACCAGCCGCCGCCCCGGCGGCAACACCGCCTTGATGCGTTCGACGAGGCGCGCTTTGCCACCTGCCCATTTGAGAAACGGTTTCATCGCTTTGCCCGCCAACCCTGGTCGCGCCGGAGGGAACGCAACACGGAACAGATGTTTCAGAGTCTAGCATTGAAGGGCGGCTTTCGGCAAGCCCTGGTCGCAGCACGGGTGCGTCCCAGAGTCTTATCGATGACCCCAATAGATTTTGCTCACCTTCCCGGAAGCTCAGAGCTTCCGGGAAGCTAGGGAATCAGCGCGTGCGTCGCACTGGTCATAAGGTGCTGTCCTGCCGAAAACGCGTTGACCAGTGCGATGCACGCTTCTCGCTGCTCATGAGGCGCTGTCCCGCCGAAAACGCGTTGACCAGTGCGACGCACGCTTCTCGATCTTGGAACGCACCCAACACCGCATCTGCGACTTGCGTCAATACATAGAGTCGCTATAATCGGCATACTCAAACGTGGTGACATCCAAACCCTCTCTGCGAAGGAATAAGCATGCCTGGAATGAGTCTCAGACCAACTCTGTATGGGAAGATGGTCGGCGTCGTCCTGCTGGCGTGTATGCTGGTCGGCGGTGCTTTGGCGCTCTTCTCCTTCACTGCGCGGGCGCAGGAAGGTGGAGCGGGTGGCGCCGTCAACGCTGCGGCGGCGCAGGTGGTGCGCACCTATCCAGGCGCGGCGCCGTGTCATACCACTTTGCAGGCGTGCATCAGCGGCGCTGCGGATGGGGATGTCATCCAGATTCTGCCGGGCACGTACATCACCAACAGCATCAACATTACGCGCAGTGTCAGCCTGATCGGCCTGGGCGCCACCCCGGAAGGCGTGATTCTGCAGCCGGTCGGCGGGCGCATGTTCACCATCAACCCACCGGGCATGACGGCGAGCAATGTCATCTCAAATATGACCATCGAGAACGCCGTCACCAGCAGCGGCAGCGGCGGTGCGATCCGTATCAATGACGGCAGTGGCGCGCCACATTTCCAAAACCTGATTCTGCGCAACAACCAGGTGACCTTTGCCGGCGGCGGCGGCGGCGGCGCCCTGCGCGTCATTCCTTCTGTACCGGTGACGCTGGTGAATGTGCTGATCTACAACAACCGTGCAACCGGCGCCGGCGGCGGCGTCTCGGTGAGCGGCGATCTGACCATCATCGACTCCCAGATTCTGAGCAATGCGGCGGATAGCTTTGGCGGCGGTGTGCAGGTCGGCGGAGCGCTGGTGATGCGCAACACGCAGGTGTTGAGTAACAGCGCAGCGCAGGCAGGCGGCGGGGTGCAGGTCGGTGGAGTGGCGACATTGACCGGCGTTGTGTTAGGCGCCAACCGCAGTGCAACGCTCGGCGGGGGTGCGCACTTCAGCGCAACGGCCACCCTCTCGGCGACCACCGTCATCAGCAACAGCGCCGAGGGCGGCGGCGGCGTGCTCTTCATTGCGCAGGGCAGCGTCATCGACAGCTACTTCGAACGCAATGCTGCGCTGAGTGGCGGCGGCGTTGCGTCCCTGGCGACGGTGCTCATCACCGATACCGACTACATCAGCAACAGCGCCTTCTATGCGGGCGGCGGCGCGTATTTTCTAGCAGCGGCGGCCGTGCACGGGGGAAAGTTTAGCGAAAATCGCGCCCAAAACCCGCTGCTTAGCGGCAGCGGCGGCGGCCTGTTCAGCACCGGCGCCATCGTGATGGAAGGCGTGGAATTTACGCAAAATGGCGCCGACCTGGGCGGCGGCGCCGTCCTGACCAGCACCGTCTCGATCACCGGGGCGACATTTTTGAGCAACACGGCGCTGCTCGGCGGCGGGTTGTATCATGCCCGCGCCGCCGCTGTGCTGACCAACACCAGCTTTGTGGGCAATGGCGCGACGTTTACCGGCGCAGGACTCTACAACGACAACAGTCAGGTCGTCATGACCAACGCCAATTTGCAAGGGAACATCGGCGGCCAGATCGGTGGAGGCATGTACAACCAGCTGAGCAGCGTGACGATTGACAACGCCCGGTTCAGCGATAACAGCAGCACCACGATCGGCGGCGGCATGTACAGTTTGAGCAGCACGCTGACGCTCACGCAGGTTGTGTTTGTTAACAACCAGGCGAGCGACGGCGGCGGCATGGTGAACAAAGGCAGCGACAACGTCCGCCTGAGCGATGTCATCTTCGAGCGCAATCAGGCGGTGACCCATTCCGGCGGTGGCGTCTACAACGAGCGGAGCAACCCAACGCTGACCAACGTCTCTTTCATCAGCAATACATCGAGTGATATTGGGGGCGGCATCTACAACGACAGGAGCAGTCCAACGCTGGTGAACGTCACCTTTGTCGGCAATCGGGCGGATGACTCCGGCGGCGGCGGCATGTATAACCTCGACAGCAGCCCGATCCTGACCAATGTCACCTTCAGCGGCAATGTGGCGACGACAACCTCCGGGAGCGGCGGCGCCATCGAGAACAACAACAGTGCTGCGGAGTTGTACAACGTCACCATTGTCAGCAACACAGCGGAAGCGGTTAACGGTGGCGGCGGAATGAACAATTTTGGCACTGCCCTGCCGCGGCTGCACAATGTGATTATAGCCAACAACGGCAACGGCGATTGCCAGGGCGCGGTCTCACCACTCTCTGAGTACGTGTTGATCAAAGATATCAGCAGCGCCTGCAACCTGAGCAATGGCGTCCTGCCCAACATCCTTGGACTTGATCCGTTATTAGGGCCACTACAAAACAACGGCGGCGCCACGCTGACCCATGCCCCCTTGCCCGGCAGTCCGGCTATCGACGCCGGCGACAATGCACTCTGTCCTGCCACCGACCAGCGCGGGTTAAGCCGTCCCCAACGCGCAGCCTGTGACATGGGCGCCGTTGAGGCGCCGCCGAATCAACCGCCGGTCGCCAACGCCGGCCCCGATCAGACGGCCCCCGCCGGCGCTACAGTGACGCTGAACGGCAGCGCGTCCACCGACCCGGACGGCAACTTGCCGTTGAGCTTCGCCTGGACGCAGACCGGCGGCGGCGCAGTGACGCTTGCCAACGCAGCGACGGCGACGCCTGCGTTCACGCCGACGCTTACCGGCGTCTACACCTTCCAACTGATCGTGACCGACAGCCTGAATCTGGCTTCTGCGCCGGACAGCGTGACCATCACGGTCACCAACCAGGCGCCGATCGCCAACGCGGGCGCTGATCAGACGGTCATTGCCGGAGCGACCGTGACGCTGAATGGCAGCGCGTCCACCGACCCGGACGGACATCTGCCGTTGAGCTTCGCCTGGACGCAGACCAGCGGCGGCGCAGTGACGCTTGCCAACGCGACGACGGCGACGCCTGTCTTTACGCCGACGCTTGCCGGCGTCTACACCTTCCAACTGATCGTGACCGACAGGCTGGGGGTGAGTTCAACGCCGGATAGCGTGAGCATCACGGCGGCAGACGCGTCGGAAATCTACAACCTGTACCTGCCGCTGATCAACAGGCCGTGATGATGCGTCAGGCGACGCACTCTCCAACCCTGGAAACAATGACCCGCCTTGGACGCCGTCATCTCGAACTGTGCGCACGGCCCGGTGGCGCGGCAGCTGCTTCCATCGTGGCGGCGATGCCTGCGGCAAGCGGCGTCGCATAGACTTCGGCGGCATGGGCGCGCAGGGCGCTGCCGTCGCAGCCGATGGGGAAAGGCAGCACAGTGTCGGTGGTGCGGATGTGCACGCCGGGGCGCGCCGCCATGATCAGCCGGGCGACTTCGGCGACGGCCACCGGTTCGCCGCCGAGATTGAAGACGCACGCACCGCCTGAGTGTTGTTCGGACGCCAGGATGAACTGACGCGCCACGTCCGATGCGAAGTGAAACTGCATGACGCCGCCGAAATTGATCGTGTAATCTTCCCCGCGTGCGGCGGCCAGCATGGCTTTGGTCGGCTCGCTGGTGAGTCCCTGGTCGCGGCCGAGGCCATAGACGGTGTAGGGGCGCAGCACGGTGCTGGAAATGCCGTAATCGTGCCAATAGACCTGCGCCGTCAGCTCGTTGGCGACCTTGTAGACGCCGTAGAGCGTGCGCGGGGCAACGGGTGCGTCCGCTGGCAACAGCCCCGGTGCGTACATCTCCGGGGGGCCATAGACTGCAACCGAGGACGCCATCGCCACGTGCTTCACGCCGGTGTGCCGCGCCGCCTCGAAAATGTTGACGGCGCCGGTCACGTTGACCTGGGCGCCCACCGGCGGGTTGGCGCGGCAGAAGGGCACCTGCAGGGCGGCCAGGTGGATGACGTGCGTGATGGCGTGCTGTGCGAAGACGTCGCGCACCTGCTGTGTGTCGGTCAGATCGCCGCGCACAAAGGTGATGGCGGCCTGCTCGTCACGGCTCAGCAGCAGGTCGAGGCGCTGACGATCCTCGCTCAGGTCGAAACAGACGGCGCGCTTGCCCTGTCGGTGCAGATGGTAGAGCGTCCACGCGCCCAGACAGCCCATACCGCCGGTGACAAGATAGGTGGCGCTCATACGTTCATCAGCGCCTTGGCCAGCGCCACGGCTTGGCTGGCGTCGGATGCATAGCCGTCAGCATGGATGTGCTCGGCGTACTCGTCATTGACCGGCGCACCGCCCACCATCACCTTGACTTTGCTGCGCAGACCGGCCGCAGTCAGGGCATCGATCGTCGTCTGCATCGAAGGCATGGTGGTGGTCAGCAGCGCCGACAGCGCCACGATGTCAGGCTTGTGCTCCACCACTGCGTCGACAAAGCGCGACGGGTGTACATCCGGCCCCAGGTCGTAGACCTTGAAGCCGGCGCCTTCGAGCATCATCGCCACCAGGTTTTTGCCGATGTCGTGCATATCGCCCTTGACCGTGCCGATCACAACCGTGCCCACCGCCTGCACCTCTTCTTGCAGCAGGTGCGGGCGCAGGACGCCCAACGCCGCCTGCAGCGCCTTGGCGGAAGTGAACATCTCGGCGAC
>DGFH01000071.1:5035-5593 GCA_002391565.1 Anaerolineales bacterium UBA3905
AGTAATCGCCGCACTCGTAGAGTTCCCCCACGCGCCCCATCGCCGCGATCATGCCCTCGTTCAGAATCTTCTCCGGGCCTAGACCGGCGTCGAGCGCTGCCTGCACCTTGCCCGGCGCCGCCGGAATGTCGCCGTCCAGAATTGCGGCGAAAATATCGTCAAGCAGTTCTTCTTCCATGATCCCCTCACAAGTTACTTGGCGTGAGCCATTTTTACCGATACGCGTCGATCGCCTCGAACATGGCGATGATGTTGGCGGGCGGCACGTCGGGCAGGATGTTGTGCACAGTGTTGAAGACAAAGCCGCCGCCCGGTGAGAGCGCCTCGATGTTGGCGCGCACGTTGTCCTTGACCTGTTCCGGCGTGCCCCGGTTGAGGGTGAAGCGCGTGTCCACGCCGCCGCCCCAGAAGGTCAAGTCCTTGCCAAACTCCTGTTTGAGGCGCTGCGGCTCCATATCGCGGGCGATGGTCTGCACCGGGTTGATGATCTCGAAACCTGCTTCGATCAGGTCGGGCAGCAGCTTGTAGATCGACCCGCACGAGTGCAGGAAGGTGTGC
>DGFH01000296.1:0-10057 GCA_002391565.1 Anaerolineales bacterium UBA3905
AGATGTGTATAAGAGGCCAGCAATGTGTTGGTCAGGCCGATGTAGGTCGGACGATCTTCCGGCGCAGCGAACTCCAGGATAATGTTCAGGCCGGAGACGGCATCACCAGATGACGACGCGCCCAAAAAGGCAAAACTGAGGATCAGCCAGCTCTGATTCGGCGCAAGCAGTGTGTTGAGCGCCGCCAACGCCAAGAGAAACGCGGCGCCGGTCAGCACAACCTTGTGTCCCATTCGATCTCCCACGACTCCCCAGACCAGACTCATCACGGCCTGGCTGGCGACCAGAGTCGCTGTCAACAATCCGATCGTGGCGCCGTCCAGCCCAAAGCGCTGATCGCCATAGATAATGAAGAAACTGTTCGCCATCGCACCCAACAACACAACCGTGCGGCTGATGAAGAAGCGGCGGTAGTTGACGTTGGCGCGCAGCACATCGGGCAGTTGCCGGAAATAGCGCTGTGTCGAAACCTGCTCCTTCACTATCGGGCTGGGTGGTTCGCGGTTGAGCGCCAGGCCAACAAAGGAGATGCAGGTGGCGATGAATGCAAGTAAAAATAGCAGCGCAAAATTGTTTGGATAGGGATAGTCGTCCAGAATGCGCCCAACCAAAAACGCGCCAAAGATCGCCATCAATGCACCGATGCCGTGCCCCAGCCCCGACCACACGCCGCGACGCCGCACGGGGATCACTTTAGCGATCAGATCGTACCAGGCAGGCGTGGCGGCGCCGGCGGCGAAACCAGTGAGCGCCAGACAGCCGAGCACCAGGATCAGGGCCACGTTGGGCGCCGGTGCAGCAAAGACCCAGACCGCCGCGCCCATCAATAGATAGGGAAGTCGCTCGCCAACGCTGCCGACGAGCATTACAAACGGCTTTTTGTATGGCAACCGTTCGGTGAAGTTGGCAGTGAAGAGTTGTGGCAGATAGATGCCCAGCCCGTAAAGTGCTGCAATTAAACCGACGGCAACGTTGGAATCGCTCAACGTGCTGACGAGCACCGGCAGCACGGTATCACGTGAGACGAGACTGATGCCCAACGTGATGAAGGCGATGTCGATCAGGTTGACGGTGAAATTCCAGCCCAGATTTCTGTCGTCTGCTTTTGTCGATGCTTGATCAAGAACAATGTCGGCCATATGCCCCAGCTTATTTGTGTGACGGGCAAACAAACTGCCAGCCAAAAGATATGTTTGGCCAGCAATCGTGATGATCCCGGAGGGCGAGTTGATTACCCTTTGATGCCCGTCAGCGCAATCCCGCGCACAAAGAGGCGTTGTCCGAAGAAGAAGACCAGCAACACCGGCAGGAGCACAAGCAGCGAGACGGCCATCATAAATTGATAGTTGGCGTTGCCATATGCGCCGCGAAACATATTGAGCGCCACGGCCAACACCTGTTTGTCCATCGAGCGGATATAGATGAGCGGGTAGAGAAAGTTGTTCCAGTTGCCGATGAAACCGAAGATCACTACAGTCGCCAGGGCCGGTTTCGACAGCGGCAGAATTACGTTCCATAGAATGCGCCACGAGGAAGCGCCATCCAGACGAGCTGCTTCATCTAGCTCGCGCGGGATGCCCATAAAGAACTGGCGTAGCAAAAAAATGAAGAAAGGCCAGCCAAACCACGGCGGCACCATCAGCGGCAACCAACTGTCATTCCAGCCAAGCCGGGTAAACAGTACATATTGAGGGATGACTGTCACTTCCTGAGGCAGTAGCATTGTGCCCAAAACAAGTATAAAGAGAAAGTTTTTGCCGCGCGCACGCAATCGGGCAAAGGCAAATGCCGCCAGGCTACAAGAGATCAGGTTGCCGACGATGTTGCTGATAGTGATGATTAGCGAATTCACCAGAAAGGTGTTGAAAGGCAGAAAATCGTTCCAACCCCGGGGAAAATTACTCCACATCACCGGATTAGGAAGCCACTGCGGCGGGAAGACAAAAATCTGCTTTGGGTCTTTGAGGGCAGTGGAGAGCATCCATAATAGCGGGATCGTGAACAAGATTGCGCCCGGCACAACAAGGACGTACACCAGCAGTGCGTGAGCGAGCCGACGCGTGCTGCGGCGCTTATACCAGGGTGCAGTGCGTATAACGCGTTCGGCGACGGGTGAAATCGACGATGTGGTGACCTGATCCATTGTTCGCTCTTCTCCTCGGAATCGATAGTAAGGTTCGCCGTCACGCCCCAGGGTCTTCGTAATAGACCCATTTTTTGCTGCCCCAGAGCTGCAGCAAGGTCAGGGCGAGGATGATCGCAAACAGGATCCACGCCAGCGCCGATGCATAACCCATCTTCAAGTACTGAAATGCATTCTGATAGATGTAAAAGACATAGACCAATGTGGCTGTCCCCGGCCCGCCTTGCGTCATGACCAGCACATCCGTCAGAATCTGGAACGACGCAATGGTCGAAATGACCAGCACATAAAAGAGCACGGGGGAGATCATCGGAATTGTGACATTGAAGAATTCGTCCCAGGGATGGGCGCCATCGATCTTGGCTGCTTCATACAGCGACGCAGGCACAGCCTGTAGACCGGCCAACAGGATGATCATGTTGGCGCCAATCGCCCAGGTGCTCTTGATGATCAGGGCAGGCAACGCCCATTGCTGACTGGCAAGCCATGGCGGACCGGGAATTCCCACCAGCGAAAGCAGGTAGTTGACCAGACCAACCTGGGGATTGAATAACCAGATCCATAAGATCGAGACGGCGACGCCGCTGGCAATCGATGGGATGTAATACAGCACACGCATCAGGGTTGTGCCTGGCAACTTCTGGTTCAACAGAATAGCGACGAATAGTGCGCCTAAAGTGCCTAAAATTACACTGCCAAATGAATAGAAGAACGTATTCCGAGTGGCAATCCAGAAGAGCTTGTCATCAAACAACAATTGGCGATAGTTTTCTAGCCCGATCCATTCCTGGGTGGTTAGCCCTGTCCAGTTGGTGAAGCTGAATAACAGGGATGCCAGAATCGGCCCGCCGGTAAAAAGGATAAATCCAATTAGCCATAGCCCGATGAAAAGGTAAAAGTCGATCTCTTCGCGCTGACGCAAAGAGAAGCCATTGTTCCGGCGGGGTGATGCAGTCGTTGCGCTCATCGGAAGCTCACCTTTCCCATGAATTACCCGTCAAGCGACCGGCTGCATTGCGTTGCAGCCGGTCGCTTGCTCATGTTATCTGCCCATCAGTTGTCTGCCGGTCAACCGCCTTGCAATCGCTTGGCGGCCTCTTCCAACACAGGTGTGCCTTCCGCAAGGATGTTGGCGATGCATTCGTCAACTGTCATGTCGCCCGACTGCACAAGCTGCGTGTTGCGATTGCAGATGTCCAGAATCTCACCGCTCGCCAGGGTATGATACGGATGGCCGGTGACCGCATAATTTTCCAGCGCATCCATGTAGTATCTGGCGTTTGCAGGTGCGCCCGGCGAATTTAGCCAGCTTTCATACGCTGCCTGACGTGCAGGGCTGCCACGACCGGATGCTCCCCACATGAACTCCATGCCTTCTTTGGACAGGTATTCGCGCATGTATTGCCATGCAGCTTCAGGGTGCTTCGAATCGCGCGTGATGCCGAAACCGCTGCCAAAAGAACCCGCTTTACGCCCTGCAGTACCTTTGGGCCATGGCGCAACATCCCAGGCAAAATTCGCCTGCTCAATCAGGGTGGGGGTGCCCCAAGATGCCAATGCAAACATGCCCGTCATGCCTGCCACCCACGGCCCGGCAGGGATCGCCTGCGCCTGCGCAGGCAGCGGCGCCACCTTGTGGACATGGATCAGATCAGCCCACCATTGCATGGCTGAGCGCGAAGCATCGCTATCAATGAGGAGCTTGGTTTCCTCTTCATTGTATACTTCGCCGCCCCACGGTCCCACGAAGGAAATACCGGTTTCGTTGCCCAAGTCCAGAATCGTGTTGTAGTAACCGCCGTAACCCCATTGATTTTCACCTACCGTCAACGCTTTAGCGGCTTCCAGGAAGTCATCCCAAGTCCAATTTTCATTAGGATATTCCAGACCTGCCGCATCGAACAGGTCTTTGTTGTAACCGAGGATGATCGGCCCGTGGTCATATGGAATGCCGTGCTGCTTGCCATTGTATCGGTACAGTCGCAGTGCTTCTTCCCAGATTCCCTTTACATCAAACTCTGGATCGCTATCAATGAAATCCTGCGTCGAAACAACGATGCCTTCGTGGTTCCACGGGAATGCATAGCGCCCATGCACGTAAATGATATCGGGCAATGTGCCGGCGGCAGCCCAGGTCGGCACAATCTGATTGTGCTCCGCCCAGGTGTTATAGGTGTATTCGAACTTCACACCTGGATGCGCTTCAGCATATTTCTTGTCAAACTCCTCCTGGCGTGGTCGGAACGCGGCTTCCCAGTGATGACCAAATGTCAGCGTTACCTCAGTCTGGCTGGGAGCTGCCGCCTCTCCACCTCCAGCCGCAGGCGCGGCTGGCGCCGCAGCTGGCGCCTGACAGGCGGCTAACAAGACCACGCTTGCGGCCCCGCCTCCCGCCAATTGCAGGAATTTTCTTCGTGAAAGTTGATTACTCGGCATGACCTTCTCCTTTGTGTTGCATTGCACAACCTGACGAACCTCGATTCACAATACCGCAATGACAAGACATGTGCTGAACTGCGCGCGAGGGCGTCACAAATTCAGCAAGGGGTTGCCTTGCGCTGCGCTGGCGTCTGAGCAACACTGCCCAACATCAGGCAACGACTCAAAAATTTTCTTGTGGAGGTGGAAATGATCATCAACTATCGAAGCGCCATACACCGAAACCGGCATATGGTACCCGTACCATACGGACTATAGCATACACAGCCTTCAGAAGCTTGTCAAGAGCCTTTTTTCTGAAGTCCCGAACTTTGGAGGGGAAGCGTGAATCGCGCCAGTTAACGAATTTTTCAGGCGCAGCGCCTTCTGATCGGGGCACTGCGCGCGCCGGGAATTGGAGGCATGTGACAGGGGGACTGTAAGGACTGCTGTTCTGTCAGTCGTCAGCCTCGGCAGGATGCGACGTTAATCTATGAGAGGCCGCGCTTTGATTAGTCTTTTTCATCCTTGAGCAGGTTGTGCAGGTGATAGCGCTGCAGTACATCGTCAATTTTGACCGGTTGCTCCGTCGTGGCTGCTTCATCCATTGCCTGGAGCAGCGCCACTGTGACGATGCCTTCGGCTGCATCTGGTTTGGGCGTCTCGCCTCGCGCCAGGCAGCGGGCGAAGTACTCGATGTAGTTCTGATATTCGCCGGCGTGATGGCTGACGCCGCCAAAACGGAAGTAGTAAGCGCGCTGCGCCTCGAAGGACTCGATGGCGGCCTGCTCGCCGATCTTCCAGGCGTAGCGCAATTCATGATAATCAGCCTGGCTGGCGCCGCGCTCGCAGCGCAAGATGCAGGTCATCGGGCTGTCGCGCTCCTCCGGCACGGTTGGGCAAGAGTAGACGCCGGTCACGCGCGCAATTTTGCCGCTGGCAGCCTTGAGAACGAAGTGGTAGGTGTCGGGGTTGACCAGACCGCCGGCGCGCCCATTGGCGCTGAGGTAGGCATACCCCATTACTTCACACACGTCGGGCAGGTACCAGCGGATCAGATCAGCAGGGTGGCTGATGCCGCCGTAGAGCCATTTGAAGGTTGGCTGCTTCGCCCAGGGCTTGCTCAGAAACCAGCGATGATCGGCGCTGTAGCTGGCTTCGATGGTCACCAGCTCGCCCAACGCGCCGCTTTCGTAGTGTTGACGCTGTCGGATGAAGGGAGCAAAGAAACGCGTGCTCTGGCCGATCATGACGTGTTTGCCGCTGCGCTGTTGCGCCGCCAACACTTCGTTTGCCCGGCTAAGATCGTCGATAAAGGGCTTGGTGCAGATCACATGTTTGCCTGCATGCAGCGCCTGAATGATGTGATCGGCGTGCAGATGGTCGGGGGTGTAGATGCCGACGACATCCACCGCCGGGTCGGCAAGGAGTTCTGCGTAATCGGTGGTGTAGCGGTTGAGTCCAAACTCGGCGCAACGTTCTTGGGCCAGCGTTGCATTTGTATCGCACAGGCAAACAACCTGCCACAGCGGGCTATGCACGCCCGCCGAGATAATGCTGCGTCCCTCACCCAATCCCAGGACGCCCAATCCAAGCGGTTTTGTCATGGTGTTCCTTTGCCAATCATCTGGGGCGCGCGCGCTGGCGCGGTGCTGCCGCGCACACACAACTCCGGGCGCACCAGAATCTGCTGTGGGTCGGGCGCAGCGCCATTGAGTTGCGCCACCAACATTTCGGCGGCGGTGAAACCCAGCGTGCGCGAAGAGAAGCTCAGGGCTGTGAGCGGCGGCGTCATCACCTCGGCGAATGACTCGTCGAGCAACCCAACAACCGAAATGTCTTCGGGAATGCTCAGCCCGCACGCAGTGATCGCCTTCAGAATTCCTGGCACTGCGGCGTCCTGTGGCGTCACAAGCGCCGTGATCTCCGGGTGTTGCGTCAGGAGTTCGGTCGCGACGGCGACTACGCTGTCGGTGGTCAGGTCGGTGGTGCGCGCATAGGCGGGCAGATCATGGCGCCGACACGCCGCGTGATAGCCCTGCCGCGCCCAGGCTGTAAAGCCATATTCCTTTTCCGGTGTGATGCGCCCCACCGTGATAAAGCCGATATGCCGGTGTCCTAACCCGACCAGGTGCTCGATGGCATCCGTCACACCGGCGCCGATGTCGGAGTCAACATAGCTTAAACCGGTGGTGTCAGCGCAGCGGCCGATCATCACGAAGTTGGTTGTGTGCTGGCGCAATAGCTCAACGCGCCAGTCGTTGACCAGAATCTCCACCAGGATCATGCCGTCGGCCTGCCCGCTGCGGAAGATGCCGAGCAGATCGTTCTCGCTCAGCGCGCCGACGATCAGGTTGAGCGTGAAGCCAAATTGCTCGCAGCGCATGGCGGCGTTGGTGATGATGCCTTGCGACAGCGGGTTGAAATCTTGCGGGAAATGCAGTGCAATGAAGCGGCTTTTGCCAGAGCGCAACTGCTGCCAGGCGGTGTGAGGAGCAAAGCGTTGCTCCTCGATCACCTGTAACACGCGTTGCCGCGTCTCCTCGGCAACGTCTGGCTTGTTGTTGAGGATGCGTGAGACAGTGGAGACGGAGACGCCCGCCGCCCTGGCGATGTCGACAATTGTAGTTTTCTTGATCACAACGCTGCTTTCCAGTTCAAAAGTTGACTTCCATCCGACGGCCCTGATAGCAGAGTTCACGGCTGCTGGTCTTTGCTGTGGCGTCATGCCGCACGATGCGGAAGATGCGTTGCACAGGCATCTCAGGATATGCGCCGTTGCGTTCGCCCAGCACCAGCCGATTCGCTGCATCTTGCCATTCGATGTCGATGGTGACGAAGGCGCCGTGTTCGTAATCATAGCCGTCACCGGCGTCTTCATACAACTGAAAATGCCCGTCGCGTCCAGGATAGACATGCAATTCAATGGCGGCGTCTGGCTGTTCATCGACATATTGCATCGGCGCCGACATGGGGACAATCGAACCGGCGCGCACGAAGAGCGGCATCGTCTCCAGGTCAGCCTGGGCGACAATGCTCTGACCGCCCGCCAGCCGTGCGTCTGTCCAAAAGTCCCACCAGTCGCAACCTGCGGGCAGGTAAACGGTGCGCTCTCTTGCGACGTCGGCAATCGGTGTGGAGCCGGCCCGATAGTACATCGGCTGCGTTACAGGACAGACCAGGAAAGCCGGGCCAAACATAAATTGATCACGGATGTCGTAGGTATTGGGATCGTCTCGGAAATCGAATGCGAGCAGTCGCAGCATCGTGTAGTCATGGTGGGTGATCCAGCCGGCCAGCGAGTAGAGATAGGGCAGCAGTTGATAGCGTAGGCGCAGGAATTTCGCCAGCGTCTCGTACATCGGTTCGCCGGGTTCACCGAAACGCCAGAGTTCGCGCGGCGTGTCAGTGCCATGCGTGCGTAACATTGGCAGGAACGTTGCATACTGAAACCAGCGCACGAACAATTCGCGGTAGCCCATATCCTCAACGCCGTTGTCGTAGTCGCCGCGCCAGAACCAGAGATCGGGGCGATGTCTGACAAAGAACGCGCCCACATCCACCGTCCAGTAGGGCAAGCCGGTCGCGCAGAAGTTGAGTCCCTCGGCGATCTGCTTGTGCAGCGTCTCCCAAGTGGCAGCGATGTCGCCCGACCAGGTGATCGTTCCGTAGCGTTGCTGCCCGATGTAGGCGGAGCGCGTCAGGTTCACCACGCGCCGGGCGGCCGTTACTGCGCGCTGCCCTTCATAAATGCCCTGGGAATGCAGCAGTGAGTAGGCGTTGATATACTCCGGGTCGAGATAGCGTTTTGCCTCCTCGGTGTTGATGCGCAACCGTTCTTCCGGCTCTGGCTTGACCGCGCCGTTCCAATCCGCCTCGAACGGTTCGGTGCAGTCACACCACCAGGCGTCGATGCCGTGCACAAACAGGCCGCCGTGAGCATGCCGCCAATACAAGGCGCGAGCATCTTTGTCAAACGCGTTGTAGGTCGCCTGATTGCCGAGTAAAAAGCCGCCGTCGTGCATTTCCTGCCAGTTGGCGCCGCCCGGCCGCATGATCGGCCAGATCGAGATCATCAGGTGGGCGTGCAGCGCGTGTAGCTCCGCCATCATCTGGTCAGGGTTGGGAAAGCGCTCTGGGTCGAAACTCTTTTGCCCCCACTGCTCGCCAGGCCATGACATCCAGTCCAAGACGATGCAATCCAGCGGCAGACCGCGCCGGCGATATTCCTGCACCACTTCGATCAATTCCGCTTGTGTTTTGTATCGCTCCTTGGACTGAATGTAGCCAAACGCCCACTTCGGCAGCATCGGCGCCTTGCCGGTGAGCGTGCGCAGTTCACGCACGATTTGGTCGAACTCTGGCCCGTAAATGAAGTAGTAGTCCAACGCGTCGTCGACGTCGCTCCAGAGATAGGCGCCAAATGCGTCGTCGTGAAAGGTCATCAACGAGTAGCTGTCCATGAGAACGCCGTAGCCGCGTGTGGAGACGAGCACGGGCGCGACCGCCTTCATATTCTGCTGGTAGAGGTATTGATGCTGGCCGCGCAGATTGAACATGCCTTCTTCGTGTGAGCCAAGCCCATAAAGCGCCTCGCCTTCCGCCCACTCAAATTCCAGTTTTGTATGATAGGCCTGGCGATCGATGCGGGTGCAAATGTTGCGCGCCTCGATGCGCACGCCGTCGGCGCTCAGCCCGGCCTCAGCCACCGTCGAGGCGCTGAAGTCGGAGACGACCACGTCGACTGGCGCGAGCGTCTTGCCGCCGCGCGCTGGCTCGCGGGTGAGCAGCACACCCTGGCGGTCGTAGTAGGTGAAGGCGGCCGTTTGACGATCAATGACGATGGTCACCTCGGCTGTGGCGAAGACCAGGTGAGACGGCCTCTCCTCTACGGTAAAGTGCATGCCCAACGCTGGCGTCGCCACGACCATCAGGCTGGGCTGCGCGCTGAACTCGGACCCGAGTGTGTAACGCACCCGGATCGCGCGCGGCGTGTAGGGCGTCAACGCCATCATCCCCTGTGTACAGTGGAGATACAGCCCATCTGATCGGAGCATGTAATCTAGTATGGACATAAGTTTTTCTCGTGATTGGCACTCTTCAAGCTGTCCTTTAGCGGTAGCGGTCGGCGATCGTCAGCGCACGGTCGATGTCATGCTCGCTCTCGAAGTGCATCAGGATGTTGACGCCCGCCGCTCCGACCGCATCGAGCAACGGCTGAAGTTCATCGACCTCCACCCATGCCGGCATGATTGACTTGCCGCCGGCCAGAATGCGTTTGTAGAGATCAAACCAGCACGGATCGCCGCCTTGTGGCTGGCCCACGCCCGGTGTCCACTGGATGGCGTCGAGTTCCTCGATCTCCAGCAATGCGTCAAGGTGGCGGATGGCGCCAACGCCGTCCAGGTGGTAGAGCGAGTGATCGAGCCACTGACACTGCTGGCGGATATAAGGTTGTACGAACTGGCGAAAGCTCTTGGGCGACATCATGATTGA
>DGFH01000296.1:10247-27424 GCA_002391565.1 Anaerolineales bacterium UBA3905
CCATCTTGGTTGATCTCAGCGTAAATGCGGTCGAAAACGTCGAACCAGATCTCATTGACTGTCTGCAATTCCTCTTCAAGCTCTTCCGGGCGATCGACTGTGTCGAGCAGCACGGCCTGCGTGCCTCGTAGCCCCGCCAGTGTGTCGAGTCCCTCGATCAGGTCGGGGCAACCGACAAAGTAGCGCCCTTGCGACCGCGCCTTGCACGCCTTCACCAGCTCGAGGTGTAGACGAAACCAACGGTTGTCTTCATTGAGTGCGATCTCGTTGCTGCCGTCCGTGCGCGGGTGAATCCAGATCGTATCTTCACGACCCTCCAGCTCAGCGCCGAGAATGGCAGCCAGCGAACCGGGGCCAAGATGTGTGCTTGCCACCGGCAGGATGTCGGCCTTGAACGAGCTGCGCGATAGTTTGTAGTGCAGATGATCGGCGCGCCACTCTGGATCGAACCAATATTGCGTCCAATCGCGCGCGGGCGGCGGCGCGGGAACTGCTTCGTGCGGTGGCCCATCTTTCTCCAGATGCTCCCACATGGTGATGACCAGCCCTTTGCGATCCCACCAATCCAGATAATGTTGTCGGGACTCCGGCCAATTGCTTTTCCAGAAATTTGGATTCATGATATGGCGCTTTATCCCTTCACTGACCCCGCCGTCATGCCCGATAAAATAAAGCGCTGGGCAAACAGATAAATGATGATCACCGGCAAGATCGTGAGCACGATGTCCGCCGAAACCAGGCTCCAATCCGCCTGGAACTGGCCGAAGAAGTTATAAACGGCCAGCGTCATTGGCCAGTAGGCGCTGCTATTGAGATAGTACAGTGGCAACAGGAATTCATTCCAGATGCCCAGCAGATTGAGCACGCCCGCCGTCACCAGCACCGGCGTCAACAACGGATAGATCACGGAAAAGAAAAGGCGGATTGGGCTGCAACCATCGATGATCGCCGCCTCGTCCAGTTCGCGCGGCAGCGTGCCGATGAAGGCGTAGATCAAGAAGACGCTGAAGGGGATCGACATCGCTGAGTAGAGCAAGATGATGCCGATCTGGGTGTTGATCAACTGCGTCATCTGCATCACCTTCATCAACGTCACGAAATTGGTCGGCATGGCAATACCCATGATCAGGAAAAAGTAGATTGCGCGGTTGAAGCGTGTACGATTGCGCGAGAGCACGTATGCGGCCAACGCCGCGACTGTCGTCCCGATCAATGTGGCGCCGACGGCGTAAAGCACGCTGTTGCCAAAGGCCGTCACCAGTTTGCCCTTCTCAATCACGGTCGCAAAATTCTCCCAATGCAACACCGTCGGCAGGCCGGCGCCCATGGCGGCAGCTTCAGCCTTGCTCTTGAGCGAATTGACGAGCACCAGATAGACCGGAATAAACATGATCAGGCTGACAGCAAGCGCCAACAGATGGTTGATGACGCGTTGTACATTGCGCATCGGCATGGGTGTCACTCCTCTACGTCCCGGTGCATGAGCCGGATCACAAAGTAGCCGAGGACGATCATGATCAGAAAGAGCAGCGTGGAGAGAGTTGTCGCCACACCATAGCGTCCTTTGGAGAATTCGTCGAAAATAGCCGTATAGACCGTATCAGTGGCGCGCCCGGGGCCGCCGTTGGTGAGCACGAAGACAATGTCAAAAACTTTGAGGCCATAGAGCAGGTTCAGCACGGTCGTTACCGTAAGCACTGGCAACAGGAGTGGCAGCGTGATGCGCCGGAACGACGCCCAGCCGCTGGCGCCGTCGATCGCCGCCGCCTCGTAATACTCTCTGGGGATCGCCTGCAAACCCGCAATCAGGATCACCATGATGTAGCCAACGCCGCGCCAGGTGTCCACCCCGATCACCGAGGGCATCGCCCAGGCGACATCGACCAGCCAGCGTTGCGCCATGAAGTCCAACCCGACGCTGCGCAGCGTGGTGTTGAGCAACCCTGTCGCCGGATTCAAGATGGACTTGAAGACCAGGCTTACCACCAGCATCGGCAGCACTGCCGGCAGATACATCACCACGCGGTGAAAGTAGGCCAGCCGGTGGATGCCATGCGTCAACAGCACCGCCAGCCCCAAGGCAATGATCGTCTTCAACAGGATTGTTGCGATCGTGAAGACGATCGTGTTGCGGACAAAGTGCATGTAATTCTGACTGGCGCCCGACGTGAAGATCACGCGAAAGTTCTCTAACCCAATGAAGTTGACCTCGGTTGTGTAGCTGTTCCAGTCGGTGAAGGCGTAATAGAAGCCCATGATGCTGGGGATGACGTAGAAAAGCAGATAGAGCGCCAGCGCACCGCTGGCAAAGTAGAAAGGATAGGCTCTGCTTCTCATGGCTTGCCCTCTGAATCGATATGCAGATGCGATCTGCGACCGCACGGCTCTTCTCTCATGCCATCGCTGTCGTGCCGAGCACATGTGGTCGCAGATCGCACCTACCGGTTAGACTTCGTTATTGCGCCCACGCCGGGTCATTGGCTGTCTTGGCCATATCGGCGCGGCGTTGATCGATGCTCACCAGCACCTCTTCCGGCGTCATCGCACCGGTGAACATGGCAACCATGTCCTTGCCGATGTCCATCCACTGCGGGTTGAGATAGTTGACCGCATCCTGATAGACAATCGACTTGGCCGGGTAGGTGTCCAGAAACTCCTGTTGTTCCGGCGTCCACTTGGCGGTCAACCCAGAAAAGTTGAGATCGGCAAACTCCGAAGTATTGTCCAGCAGATACTGCAGATTTTCCGGCGCCGCCAGGAACGCCAGATACTGCTTGGCTTCCTCGATGTGCTTTGAGCCGGAATAGATGAACTTGCTAGGGCCAGCCGGGTGAGCCGGAGCCAGACGATTGTCCACCAACGGCATGGGGAAGAAGCCAAAGGTCTGCGCAGGTGTGTCGGGATAGTCGGCCTCAATGCTTACCGGCGCGGTCAGCGTTGTCACAGCCATGGCATACTCGCCGCTGGCTAACTTGGCGTTGGCATCCGCAAAGGCGTCGGAAAGCGCGTTGTCGCCAAAGCAGCCCAGATCGTAGAGTTCCTTGAGCTGCGTCATTGCCTCAACCATCACCGGCGTTTCAGCGAACTTTACTTCGTTCTTGTTGAGTCGTTCAGCCAGGCCGGGGTTTAGCTCCTCGAAACGTGGACCAACCATCGGGAACCAGAGCACGTGATGCCAGCCATCGGAAATCGGCTCGTAGATCGGGTTGATGCCGGCGTCCTTGAGCGCCAGACAGATATCCTTAAACTCGGCGTAAGTAGAGGGTGCGGTCAAGCCTTGTTGCGCAAAGATGTTCTTGTTGTAGACGACAATGAAGTAGTTGGAAGCAATTGTGTCCCAGATTTCGATGCCGTAGACCTTCCCATTCAGACTCACCATGTCCAGGGAAAGCGGGTCGTGACGGGAAACCCACTCCTGATCCGACAAATCAACGGCGTTTTTCTCGACATCGTACTGCACCTGCAGGTCAGTTTTGCCGCTCTGCCCGCCAAAGATGTCGGTCGCCTCACCGGAGTTCAGCTTGGTTTTGAGCACGCTGAAATACTGGTCAGCCGGGATAATCTGGTAATCGATATGAATCCCCGTCTCTTCCTCGAACTTCTTGGCAAGCTCAAGCTCGGCGTCTTTGATCCAACCCTGGCTCGCCATGTAGGTGAGCGTGATCTGGCCTTCCTCTGCAGGGGCGCCACCCTCCGCCGCCGGGGCGCCAGGCTGAGCTGCTGTACAGCCAGCCACCAATAGCACACTCAACACAAACAAACTGACAAGAATCGCAACCTGTTTCATGTGTTCCTTCCTCCTGGAAATTATGGAAAAACAGACTGACATCCCAGACGCACTATTCACGCCGGCGATAGCGACCCCAGACTGCGCCGCGCGCGCGACCTGGTCGTGTGCAGGCCACAAACGGAGGTCGCTTGTTCGCTGACTTAGGGAGCGATAACATTGCCGGTAACATTACCGGTAATGTTATCGGTAGTATGCGGCAAAACGGAAAGAATGTCAATAGGGGGTTTGCCCCCTGGTGGCGAACGTCAACTTCATGTCTGCTGCATCAATCTGTCACCCCGAAGGCGCGGGGCTACGGCAGGCGTCCCGCTCGGAGTGCACCCCTGGTTATATCTTGGCAGAGTGGATGACGCGCTGTAATTCAGCGTGTAATGCTTTGAGGTTGTAAGGCTTCTGGCAGTACCCGGCGATGGCGCCGGGTGGGAAGCCGTTTACGCCATCTTCGACATCATAGCCACTGACAACGATGATTTTGATATCCGGCTTGATCTGCAACAGCCGCTGGCAGGTTTCCCGCCCGCTCAACCCCGGCATCGACAGATCGAGCAGGACGCAGTCAATGATGTCGCCATGCGCTTCCACCAGACGAATCGCTTCCTCGCCGCGCGCAGCGTCGAGCACGCGGTAACCGAATTCCGTCAACACGTCGCGACTGGTTTCGCGCAGGATCGCTTCATCGTCAACGACCAGGACTGTGCTGGCGTGCGGCGCTGCCGTGTTCGGATGTGCAGGCAAGCGACCATCCGCAGCTGTAGTTACATTGTGTGTCTCGTCGCCGTGGTTGTCAGTTGCTGCAGGCGGCAACACAACGCAAATATCAGTTCCGATTCCAGGGGTGCTATCAACAAAAATGGCGCCGCGATGGCCGCGCACAATGCCGAGCACAGCCGACATGCCCAACCCGCGCCCCATGAAGTGCGTCGTGAAAAACGGGTCGAATAGTCGCTGAAGGGTGGGAGCATCCATCCCGACGCCGTTGTCGTGCACCTGGATGCACAGGTAACGCCCAGGCGCCGGAATTTCATCCAGGCGGGTTCGTCGCAGCATCGGCAGGTCGAAGAGGCGGTAGAAGGTGGCAACCTTGATTTCTCCCGCTCGCTCTCCGATGGCCTCAATGGCATTGGTCAGCAACGAAATCAGCATCTGCTGGATTTGCAGCGCATCCGCCAACGCTGGCGGCAGGTCTGGCTGTAGATCAAGTCGCAACTGCACCGTGGCGGGTAGCGTTGGGCGAATCAGCGCCGTGACCTCGCTCACAATGGCGTTCACGTCAGCTGCTTTGCGTCCCCAGGAGGCCTGCCCCGTGTACATCAACATCTGCTGCGTCACTTCAGCGCCGCGCCGCACGGCCGCCAGCGCCTGGTCGACATAGCGCTGAGCGGTTGCGGCTGCCCCCAACTGCACGCGTAGAAGCTCCAGATTGTTCGAGATCACCGCCAGCAAGTTGTTGAAATCGTGCGCCACGCCGCCGGCCAGTGCGCCCAGACTTTCCCACTTCTGAATTTCCTGGAGTCGCTGCTCCATCTCACGTTGCTGCGCTTCCAGACGCTTGCGTTCGCTCAGATCACGCGCAATGTACAGCGCCATTGGCTGTTCATTCCAGTGGAAGCGGCTGGCGTGAATTTCGACCGGCAGGTGTGCACCGCCGGCTGTGGTCAGCGTCGTCTCGAACAAAGCATGATGCGCCGTGGTCAATTGCTGCTGCGCCATGGCTGGCAGCAGGTCAGCGTTATTGCCAAGTCTCTCTGGGAGTGCTTGCAACAGGTGATCCCGCGTGTAGCCGAGCTGTCGGCAGGCGGCGTTGTTGACCTCGACCAGCCGATCAAGCGCATCGGCAGGCGTTAAGGAAAAGACCAGCACGATGTCGTCGGCCATCTCGAAAAGCAGGCGGTAGCGGCTCTCGCTGGCCTGCAGCGCAGCCTGAGCCATACGCATTTCCGAAATATCGATGACAGCCATCCGAATAAAGAGTGCGCCGCTATGGTGGTCAGGCTGGCTTTGGACGCGTGCAGGAAAGCGTCGGTCACTGCGTAGCCAGGTCAGTTCGGCGGCGTGGGCCGCACTCGCCTCGGCGACGTCCCGGAGATGCAGGTAGAGTGCGTCCTGGCTTTCGGGAGCGACAAAGCGTGTGATCGGCTGAGCGACCATACTCTCAGGCGCGACGCCCAGCATCTCGGCCAGGGTGGCGTTGACCAGTTGAATGCGGTGGTCGTCATCGAGCACGACGTAGCCATAAGGGGCGCAATGGAAGAGATCGGCGTAGCGCTCTTTGACAGCCTGCAGCTCACCCTGTGCGTAGCGCAATTCCTGATTCTGAAATTCAAGCTCCTCGTGGTAGGCGCTTAGTTCATGCACCAGGGCGTCCAGCGTCATTCCGTCGACGTCGTCCTCTATGCGGGGCGGCGTCTTCTGCAGTGCATCCGCAATCTGACGTTCGAGTTGTGCGCGGCGCGCTCCCTGCTCACTCATCTTTGACTTCCTCCATGACAAACACGGCGCCAGCCAACTTCCCTTCCACACCCAGCGTGGGCGAGCCGTGCATGGCAATGGGCACCACGTCACCACCTGGCAGGTGGAACAGAAAACGACGATCTGTGAATGGTTGCATCGTGCGCATGATCGTTGCAAAAGGGTAATGCTCAGCTGGCAGTAAATGACCGCCGGTGTCTTCGATGACCCAGTCAGTAGCGCTGAAAGTCAGGTCGCTCAACTGGCGCCCGGATGCACCCAACATCGCCTGGGCGCGCCGGTTGGTGAAAACGATGCGCCCATCGGCATCGACCAGCAAAGCGGCCAGGGCGCTGTTTTCCAATAGTTTAAGCATGACCTCGTGTTCGTGATGCAGCCCTACCTCCAGCAACTTTTGCGGCGTAACGTCGATGACGATGCCGGTCACGCGCAGCGGCTTGCCCTGCGCGTCACGCGCCACAACGCCGCCACGATCGGCATACCAGCGATAGCCGCCGGTTTTGGTGCGGATGCGATAGGTGATCTCGTAGGTAGGCGTCGCGCCGTTCAGGTGATCGCGCATGGCCTGCATCGCTTTGTCGTAATCATCGGGGTGAATCAGGGCGCAGATTTGATAAACATTGGTCGGGAATTCGTGCACTTGATAGCCCAGCATGGTTGCCTTCTTGCTGTCGGCGACCACTTCGCCGGTGGTGACATCCCAATCCCACCAGGCCATCTGCCCCATTTCCATCGCCAATTGCAGCCGTTGGATCGCCTGGTTGGCGCGCGTGGATTCATGTTTGAGGCGGCTGATGTCAACAAACGTCGCCAGTACGCCGTCCACGGCGTTATCTTCAGTTCGATAGGGCACGATGCGCATCAAGTACGGAGCACCGCTGGCGGTAGTAATTTCCTTTTCCACCGGCTGTAAATTCCGAATAACCTGATTGATGTCATCCAGCAAGCCAGCGTAGGCATTGGAGACCGACAGGTGATACAGCGGACGCCCAATGTCAGCGTCGCGCAGGTTGGTGATGCGCATCAGGGAAGGAGTGAACTTGCGAATGCATAGATGGCGATCGAGATAGAGAGCCGCCACTTCGGTGTTGTTGAGCAGGTTGTTGATGTCGTTGTTGAGCCGGATCATCTCCTCGATCTTAGCCTGGTACTCGGCGTTGACCGTGTAGAGTTCTTCGTTGACCGACTGCAACTCCTCGTTGGTGCTTTGCAACTCCTCGTTCGAGGCGATCAACTCTTCGTTGGATGACTGCAATTCTTCGTTCGATGTCTCCAACTCTTCGATGGCAGCCTGGAGATTCTCTTTGGTGAACTGCAATTCGCGCTCAACTTCGGTCAGCCGCTCCTGAATTTGACCGTCGGCGGCAATCGACAGGCGAGGCGTTGCAGGAGGATCTCCGTCACGCGCTATGGTGCGGAAAGTCAGCAGCACGTAACGGCGGCGCCCATCCTCAATCGTGCGACCTTCCAGGTCAACGCGCAGGTTCGGCTGGTCAGAAAGACCGGCAACATCTTCGTAGATAACTTCGGTGCGCGTCTCGCGTAGCCGTCGCAGCAGGCTGTTGACGATCAGTCCCAGTTCTGACGGCAGCAGATTGAACAGTTGCTGCGAGAAACGCCCCGGTCGCAGTTGAATAAAGCGATTGACGTCGTTGATGACGTGCACAATGTTGTTGTTCTCATCGATCAGCACTGAGGGCGGGGCAAAGACGCCAAGCATCTGCTCAAGCAGGCGCGACGCGTCATTGAGCGACCCGGTCATCGGCAACGGCGCATCGACAGAGGTGCGCGTAGTGCGAAAAAGGGGTAGGCTCTTCGAGAGCGGTGGACTGTAGCCCGGACGTTGACGGTAGAGCTTCCATTTGCTATCGATGACCTGGAAGCCATCCTGCAACTCGCCGATGTTCTCGCTGCTGCCCATCAGGAAGTAGGCTTCCGGGTTGAGCGCGTGGTAGAAAACCGACAAGATACGGTTCTGCATCTCCGGCTTGAGGTAAATGAACAGGTTGCGGCAGACAATCAGGTCTTGCTTGGAGAAGGGCGGATCGCGCAGGAGGTTGTGGGTGGCGAAGATCACCATCTTGCGGATGCTCTCGTTGATCTGATAGCCGCTCTCGCGACGGGTGAAGAAACGGCTCAGGCGCGTCGGCCCGATGTCCGCCACCATGCTGTCCAGATAGAAACCCTGCCCCGCCACCTCGAGCGAATGGCGGTCAATGTCGGTGGCGAAGATCTTTACTTCACCCTCAAAATGATGTGCGTCGATGTACTCCCGGCAAAGCATCGCCAGTGAATACGCCTCTTCGCCGGTGGAGCAGCCCGCCGACCAGATGCGCACGACCCGCTTGTCGGGGCGAAAGATATTGGGAAAGACTTTTTCAACAAGCAGTTCGAAGGCTTCATTGTCACGGAAGAAGCGCGTCACGCCGATCAACAGCTCACGGTAGAGAATCGACTGCTCTTTCTCCGATTCGGACAGGAACTGCACATATTGTTCGAGCGTCGTGAAGCGGTTGATGCTGACCCGGCGTTCGAGCCGACGCAGGATCGTGTTCTCTTTGTAATAGGAGAAGTCGATGCCGCTGTGTTCGCGCACGATCAGCATGATTTTGGTCAGCGCATCCAGGTTTTCCGTCAGCGCCACCTCCAACGCCTGCTCCTTACCGACGAAGGGGTGCTTGAGGTAATTCAGCAACTCATCGGGCATCTGCGATGGCGGCAACACATAATCAACCAGGCCGGTGGAGATCGAGCTATGCGGCATGCCGTCAAACTTGGCGGTGGCGTCATCCTGCACCATGATCATGCCGCCCGCTTCTTTGATGGCGCGCGTGCCTAGCGCCCCATCGCTGCCCGTCCCCGATAAAATAATGCCAATGGCGAGCTTGCCCTTTTCGGCGGCCAACGAGCGGAAAAAGATGTCGATGGGCAGATTAAGCCCTTTTCGCAGATTCTGGTCTTCCAACAGCAGACGATCATGAAAGATGCGTAGATTCTTGCGCGGCGGGATCAGATAGACCGTGTTTGCTTCTACCGGCATGTTCTCTTCCGCCTTGAGGATGCGCATGCGTGTGTAGCGCGCCAGCAACTCATCCATCAGGCTGCGGTAATCCGGGGAAAGATGTTGGATCACCACAAAGGCCAGGCCGCTATCGGTCGGCATGGCGCGGAAGAACTCCTGGATGGCCTCCAGCCCACCGGCCGAAGCGCCAATGGCAACGACGATCTGACCGTGATCTTCACTCTGGGGCGGAGTGCGTTTTATCCTCGTCTCTGATTTTTTCATCTTACCAGCTCGGAGTTATGGTCGCATTCAACGCAATCGGCAGCCAAAGAGCATCATATCCTGTCGCTCGACCTGGCAGACGAGATGGAGTGACGCAATTCCCTGGCTGACATGGCTCAATAGAAAGTTGCGCAGAATTCGTGAAAGGGTGAGTCGGCTATACGATTAGGTTAGCTCTTTTTTCCAGTAGTTTCCACAACATTATAGCAAACATTATTCGCATATTGCATCTGACACAATGTGGAGTGCAAACTTACGATACTGGAGTCTTCACCTACGGCGTCTGATGTAGACCAGTTCACTACCTGGATATGTAGAATGGGACGAGCCCTCTCTATCTGCACAACTCCTTGCGCGTATTTGGTGGCGCTGGCACATATGTTCTATAATTCTGAGCAGGATCTATCAGGGTTTGGCGCATCTAATCAACACCACAGGAGCAACTCATGCAAACCGCCCCAATCGGCCACATCCAATTCAACGTTCATGGCGAAAATCTTCCTTTTTACCGCGACCTGCTGACCTTTCTCGGCTGGGGGCTGATCGGCGAATGGCCGGGGATGATCGGCCTCGGCAGTCTGGACGGCCAAAGCCTCTGGTTTAGCGGCCAGGTCAAGGAAGTCAGCAACGACTACGACGGGCCGGGGTTGAATCACCTGGCCTTCGCCGCCGCCTCGATTGCCGACGTGGACGAAGCTGTGGCCTGGCTACAGGTGCGCGGCGTGCCGGCTCTCTTCGAGACCCCACGCCACCGCCCAGAGTTTTCCGCTGACGAACAGAGCACCTATTACCAGGTGATGTTTGAGACGCCGGATCGTATTCTGATTGAAATCGTCTACATCGGCCCCAAATAAAGCAAAGAATCTGTACGCTTCCGGCGTAATGTGGCGCCATGTCACGCCGGAAGCGACGCCCCCTCCGCTCAAACCCTTCCCACGCTCCACTGATGGCGGCCTGGTTGATGACAATCCCGCCACCTGCTACACTGTCGCCAGATCGACGCCAGATCAACGCCGGTTGCATACGCTTGCTGTGCGCCTTGTAACGAGGCCGGCGGCGGCACAAACAAAGGAGACCAAATACGCATGCCCTTTCAACCCAACCAGAGGATCGTTACCTGCACGTCGGTCAATCTGCGCGTCTCCCCCGGCTTTTTGGGCGAGACGCCGCCGGCGGTGCTGGCGTTGCTGACGGAACGCACAGCGTGCATTGTCACCGGTGCGGCGACGACGGCGGACGGGCTGACATGGTGGCCGCTGCGCGTGATGCTGGCTGACGGTCGCACCCTGGAGGGCTGGGCTGCCGAACGCGTGGACGACGAGATGCTGCTCACAGCAAACAGCGAGGAATCTCTGCCGCCGGTCGCCCCCGTTCGTCCGGTCACTCCGCTCACACACCATGTTGCGCGCCGTAACCGCCTCGGCTTTTACCTTCACTCCGCCAATAACGACGCCGGTCTGTGGGAAGCCATTAGCCGCGTCCAGCCCCCGGTGATGCTCATCCACGAGGACGCCGCCAACGATATGCTGCTGCGCGAGATACGCGACTTTCGCGCACCAGACGCCTTCATCATCGGCCGCTTCTACGTCACCAACGACGCCCAGCGCGCCATGCTCGCAAGCGACGACCCAGAAGGCGAAGGGCGGCGCTTCGCCGAGCGCATCCTCACCTACGATTTCGGCAAATTCACGCGGCGCGGCAGCAGTGGGCGCCTTTTCATCGACGCGTGGATGAGCCTCAACGAGGCTCTGCCCGGCCCGGCCTCCAACAGCTACCGCGAGGAGCCGGCGCGCTATCACCGGCTCTACGACGCCTACGACCGCTTCCAGGTCGCCTTCCGCGAACGCTTGGTGCAGGAAGGCATCGAGGCGGTCGCTTTCAATTTTGCCGCCGGCAACTTCAGCGAGGCCGCACATTATCTCGATTTCTTTCCGCGCACGTTGGCCGCTTACACCTATCTGGGCTTCCACGAATATGGCTGGCCCTCGCTGATTCCGGGCGCTGGCGTGCACAGCGGCGCCGGTCTCTACCGCAGCGTGCTCGCAGCGGCGCAGCGTAGCGACGGAACGCATCACCGCATCGTCATCACCGAAGCCGGGTTGACGCGCGCCTACGGCCACCCGCACAACCCCGACGAGGGCTGGCTCAACCGTGATGAACCGCTGGATGAGCATCGCTACTGGGAATCATTGGCGTGGTATAACACGCTGCTCGACCAGGATGACGTGCTCGGCGCCTGTCTCTATCAGGTCGGCCATCGCGGGGACTGGGCGACCTTCCGCCACCTGGGCGCCGACAACGCAGGACGCACCCTGCATCTGATCGACCGCATCGTGGCGCTGCGCGATAGCGTGGCAGTGCAGGCCGCAGCACCGACCGCAGCCTCTGCCCCGGCGCCAATGCGCAGCGGCGCGGCAACGCTTACCGGTCAGATCACCTTCCAGGGGCGGCCCGTCGCCGGCGCCACGGTGCGGCTGGTGGGCGATCTGCATTTGCTTGGCGACGTACGCGGCGCAGTGATCGACCTGCCCGGCGTAGTGACCTGGTCGCGCCCGGTGACGGGCTTCACCGGCGCGCTGCGCACCGCCTGGGATCGCTTCGTAGTGGACGCAGTGGCCGGGCTCAGTTGGTCGGAGTTCAAGCGCCAGGCGCCCATCGCCAACCCGACGCTGGCGGCCAGCAACGGGCGCTTCGCCGCCCACGAAGTCTACTACCTGCCGGAAAATGTTCCGGTCACACCGGCCTTCGTGTGGGATCGCACGGTGAGCGGCTATCGTGGTGCGATCTTCCAGGCATGGCGCGATCTTGTCCAGGGCAAAACGCCGGGCATGGACTACGCCGCCTTCCGTCGCCAATTTGTCGCCTACAACCCCATCATCACGTTGAGCAAAGGGCGGTTGCTGGCGGACGCGCAATACCTGTTGCCGCGCACGGTGGGCGTGGATCGCTACGCGTTGACAACGACCACCGCGGCGCGCGGGCGCTTCCGCTTTGGAGAGATTCCGGCGGGGCAATATTCGGTTGAAGTCACAGCGCCGGGCGTTCCGCGCTTCACGCTCGATCTCTCCGTCGAAGGCGAGACGCGCGTTGCATGGGAGATCGCTCCGCCCGCGCCTGCTCCCCTCACCGAGTTGACGCCGGAGATAGCTGCTGCGCCGCAACCGGGCGGCTTCGTTGGTGTGGCGGGGCGGGAATTCGTCGTCGACGGGCGCGTGCTGCGCTTTATCGGCGTCAATGTGCGCGGGTTGATCTGGTACGGCAGCGGACGCACGCTGCACTTCACACAGTCGGGTCATCGCCAGGAGGTGCTCGACCGGGCGCGAGAAATGGGCGCGCGCGTCATACGCGTCTTCCTACCCTGCGTCAACGCTTCGACGCAGGAGACCATCGACCGTCTGGGGGCAGCGTTGCAGATGGCGGGCGAACGCAATCTCTATCTCCTGCCTGCGCTGGTCGATTTCTACAGCACAACGGACTTCCGCATTCCCGGCGACGATCATTTCTACGCAAAGCTCGACCCAAACTTCCCGATCAGCCTGCTCAGCGGCGCCTTCTATCGCGGCGGCTACCAGGAGCGCTATTTGCCCTTTGTGCGCGCCGTCGTCGCTGCCTTCAAGCATGATCCACGCCTCTTTGCCTGGGAGATCGGCAACGAACTCAAGTATGAGCCGGCTTTCCAAGACCCCGGTCGCGCTGCGTTCCTGAGTTTCATGCACCGCGTGGCGCGTGAAATCAAGACCATCGATCCCAACCATCTGGTCACCACCGGCATGATCAGCGCCAGCCACGCCTCGCTGGATGAGGGTGAGCTGTGGCGCCGGCTCTACGGTGTCCCTGAGTTCGATTTCCTCACCATCCACTGCTACAACGAGGAGTACGCCGGCAAGCAGGATCATGAGTATGCGCGCGTGCTCGCAAAGCCGTTCATCATCGAAGAGGCAGGCTTTGGGCGCGCCAAACCGGGTGACCGCGTCGAACTCACACGCCGCGACATGGCGCGCTGGTTTGGCTTTGGCGCCAGCGGTTACATGCCCTGGGGCTTCATGCCGACGCCCTTCGACATCGGCGACGGCGATCAAGATGCCGGCATGGATCGCGTCTTTCACGGCGGCGACTATGATCGCCTCTTCAGCCTGTTTCGTGAGCGCGCCGCTGTGCTCCAGGCGCAGGCCGACGCCATGACGCCGGTGAAGCCGAGCGATCCTACGTCACCCGACAACCCCACCGCCTTTCGCCCCGGCGATATTGTCTTTGCGCAGACGGCGGTGCGCGTGCGCCGCTCGCCGGGCTTTGTAGGCAAAGATGAGAGCGACACCCTCACCGCGTTGACGCCAGGCCAGGCGGCTACGATCATCGGTGTGCACGCGCTCCGCGATGGGTTGGTCTGGTGGCCTGTACGTCTGACGACAGCGGAGGGGGCGATGGTCGAAGGATGGGCGGCGCAGGCGACAGCTACGGATGTGCTGCTGGCGACAGTGCTACCAGCCGCACTGCCCGGCATGGCAACATTTACTTTACAGGGATAGAAGAGGGTTGATGGCGGCGCAAGTCACTTGTCGGTTGCACTGAAAGCGCCAGATGCATACAATGCACGTCAACCAACCATCTGGACAAATCACGTCAAACATCCGGTCTACATCTGACATGTTACAACAACTACATTGCCCCGCCTGCAATGCTCCGCTCGAATACGATGGCAAGGCGGCGGTGATTCATTGCCCATACTGCGACACACAGATCGCTACACCCCAGGCCTGGCGCACGACGCCCCCCGCCGATGCCGCCGGGCAACCTGCCGCAGAGATGGCAGGGGCGCTGGACGCTGCGCTGATCACGCAGCAGGTGCTCGATCTGATCCGGCGCAATAACAAGATCGCCGCAATCAAACTCTATCGCGAGCACTTTGGCGGCAGCTTGCAGGCAGCGAAGGCGGCAGTCGAGACGCTGGAACGCGGTCAACCGCTGCGGATTGGACAACTGCAAGGGGCGACCGCTGCATCCCCAACGCCACACGCCTATCGCGGCACCGTCTACGATCTGCACCAGCCGACCCGCCAGCGCACCGGCTGCCTGTTCCTGGTGCTGCTGCTAGGAGTGGCGGCGATCATCGGCGGCGTCCTGTTTGCTGTGTTTGGCATGCCACAGGCCGCGTCAGAGGCTGGGGATGCGGGAGCGACGCCGCAGCTGCCCTTCTCCGCATGGTCGAAACAGGCGCAAAATGCGGTCTCTAGTCTGACCAACGCGCCGGTGACGCTCCTGACGCGTTTCGGCGCCGAAGGTATCGGGCCTGGCAAATTCGAAGATGCCCGCGCCATTGCGCTCGACAATGCCGGCCATCTCTTCGTCGGTGAATACACCTCCGGGCGCATTCAGGTCTTCGACATCACGGGGGTGTCAGAAGGCGAGCCGGGCGCTTTTCTGAAAGTGTGGCAGGTGGGCGAGGGAGACTTCTACACCGACCAGTTCGCCGCCGATCGCACTGGCAAGCTATATCTACCGTATCGCGGCGAACTCCTGCAGTTTGACGGGCTGACCGGCGAACGCCTGGCAGCATTGCCGCCGCCAACAGACGCCTTTGGCAGCTACCAGGACAGCGTCGCCGTGGGCGCCGACGGTGTGGTCTACGCGGTCTGGGGCGGCGACATCGTGCGCTTCGACGTCGACGGCGCCATGACGTTGCGCATTGAAGACGCCATCGAAGCCAATATCGGTGGATTGGAAACCACAACCGCCATCGCCGTGGATGGGCTGGGCAACATCTACGCACTCGGCGAATCCCAAGACGTGCTGGTGAAGTTTGCCGCCGACGGGCGCTTCATTGACCGCATCGCCGGCCCTAGCCGAGGCGATGACGAAGCGCCCGCCAAATTGCGCGCGGCTGGCGCGATCGCCGTCGACAGCCAGGGGCGCGTCTATGTGGCCGACATCTTTGGCATCAAGGTCTACGATGGCGATGGTCAATATCTGCACACCATCGACGCGCCATCGTATCCGTTTGGGCTTGTCATCAGTGACGAAGACGTCCTCTACGTCGCCGCCCGCACCGAAATCCTGGCGTATCAGATCCGCCCGTAACCACCGCACCGTCAATCGCACAACCGTCGAGGCAGCCGCGTATGTTTTCCTGGTTCTCCGAAGTATTCGATGTCACCCTGCTGGCAACGATTGGGTTGGTCTTTTTTGCCACCCTGCTAGGCGCCTATATTCGGGCGCGGCGTCGCGACCCCTGTCTCAAATCGTTCGTCGATTATGTCGTAACGGTGGAGTGCACCGATGACAAAATCATTTGGGGCAGGCTGGAACTGGCTTCTACGGGGCTGGAACTGCGTTACACCGACTCCGTTGCCGACGACAATCACGTAGAATCTAGCTACGTACTCTACACGCAGGAGTTTGGCAAAATCCATGCCATTTACCGTTACATCGATGAACTGGATGCCAAGACGCGTGCGCGCCGCCGCAAAGACCTGGATCGCTCGCTGCATCCACGCTTCCTGCGACGGGTGGCGCGCCATATCCGCAACTTCATCTCGCTGGCTTCCGAATCGCTGAGCGAGGTGCTCGGGTTGATCATCGGCGGGCTGCGCAACCCCGCCGGTCGCTATATCACCGAACAGAGTGAGGTGCGGCTGCGCGAGCTGGGTACGACTTTCATCGGCAGCGTCGGGAGTGGCTACGACCCCTTGCTAGAGCGCTTTATCGGACAGAAGATGGTCTTCGAGATCATGGAAGACGAAGACGAGGTGCATGAGCACGTTGGCATCTTCAAGCAGTATTCACCCGATTTCTTTGAAATACTCGACGTCCAGATGCCGCAGAAACAGCAACTCTCTGTTGAACGGGAACAGGCGGTCGTCGCCGAACAGATCAAGGTGGCTTATAGCGGTGGACGGCTGATGGTGGACAACCGCAGCGTGCAGATGGTGCTGCTCAAGAGCATCGCCTACGGCGACCACGAAGAGCCGGTTAACGCCATGATCGATTCGGGCGAGCATATCTATCTCGATGTCGACGCAGAGGCCGACAACGCCGTGCTCACCTTTCGCATTCTGCGTGAGGTGGACATGATTGTGCCGCGCACGCGTTGCGTTGTGCGTCATCGCGCCGACTACTACCGCCCGGAGGTGATGCCGTCGATCATCTTCGATTTGGGAGTGAAACTGCGCGGGGCGGCAAAAGTCGATTCGCAGGAACGACGTTTGCGCAAACAACTTGAGGAAAACCCGCTCGCCGTCATGGCAATGGCAAACCTGGGCGCGTTGCTGGCGCAAAAGCAGCAATTCGATGAAGCGGAAGCATTACTGCACAAAGCATGGGAGTTGCGCAACTCCTTGCCCGACAACGGACGTCGGACGCGGCAACTACTCCAGGAAATTCAGCGCAAGCGCGCTGCGACGCCACAAAGTCGCGATGCCCTGCGCGCACTGCAGGCCACACAAGGTTTCGCCGCCAGCGAGACGGTTACGCTCCATTGACACGCTGAAACTGAACGTCGCGGCAATCGCTTTTGCCCGGCAAATGGTAGGCGATGTAGCTGCAGTTCTCAGCAGGTTTTCGTAGCTGCGGTTCTCAACCGCAGATTTTCGGCGTAAAAGCAGAGCGCGTCGGCGCGAGACCACGCCGCTGCGAGCG
>DGFH01000298.1:0-250 GCA_002391565.1 Anaerolineales bacterium UBA3905
AGATGTGTATAAGAGACAGCCGCTACACCCTTGACGAGGCAAAGCTACGCTCCTGGCTGGAGGGCGTCGCCGCTGAACTGAACACGGCGCCGGTGGCGGCGCGTGTGGTGGAGGCAGCGCCATCCACTACATCGACCGGCGCGCTGCCCACGCCAACCCCCAACTTTCCCGCCACCGTGCCGCAGCCGCGTCGCGGGCTGCAGTGGGCGCCCGGCGCCCCCGGCTACGCAATCGACATCGACGCCAGCAT
>DGFH01000298.1:430-3446 GCA_002391565.1 Anaerolineales bacterium UBA3905
CTACGACGCCCGCGAGGTGGAACTGGCGATCCACGCAATCCCGCCGCCGCCACCGACGATGGCCGACCTGGAGCCGCAGCTCGTGCGCCTGCTCGACGACTATCCCGCCTTCACGACGCTGAGCGTGATCGACCTGCAACACGGCGATGTGGCGAACGTGGATGGCGACGCTGCGTTCTCGGCCATGGCGACGCTGCGCCTGGCGCTGGCAGTCGCGGTGATGGAGAAGCTGCCTAACGGCATCGCCGCCAATGATCCGGACGCGCAACAGGTGGGGCAGTGGCTCGATCTGGCGCTGGGCAAGGACCCAAACGAACCCGCCAACGCGGCGCTGGCGTGGCTGGGCGATGGCAGCGCCGCCGTCGGCGCGCAGCGCCTGACCGCCTTCGTGCGCAGCCTGGGGCTGGAAAACACCTTTGCACAGGGCGAGTTTGGCGGTGTGGCGCAGACGCCGATCACGACGCCTTCCAACCAGCGCGAACGCCCCAACACCCGCCCCGACGCCAACATGCAGACCACCCCGGAAGACATGGCGGCATTGTTGGCGGCCATCTATCAATGCACCCAGGACAGTGGGCTGCTGCGCGCACGGCGCCCGGACACGATCTCGCCCGACGAGTGCGCCACGATTCTCTTCTACATGACGCACAACGAGCTGCGCGACCCCCTCTGGCGGGGTTTGCCCGCCTGGGACGAGCGCTGGATCGTGCATCGGCATGGGCTGTCGCCGGCGCAGCAGGGAGAGGTGGCGCTGGTCTGGGGACCGACCGGGCCATATGTGATCAGTGTTTTCACCTTTAATCCGGGGCTGGTGGGGTGGGAAGTGGCGAATCAGGCTGTGGCCGATCTCAGCCGCATTGTGTGGGAGTTTTTCGCCTTCCAGCGCACACAGGGTGGCCCTGACGCTGGCGCGCCGCCGGAGCTATCGCCTCCACCCGGCTACGTCGTCGTAGATGAAGAGTACGCGCCGTCAGCGGCGAACCCGACCGGGCGCTAAGTCAGTACAGTTCAATGTGACTGCCAGCGTTGACCATTCCGCCTGCTCACGCAAATCGACTCCGAACATACTGCACCGCGCTGCTCACACTCAAGGCGTTGCTAGAATTGCCAGTGCGCAGGTAAAACTCCTCTTTCCCCTGATATTGCAGGTAAGCCGGGTGTGTGGATGGGCGCACATGGATTGCGCAGATGGTTTTGTCGTCGAGCGTGGGAAAGGTGAGTGTGACAAAAGGGCGGTACTCCATGCCGACCATGTTGCCAAAAGCGACGTTAAAGATATTCTCGAAGCCATCCACCCCCGGTTTGCGCAGGGTCTTCAGGTCTGGTTCAATGCCCAGCACGGTCCCTTCGTCGTCGACGCCGATCAGCAACAGCCCGCCGCGTCCGTTCATGAACCCGACCAGATTCTTCATCACCGGCTCGTAGAGTTCTTTATTGACAGATTGCTTACGATAATCCCACATCAGGCTGGCTTTGAACTCGACGAACTCGCCTTCGCCGCTGGCGATGAGCGCGGGGAGCGGTCTGTTGAGCAGCGCTGGCAGCGTCGTTTCTTCCTGGATCATGGCGCGCACCTGTTCGGCCAGCACCTCAGGATCGTGCACATTCTTGAGCTTTGCCAATAGTTGCCCATCACGCCCTTCGATGAGCACTGTGCCGTAGCCCAGTCGCCGTCCCAGCCAGCGGCTGCTTGTTTCGACGTGACCGATGGCTTTGGCTTCAACCAGTGTGCGCTCCTGTGCGAATGGGCTGCTGTGCAGCAAAATGACTGCAGGCGCCAGCCGGTAGACCGGGTAGTACCAGGAAATGAAGGTGGCAAAGACGATCACGGTTTGCACCAGCGTGATGCCAAACGCCAGCAACAGCGGAAAAGAAACCACGTCGGCGGCGTCGGTTTGTTCGTAGAGTTGCACGGCGGCAGAGGCAGCTACGAAGATCAGCACGATGGAAAAGATGAACTCGGCGATGGCAATCCGCACAGCGAAGACAAAGGGACTCTGACGAATCACAGCAATTGGGTAGCGCATAGGCAAATGGTCAGGTTAAAAATGGCAGCGATTGATTGAACTTCAGTATACTACACGCCATGAAGACGATCACGAATGCTTTGTCACAATGGGCTGGTTGGTTGGCGATGGGCGGCGGGCTGCTCTGGATTCTATACACTATCCTGGCGTTGCTTCAACCATTGGGTAGCATGACGCCCTTCATCGGCGCACAAGGTGAACTGGCGGTGACGAACCCGCTGGCTTTCCGCGCAACAGGCGTCGTCGGCGGCGCAGCGTTGATATTGCTGGGATTGGCCGTCGTCGGTGCAGCGGCGCGTTATCACCTGCCTGGCCGCCAGCCACATCACTTCAATGCCGTTGTGCCCAGCCGCTTTGGTGTGGCGATGGGGTGGGTTGGCGCCCTGGCCGGCGTGCTGGCGGCAACGACGGCTCTCCTGCTGCTCGTATTGCCCACCAGCGCCATGCACTTCTTTGGCGCCGTGCTTGTCCCCCTGGGCGCTATGCTTGTCGCCATCGAGGCCAATGGCAGTGACCACGCCTACCCGATCGCAACGCCGCTGTTTCTCGTCGGCGCACTGGGCATGATCGGGCTGCTGGTGCAGGCGCTGCTGCCCGTTGTGGCGTGGATGCTCCCTGTCTATGCCGCGCTGATCATGGCAGTCTACGGCTTTGCCTGGGTGCGTTTTGGCAATCTGCTCATGCAGCCAACATAGGTAGCTTGGCAGGCTTCCTTACAGTAGACAATAGCTTGACATGGGAAACTATGCTTCAACGTTGAAGTATTCTGTCCTGGTTCCCTGTAGCCAGACAGGGTGAACTTCAACCACGCGCACAGGCACATCTCTGTTCCCAAAGGAGAAACCCATGGATCGCATCTATGTCATGCAGCTTGTCCGTTCGTTTCAAGTTGGCGAGATCAGTCGGCGCACCTTTCTGCGTCGCGCCACCGCCGCCGTTGGCAGCCTGTCGGCGGCCACTTTGCTGTTAGCGGCCTGTCAGCCTGTCAC
>DGFH01000298.1:3683-5506 GCA_002391565.1 Anaerolineales bacterium UBA3905
GGCTACTGGGCGCGCCCCGAAGGCGACGGCTCCTGGCCGGCGGTGATCGTGTTGCAAGAGTGGTGGGGGCTGAACGAGCACATCAAGGATGTCACCCGCCGCATCGCCAACGAGGGCTACGTCGCGCTGGCGCCCGATCTCTACAAGGGGCAGGTGGCCACGGAGCCGGATGAGGCGCGCAAGCTGGTGATGGAGCTGGACATGCCCGCCGCCGTCGCCGAGATCGGCAGCGCTATCGACCACCTGTTGGCGCAGCCATTTGTGCAGGGGGACAAAGTGGGCATCGTCGGCTTTTGCATGGGCGGACGACTGGTGCTGATGACGGCGCTTGCCAACGATAAGCTGGCGGTGGCTGTGCCCTTCTATGGCTCGCCGCTGACGCCGGAAGAAGCCGCCAACGTCAAGGCGCCGGTGCTCGGCCTCTATGGCGCTGACGATGGCGGCATCCCCGTCGCCGACGTGCAGGCGATGGGCGAGGCGCTGACTGCAGCCGGCATCGACAACGAAATCCACATTTACCCCGGCGCGCCACATGCCTTCTTTAACGATACACGGGAGAGCTATCGCCCCGAAGCCGCCGCCGATGCCTGGCAGCGGATGTTGACCTGGTTCAAGAGGCGCCTGGGCGCATAATTCGGCTATCTGACCGTTGAGATCGGCGACCTCTAGCGCGACAATAAGAAGAGGCATAACTTACGCCCCTGGCGGTGCAATCTTCCTGGAGGCTGAGAGCTTCCGGGAAGGCGACGTCACGGAAGCTGCGTAGGTTCTGATGCTAAAGGTTTTTCCGGCCCTTGCCAGCTTTTCTGTCGGCACGGAGGCGTCCTCATGGTCTACGACGTGCTCATCATCGGCGGCGGCATTGTCGGTTGCGCCATTGCACGCGAGCTGACGCGCTACCGGCTGCGCGTGGCGCTATGCGAGCGCGAAGTCGAGGTCGGCTTCGGTACGACGAAAGCCAACAGCGGCATCATTCACGGCGGACATCATGCCGCCCCCGACACCCTCAAAGGTCGTCTCGAATGGGAAGGCAATCAACTGTGGGATGAACTGGCGCAAGAGCTGCATTTTGGCTTTCGGCGCGTCGGCGAGTTGACGGTGGCGCGGCACGCAACAGAACTGTCCGCCCTGGATAAGCTGCTGCACCACGCGTCCGTTAAGGGTGTGCCGGGCGTTGAGTATTGGCCGCCGGAGCGGATTTGGCAAGCCGAACCGGCGCTTTCGTCAGTGATTATTGGCGGCGTCTTTGCACCCACCACCGCCGTCGTCAATCCCTATGAAGCATGCTATGCCCTGGCTGAAAGCGCAGTGCGCAATGGGCTAGAGCTGCTGACCGGCTTTCCCGTGACGCGTCTTCACCAGCGCGAAGATGGTTGGGAGATTGTGACGCCCAGTGTACGTCTGACCAGTCGCTTTGTCATCAATGCCGCTGGATTGTATGCTGATGAGATTGCAGCGCTGGCAGGCGTGCGCACTTTCACGATTCAGCCGCGCAAAGGGGAGGAATATCTACTCGACAAACGTCTGCAGGGGCTGGTCAAACATGTGATCTTCCCCTGCCCGTCGCCGGTGTCGAAGGGCATCCTCATCATCCCCACCTACGACGGCGCCTTGATGGTTGGCCCAACCGCAGAAGAGACGCCTGACCGCAGCGACCTGCGCACCAGCGGGCAAGGCGCCCAGGCCATTTTCGCCGCCGTTGCACAACTGGTGGATGGAATCAGCGAGAAGGATGTTATCGCCCAATTTGCCGGGTTGCGCGCCCCGGCTACGGGCGAGGATTTCATCATTGGCCCGACGGCGCAGCGCGGCTTTCTCAACGC
>DGFH01000298.1:5722-6545 GCA_002391565.1 Anaerolineales bacterium UBA3905
ACCACGTGACGATTTCGTGGCGACATTGCCCCGTCCCGTTCATTTCGCCAGCATGGGCACACAAGAGCAGATTGCCCTGACACTGCGCGACCCGCGCTATCGCCGCATCGTTTGTCGCTGCGAATATGTGACCGAAGGAGAGGTGCTGGACGCCATTGCGCGCGGCGCCAGCACGCTGGATGGCGTCAAGTTTCGCACGCGCGCCGGCATGGGGCGCTGTCAGGGTGGCTTCTGCACCATACGCTGTATGGAACTGCTTGCCAAAGCGCGCGGTCTGGCGTTGACCGACGTGACAAAGCGCGGCCCTGGCTCCTGGCTGGCATGCAGGCGCGACGCCCTGGAGGAAGCATCATGATTACGACAAAGCCGCGTCATTTGCGCGCCAGCTACGATGTCGTGGTCGTCGGTGGCGGGCCCGCCGGACTGGAGGCGGCGGTGGCGGCGCAAGCCGGCGGCGCCGCGCATGTCCTGATTGTAGATCGTGAGGTCGAGGCGGGTGGTATTCTGATCCAGTGCATCCACAGCGGCTTTGGGTTACATCGCTTTGGCGTCGAGTTGACCGGCCCCGAGTATGCGCAACGCGTGCTGATGCAGGTGCTGGAGCATGACATAGATGTGGTGACGGACGCTTATGTGCTCGACATCGACGCGCACCGACGGGTCAAACTGATGACGACCACAGAAGGCATCGCGCTGGTCGATGCCCGCGCCGTAGTGCTGGCAATGGGCGCACGCGAGCGGACGCGCGCTGCCATTCGGATCCCTGGCACGCGTCCCGCCGGCGTCTTCACAGCGGGGCTGGCGCAGCGGCTGGTCAATCTCT
>DGFH01000298.1:6777-17601 GCA_002391565.1 Anaerolineales bacterium UBA3905
AGCGGCTGGTCAATCTCTATGGCGTGCTGCCCGGACATCGCGCCGTGATCTTGGGATCGGGCGACATCGGGCTGATCATGGCGCGGCGATTGACGCTGGAGGGCGTCGAAGTGGTGGGCGTCTTCGAGATTATGCCCTACGCCAATGGGCTGAATCGGAACATCGTCCAGTGCCTGCACGACTTCGACATCCCGCTGCACCTTTCCACCACGATTGTCGAGATTCATGGCGCCCACCGCGTTGACAAAGTGACAGTGGCGCCAGTCAACGCGGCGCTGCAACCGCAACTTGACCGGGCCTGGGAAGTGGTGTGCGACACCGTGCTGGTGGCGATTGGACTGATCCCAGAAAACGAACTTTCGCAGCAGATGCGGCTACGACTCGACCCGGTCACGCGCGGGCCGGTGGTCACCAGCACGATGGAGTGTACACGCGACGGCGTTTTCGCCTGCGGCAACGTCGTCCATATTCATGACCTTGTCGACTTTGTCAGCGCCGAAGCAGCGCTGGCAGGGTTCAGCGCCGGTCAATATGTGAACGGAACATTGCCGCGCCCCGACAATGTTCGGCTCCAGCCTGGGGATAACGTGGCCTACTGCGTGCCCCACACCATCTCTACAGAGCGCGAACATACAGTTTACCTGCGTGCGCGGCGGCCGCTGGATGCATGTACGTTGCAGCTGCGGGACGCGACCGGGACGCGCGTCTATGAGAAGCGGTTGCGTTACGTCTTCCCGGCCGAGATGGTTAACCTGCGCTTGCGACCGGCGATCCTCCAGCATTTTCACGGCGACGTATTGCGCATCGACCTGATTGCTCGCGTCGAGGCATAAGCCGGCGCGCCACGGAGCGACAGCGAAGAGGCATGGACGATGAGTGAAATACAGACGACCCACTATTTGTGTATCGGCTGTCCGCTGGGCTGCCGGTTGGAGGTTGCAGAGGATCTCGAACAACATGCGATTGTCGAGGTGCGTGGCTTCTCCTGTCGGCGTGGGCGCGACTATGCCATCCAGGAACATACTGCACCGCGCCGCATTGTGACCACTACGGTTGCCATCGAGCGGGCGCGTTGGGCGCGCTTGCCGGTGCGGTCAAGTGCGCCAGCCCCCAAAGCGGCGGTGAGTGAAATCTGTGCTGCACTGCGCAGCGTTCATCTCTCGGCGCCAGTGAAGATGGGTGATATAATTGTCCGCAACGTGCTGGGCTATGACGTCGATATCATTGCCGCGCGCGACATGCCCGAAGTACAAACATGACACTCAATGGGAAAACGTCATTAGCACCTATGCAGAATGAATCTCTTGCACCCTCAAAATCAAAACTGATGCCCGGACTGACGGGCGTGGCCGTTGATACAGTGACGCCGGCGAATTCTGCCGTAGCACTGGGCAGCGGCGATGTACCGGTCTTTGCCACCCCTGCGATGGCTGGTCTGATGGAAGCCGCCGCCGTCGACGCCCTGCGCGATGCCCTCGACGCAAACCAGACGACCGTCGGCGTGCATCTAGACATCCAACACCTTGCTGCAACGCCAGTGGGGATGACAGTGCGCGCCGAAGCACGGTTGATGACCGTCGAAGGTCGGCGTCTGACCTTTCGTGTCGTCGCCAGCGACAACGTTGAGCAGATTGGCGCCGGCACGCATCAGCGCGTGATTGTCGACCGCGAGCGCTTCATGCAACGCACACTCACCAAACACCCATGAGCTGACCCGCATCCGCTAACTTGCAAGCACACTGCCTGCATTATGCCTATCCCGCACTCGGTAAGCTGCCGCATGTGCGCAGATTGATGCCCGGCAAATGCTTGAAGGACAGCGCCTGGCAATGTGATATTCTAAGAGTCAAACGCCATCGATCCCAGCGTTACGTGGACCGTGTAGGGGCGCAAGGGTGGACATGCCGTCAATGGCGCACACGATTCTATGCCAGCGTGATGTATAATGCAGACATCACCTGGGGACAACATGGTCTACTGCATCCAGATGTAAAGACTTGATTATGGCCTTTGACATCGTTTTCATGGGTTCGGACTGTGAATACACACGGATTGTGCTGGAATCTTTGATCGCCGCGCGCATCAAGATCTCAGCAGTCTGGCTGGCTGGTCAGAACCTGCCAGGTCTTGCCGAGGACGCCACAATTAAGCCGCTGTTGCCGCCGAATGCCGATATTGCCGAGAATGATCCCAATTCTCTGGCGTTGACCTCGACCTTTGCCAGTGAAAGCGTGCTCACCATGACATGGGAGCATGGCATTCCCCTCTATGGCATCAAACGGATCAAAGCTGTCGAGACCATGCGCATCCTCAAGTCGTTGGCGCCAACATTGGGCGTCGTCGCCTGTTTTCCGCGCCTGATCACCGAGGCGCTGCTGGCAGTGCCGCGCCTCGGCTTTCTGAACGTCCATCCTTCGCTTCTTCCCGAGTATCGGGGGCCGGCGCCGCTCTTCTGGCAGTTGCGCGCTGGCGAACAGCGCACTGGCGTCACCGTGCATTGGATGGATGCGCAATTCGACACCGGCCCCATCGCCGCCCAACGTCTGGTGCCCCTCTCCGACGGCATCTCAGAGCATGACGCCACTCGCCTGATGGCGCGCGCAGGGGGCCGCGTCCTGGTCGATGTATTGCATCATGTCACCGGCGGCGAAATGCCTTATCGTAAACAGCCGCCTGGCGGCAGTTACCAGCCCTGGCCGCACGCTGAGGACTTTATCATTTCGGCGGAGTGGGCGGCGCGGCGTATCTTCAACTTTATGCGCGCCACAGTTGTATGGGGACACCCTTACATTCTCGATCTGGAAGGCCAGCGCTGGCTGCTCTCGGATGCCCTCTCCTGGTCGAACTACACGACGCTAGAGACGCCCTACGAAATCAACGGCGACATCTTCACCTTACGTTGTTCCCCTGGCACCCTTCAGGCGCGGCTTTACCGGCCAAACGCATGAGAATGTGACAAGGGATGGGTAATTGTGTCACTCGCCGGGCGTCATTCGTCAGGCGTCAGACTGGTCACAGGCGCGGCAGCGTGATCCCATGTTGCCCCTGGTATTTGCCTTTGCGGTCGGCGTAGGAGATTTCAGGCGCGTCGCCCTCGAAGAAAATTACCTGAGCGATCCCCTCATTGGCGTAAATCTTGGCAGGCAGCGGCGTCGTGTTGCTGATCTCGATGGTAACGTAGCCTTCCCATTCCGGCTCGAAGGGCGTCACGTTGACGATGATGCCGCAGCGCGCATAGGTGCTTTTGCCCAGGCAGATCGTCAGCACGTTGCGCGGAATGCGGAAATATTCCACCGTGCGCGCCAACGCAAAGCTGTTGGGGGGGATGATGCAAACCTCCCCTCGATAAGGCACCATCGCCCGGTCGTCGATGGCCTTCGGGTCAATAACGCTGAGTTGCCCCGTTGCCGGCGTGAAGATGCGGAACTCATCGGCCACACGGATGTCGTAGCCAAAACTGCTCAGACCATAGGAGACGACGCCGGCGCGCACCTGCCCCTCGACAAACGGCTCGATCATGCCATGCGTCAGCGCCATACGTCGAATCCAGTGATCGGGCTTGATAGACATGTTCACCTCCTCAAAATTCGTGGTTCGCGAGTTGCACCGGTCAGCAGATGCTGCACCGACAAGGCCGCGTTGCCCAATGCGACGCGTATATCCTGGCCTCAAGATCACTGGGGGGCTGCCGGCGCCTGCGCACCTATCGGCCGCAGCATCCGCCAGAGAACGCCACGCCCCGGCGCAAAGAGAAACGCCGCTCCAAAGAATGCTGTCGCCACCAACACCATTGTAGGGCCGGAGGCAATGTTGAGATAATAGCTGATGTACAGCCCGATTACGTTGGCGGCGACGCCTAACACTGCCCCCACCGCCATCATTGTGAGCAGGCGGTGCGTCAGCAGGCGCGCCGTAGCGGCTGGCGTCACAAGCATTGCCAATACCAACGCAATGCCAACGGTCTGCAGCGAGGTCACCACCGTGAGCGCAATCAACCCCAACAGCAGATAGCGCAGCGCCGTCGCAGGCAGGCGCAACACCAACGCCAGCACCGGGTCGAATGTCAATACCAGGAACTCCTTATAAAAGAGCACGATAACCCCTATCACCACCGACCCCAACGCCAGGATCACCCACAGATCGGTTGACGACACACCGAGCACATCGCCAAACAGAATGTGCGTCAAATCCACGGCAAAGCTGCTGACGGTGCTCAACAAGGCCACGCCCAGGGCAAATGCGCCGGCAAAAACGATGCCGATCGCCGTATCTTCTTGCAAATTGCTGCGCTGGCTGATGACGCCGATCAGCAGCGCCGCCAGCAGCGCCGCCAGCAACGCGCCGATCGCCAGCGGCCACCCGATCAGAAAGGTAATGACGACGCCGGGCAGAATGGCGTGCGCCAGCGCATCGCCAAAGAAGGATAAGCCCTTGAGCACCATATACGCACCGACCACCGGGCAAAGCACACCCACCATGATCGCTGCCAGCAGCGCGCGCACCATGAAAGGATAGGTCAGTGGTTCGCTGATCAGCTGTAGAATATCCATGTCATCCCCTTTGCTACGTTGCTTAGCGCGGTGGGCGCATTCCTTGCATGGTTTCCTGCGCCACCGGCTGTACAACTGGCGCCGCCGCATGGTCGAGTGACGGCAGCGCCAGCGCTGTCCCACCGCTACAACAGGTGTCCGCCAACATAACCTCACCCTCGCCGGTATGGACAATGTGCATGTGTCCGCCATAAGCCGCCAGCAGATTGGTCGTCGTTAACACTTGCTGCGGCGGGCCATAGGCGATCAGGCGCCGATTTAGCAACAGCATCGCCGGAAACTGTTCACTTGCCTGGTTCAAGTCGTGCGAAGCCACCATCACCGTGACGCCCTGCGCCTGAATCCGGTCGATCAGAGACAAGATCGCCTCCTGGCTGGGCATATCCAATCCAGTCAGTGGCTCGTCCATCAACAGCAACTCTGCCTCTTGCGCCAGCACGCGCGCCAGAAAGACGCGCTGTTGCTGCCCGCCCGACAGTTCACCGATCTGCCGATCGGCAAAGGCGCTCATCCCGACCTCATCGAGCGCCGCTCGCACCACCTCGCGATCATGGCGCGTCGGCCAGCGGAAGAAGCCCATCTTGCCCACGCGCCCCATCATCACGACATCCGTCACCGTCACGGGGAAGCCCCAGTCGATCACCTTGCGCTGTGGTACGTAGCCGACGCAGATGTGCCTGCCCGGCCCGCTGCCGTAGATGCGCACCTGTCCCTCCGTCGGACGCACGACGCCAGCAATCACGTGGAAGAGGGTGCTCTTGCCCGCACCATTGGGCCCCACCACCGCCACGCGCGCGCCGCGCGGCAATCGCAAGTTGATATTCTCCAATGCCAGCGCCTGTTCGTAGCGCACGCTGACGTTCTCTAGCTCGATGGCGGGCAGCGCTGCATCATGCTGCACAGCGCGTTTGTGACCTGGCGACATTGTCTCTCCTGACGCAATTGAGAATCTATTTCAATTACTGATTATGCGGAACAGGTAACGCGCTGTCAAATACGCACCCCATCCAGCCTATTTCACCGTGAGCGGCAGGCCGGCGACCATCAACAGCACCCGATCCGCCGCCGCTGCCAGCCGTTGATTGGCGCGTCCCAACGCGTCGCGGTAAAGGCGCCCCAACGGATAGGCCGGCACAATCCCCAGCCCGACCTCGTTGGAAACAACATACCACGCTGCGCTGCTGGTAGCGTAAGCCGCCAGCAGCAGATCGATCTCGGTGTTGAGCGCGGCGTCGGCGGCCTGTTCGTCGCTTGTTTCTGGCAGCGCCAGGATGACATTGCTTGCCAGGAGCGTGATGCAATCGACCAACACGCACGTTGTGGCTGGCGTCATAGCAGTACGGATAGCGGCGCCGGTCTGGCGCGGCGCTTCGACGGTGCGCCATGTTGCCGGGCGTTGCGCGCGGTGGGCGGCGATGCGTCGGCGCATCTCGTCATCCCACGCTTCGGCTGTGGCGACATAGAGCACCTCCCCGGTTGTGGCGGCGGCCTGTTGTTCGGCGAAGGCGCTCTTGCCGCTGCGCGCCCCGCCCAAGATCAAAGTCAAACATTCCCCCATGCAGCTCTCACATTTCTTGATAGCGGCGCACGCTGGCTTCCAGCGCTGCCAGGGATGACCAAAAATCCGCTTCGCCAAAGATCTCCAACGTCAGCACGCCGGTGTAGCGCCGCGCCAACAGCAAGTGGACAACGCGATCGAGTTGCGCAGGCGGCGTCAACGCCAGCGAGCGATGGTCGCGGTGCGCTTCGGCGGCGTCATCGCTCACGCCGTGCAGATGTACAACGCGCAGGCGCGGCCAGGCAGTCAGCAGAGACTCGACCGGGTCGTGCTCATCCAGCCAGAGATGGCCGACGTCCACGCAGCGACTGACCGCCGTCGCCGCCACAACGGGCATGACAAAGGCTGGTGGATACCCCTCCAGGTTCTCGATTGCCAGACGCGCCTGGTGACCGGCGGCCTGTCCTACGCAGGTGATGAGCGTCGCCATCTGTTCTCGCCATACTTCCAACGCATCCGCTGGATAGCCCTGTGTGCGCACGTTGCGTCCGTCTAGATGCCCGATCCACGCCCATGGCGTCAGCGCCTGCGTCCGGGCGATCACATCTTGCGCCGAGCGCAGGGTAGGCGCGGGTGCAGCAGGGAGCGGCGTCTCGCTGCTTGCCAGATCATCGACCAGATGCACGGTGTAGCTCAGGTCGCTGTGCAAGCCGATTTCCGCCAGCCGTGCGACAGAGGCGACATCTGGCAGGTTGCTTGGGCCGCCGGGCAGGTCAAAGAGCACGAGCTGCATATCCTGCACGTGAGGCGCCAGAAAGCGGGCGTTGGCAACCAGATCATCATCGATGATGTAAGAGGTTGCGCCCACGCGAAAGGGAAGACGCCAGTTGCGCACATTCATCGACGGAGAAGCTGCTTTCGGGAGCGGCAATACTCACCTATTTCCACCAGCGTCTCGGCTTCGCCAAAGCCACCAGCTTTCGTCACCAGCGCCAGGCCATCAAAGCGTCCACCACTGACGATGCTTAGCGGGATGCCTGGGACAATTTCGTCAACGAGGTCAAGCCCCGCTGCGCCCCACAGATCGCAGAGGGCGCGCACCGTCGCACCGCCTGTCGCCATGACGCTGTGCACGGGGACCTGTTGTAGCACGGCTGTGGCAAGCTCCGCCAGGCGCGCCATCAGCATGGCGTCTTGCGCGGGTGTGACCGGCGTCGCCGGCGCCATGACCACGATGGGGGCGGCAGGCGGCACGCTGGCCAGGCGGTGGAGTGCGTGCGCCAGCCACGCCGCCCATTGTTCACCGGCGGCGGTGAGGTCGAGCGCAATAACATAGGCGCCGGTCTGCCGCACCAGCTCGTGAATCTGCTGACGCACGATCGGGTGAAGCGAACCGACCACGAATAGCATGTGCGCCGCCTTGGCGACGAGCTGTTGCTCCGCAAGCTGTGCAGCGAGTGGACGCGCCAGTCCGGCCGAACCGGCCAACAGGCAGCCTTCACCCACCATCCGCGTAGCTTCGGCAATCACCGCCAGATGTGCATCGGTTACGGCGTCGCAAATAGCGATGGCGCCGGTCGGGGTGCGCAGCGTCTGGAGGCGCGCTGCCAACTGGTCTGCACCGCCGGTGACCGTATCCAGCCCCAGAAAATGGACAGGGCGTTGCGTCTGGCCGGCCAGCAGCGTCGGCAGATGACTTGTCGTCACCGGGCGCGTTGGGTCGCGGGCAAACGCGCCTTCCGCCACCGGCGTATCGCCAAGCAAGAGGACGCCATGGAGCAGGGTGCGCTGGTTGGCAGGGAATGCCGGCGAGAGCACAACGAGCTGCGTGGCATAGGCGTCCATGATGGCGTCCAGTTCGGCGCCCAGTGCGCCGCGCAGCGTTGAGTCCAATTTTTTGTACACCACGGGCAGGTTACGCTGCGCCAGCGATTGGGCAATGGCAAAGACGCGTTGATAAGCATGCGCAGCGTCGCAGTTGCGGGTGTCGGTGTCGACGACGATGATATCGCTGGCGCTGAGCGCTTTTTCCTGGAGCGCGCCGAAGCAGACGCGTGTGCGCAGACCGAGGCGAGCGAATTGCCCTCCTGTATCGTTGGCGCCGGTCAGATCGTCGGCAAAGATGATGGCTGGATGCGAATCACGCAACATAGACCTACCCTCAAGTTTTCGGAACACACCGATCTGCGTACAATGATACATCCGTTTGTGTGCGTCACAAACGATGTTGACCCGGCGGGGCGAACATGACCCGATGGCGATCCGGCGCAGGTCGCGGTAAGCGTAGCTTGAGGTAAAGCACAGGAGCAGTCAAAATGAGTGAGACAAACAGACTCCCCGTCAATGGCGCAAACAGCCACAACAGTCAAAACGAGGTGATCACGGGCAGCTTTGCCGTCAAGGTGGGGCTGGCGCAGATGCTCAAGGGCGGCGTGATCATGGATGTCGTCACAGCGGAGCAGGCGCGCATCGCCGAGGAGGCGGGCGCATGCGCCGTGATGGCGTTAGAGCGCGTCCCGGCGGACATCCGCAAAGATGGCGGCGTGGCGCGGATGAGCGACCCGCGCAAGATCAAGGAGATCATTGCGGCGGTGACGATCCCGGTGATGGCGAAGGCGCGTATCGGCCACTTTGTCGAGGCGCAGATTCTACAGGCGCTGGGCGTGGATTACATCGACGAGAGCGAAGTGCTGACCCCGGCCGATGAGGCGCACCACATCAACAAGCATAAGTTCACCGTACCCTTCGTCTGTGGTGCGCGCGACCTGGGCGAGGCGTTGCGACGCATCGGCGAAGGCGCAGCGATGATCCGCACTAAGGGCGAAGCGGGCACGGGCAACATTGTTGAGGCCGTGCGTCATGCGCGCGCAGTCAACGGCGCGATCCGCCAGTTGCATGGCATGGACGAGGATGAACTGTTTGCGTTCGCCAAAGAAATCCGGGCGCCTTATCCGTTGGTGAAACTGACGGCGGAATTGGGGCGTCTGCCGGTGGTGAACTTCGCCGCCGGCGGCGTGGCCACACCGGCGGACGCAGCGTTGATGATGCAGCTTGGCGTCGATGGCGTCTTCGTCGGTTCTGGCATCTTCAAGAGCGGCAACCCGGAAAAACGCGCCCGCGCCATTGTGATGGCTGTCACGCATTACAACGACCCGCAAATCCTGGCCGAGATTAGCGAAGACCTGGGCGAGCCAATGGTTGGCATTAACCTGGACACGCTGAGCGAAGCCGAAAAGATGGCGGCGCGGGGGTGGTAAAGAGATTGAGAGATTGGAGATTGGATAGGTTGGAATACGAGTCGCGTTGCGCGTGAATCGCACAATCTCCAGTCTCAAATCTCCAGTCTCAAGTCTCCAGTCTCAAGTCTCCAGATAGTGAGTATGAACACAACAATTGGCGTGCTTGCCTTGCAGGGCGCTTTTCTTGAGCACGAAACCATGTTGCGGCAGCTGGGCGTCAGACCGGTGGAGGTGCGTAAGCCGGAGCAACTGACAGGCCTGGATGGGCTGATCATTCCCGGCGGCGAAAGCACCACGATGGGGTTAGTGGCCGAACGGTGGGGGTTGGTGGCGCCGCTCAAGGCGTGGGTGCAGAGCGGCAAGCCGACGTGGGGCACCTGCGCCGGCATGATCTTGCTGGCGGAGCGCGCCATCGGGCAGAAAGCTGGCGGTCAGCCATTGATCGGCGGGCTGGATGTGACGGTGAATCGCAACTACTTTGGGCGTCAGGCCGATAGTTTCGAGACGCTATTGCATGTACCCGTGCTGGGCGAGCCGCCGATTCGCGCCGTTTTTATTCGCGCACCAGCGATTGTGGAGATCGGCGCCGGCGTCGATGTGCTCGCCACTACGGCGGGACGCGCTGGGGAGGAAGTCATCGTCGCCGTGCAGCAGGGCAATCTGCTGGCAACAGCCTTTCACCCTGAACTGACCAACGATCTGCGTTGGCACGCCTATTTTGTGTCACAGGTCACCCATCATGCGTCAAGCATCGTGCCTGGCGCCTGACGTGTGACGCGTCAGCAACTGCCGTTACGGCCTGATCCGCTACCACAAACGTCACGCACAGAGAGGCATTCAATCGTGTGTCGCGCGCACGGCACGCGCAGCAAATGTGCCATGTAGCAACCTCCATGTTTCTCTACAATGGAACACACACGCCTGCAGCGATCACTTGCGGCGACAAAATCATTGATTGTGGAAACGTCGAGACAAAACCCATGAAACTGAAGGCGCCTTCGTTCTTTTCATTGCACGTTGCCCAGGCTGGCACTGCCGTCAGTCTCGCCCTCATCCTGGTCTTGTTGGTCACCGCACCGTCGATGGCGGATCGCCTCTACGAAATTGCCTACACCGGCTGTGGCGGCGTGGACGCCCCGATTGTCAACGAAGCCTACGAAGCGCGTGTCGTTGAACTGGTTAATGAAGTGCGCGCCGCCAATGGCAACTTGCCGCCGCTGCGTCGTATCTCGGCGCTGAGCAAGTCAGCGCGCTATCACGCCACCGATCTCGGCACGGACAACTATTTTAGTCACGACACCTACGACCGCAATGGCGGCGCCTTGCAGAAAGTGTGCGGCGCGTTCGAGCGGATGCGTAAGTGGTATAGCTACAATGCAGCGGGGGAGAATATCGCTGCCGGGTATAGCACGCCAGAAGATGTGATGGCAGGCTGGATGAGCAGCTCCGGCCATCGCCAGAATATTCTTGACCCTGACTTCCGCGAGATCGGTGTTGGCTATTACCAGGGCGCTGGGGAATATGGCGTCTATTGGGT
>DGFH01000295.1 GCA_002391565.1 Anaerolineales bacterium UBA3905
TGTTCGTGGATTCTCGACACCTACCCCGGTATTCGCCACTTCTATCTGGAATCGAACCTGGCGACGGACAAGAAGGCGTCGCAGGTCAACATCATGCACACGCGCGGTAAACGCGTGGTGGCAGAGGCGACGCTGAAACGCAGCGTTTTGATCGAGCACATGCGCGTCGAACCGGAAAGCCTCTTTTACCACAACAACGTCTCGAATATCGGCGCCATCCTCTCCGGCGCCAACAATAACGGCGCACACTCTGCCAATGGCATCACCGCCATGTTCATCGCCACCGGTCAGGATGTCGCCAACGTCGCTGAATCGTCCGCCGGCATCATCTACACCGAAATGACCTCAGAAAAAGACCTCTACATCTCGATCACGATCCCATCGCTGATCGTGGCGACCTATGGCGGCGGCACCGGGCTGGCGACGCAGCGAGAGTGTCTGGAGTTGTTAGGATGTTGGGGGAAAGGCAAGGTGAACAAGCTGGCGGAGATCATCGCTGGCGTCGTGCTGGCCGGCGAAATTTCGTTGGCGTCCGCCATCTCATCGTCCGACTGGGTCTCCAGTCACGAGAAGTATGGCCGCAACCGCTAGGCGCACACCACCAGGGCGCTATCGTCACTTCAAGGGGCGCGAGTACGAGGTGCTTGGCGTCGCCCTGCACAGCGAAAGCGAGGCAGAGATGGTCGTCTATCGACCGCTCTACGGCAGCTATCGGCTGATGGTGCGCCCGGCGGCGATGTTTCATGAAGTCGTCGCACGCAACGGCGTTGCTGCGCCGCGCTTTGCCTATCTGGGGCCGATCACCATGAACAAGCTCTCGCCAACCCAATGGCATGCCGCACGCACCTATTTGCTCCAGCATGCGCGCCCGTTGGAGGCTGCTCGCTACCGTTATCATTTCGAGGACGGCAAAGCAGGAGCAGTGCTGGCGGCGTTGGCGGCTTTCCGCAACGAGGATGGCGGCTTCGGCCATGCACTGGAGCCAGACTTGCGCACGGCGACATCGTCGGCGTTGGCGACCACTGTTGCTTTTCAGGTGATGGAGGAAGTGAACGCTCCTATCGAACATCCCCTGATGCAAGGCGCACTGGCGTATCTACTCGCTTCCTATGACTCCGCAGCGCAGCGCTGGCCGATCATCCCGCCGGAGGCAGAGGAGGCGCCGCGCGCGTTCTGGTGGGCGGCGGAAGGGCTGGAAGATCGTTTCAGCCGGTTCATGCTCAACCCGCGCGCCGAGTTGTTGGGCGTGCTGTGGCGTTGCGCCGGCCCCACCCGCGTGCCCTGGCTGGAACAACTCACCACGAGCGTCGTGCAAGAGATCGAACAGCGGACGACGCCGTTGAGCGACAATGAGCTGCTCTGCGTCTTGCGGCTGGCGGCGACCTCGCAACTCCCTGCCGTCTTGCGGGCGCGGCTGGATGCACGCCTCCGTCAGGCGGTGCTGGACGCCGTCGTCACGACGCCGGCGCGCTGGGGCGACTACGTGCTGCGTCCGCTGGAAGTGGCGCCGACGCCGGATGCGCCTTACGCCGCGCTCTTGCCAGAAGCGATCCAGGCCAATCTCGACTATCTGATCGATACACAGGGCGCCGACGGGGCCTGGGCGCCAACCTGGTCGTGGGCGCCCCTTAATGCCGCCGTCTGGGCCAAAGCCGAACGTGAATGGAAGGGCGTGTTGACGCTCGCCGCTCTGCGCGCCCTCGACGCCTGGGGACGCGTCGCGCGGTGAGGAGACACGGCGAAGAGGAGATAATGAGACAAAGTAGGAGCAAGGAAACGTTTTTCCCAATCTCCTAATCCCTCATCTCCTATTCTTTCAAGCTCGCCTTTGGAGACATCTATGCGCGAACTACTGCCGATCATCGACCGCTGGCGCGAAGAAGAGAAACGCGTGGCGCTGGCGACGGTCGTGCGTATCTACGGATCGGCGCCGCTGCCGCTGGGGGCGAAGATGGCGGTTTCGTCCGCCGGAGAGATGGCCGGTTCCGTGAGCGGCGGCTGCGTCGAGGGCGCTGTCGTCCAGGAGGCGCTGGCCTGTCTCGCCGCCGGTCAGCCGAAGCTGCTGACCTACGGCATTGCCGATGAGCTGGCGCAAAGCGTTGGGTTGGCGTGCGGCGGTGCGATTGAGGTGTGGGTGACGCCACTGGCGCGCCACAACCGGGCTTATCGCGGCTTTGAGGATGCGGTGCGCGCCGGACAACCGGCGGCGTTGGCGACAGCGTTGACCGGCCCCGGCGCGGGCGCTGCGCTCCTCATCCTGCCCGACGGCGCCGCCGTCGGCGCGCTGGGCGATGTCCGGCTTGACGATGCGGTGTTTGCGCGCACGCCAGATCTGTTCACTGTCCTGCGCGCCGAGCGACTGACAGTGACGACCGACGCTGGCCCGGTTGAACTTTTCCTCGACGTACAGCCACCGCCGCCGCGCCTCTGGATCGTCGGCGCTGTCCACATCGCCACTGCATTGGTCACCTTTGCCAGGACGCTGGGCTTTTACACCACTGTCATCGACCCGCGCGCCGCATTCGCCACGCCGGAGCGGTTCGGCCACGCCGACGCGCTGCTCGTGCGTTGGCCGCAAGAAGTATTGACCGCCGCCAATCTGGATGCCGCTGCCTGTGTTGTCGTCCTCACCCACGATGCGAAGATCGACAATCCAGCGCTGGTCGCCGCGCTGCGCAGCCCGGCGCGCTACATCGGCGCCCTCGGCGCCCGCAGGACGCACGCCAAACGCCTGGACGCGCTCAAAGAACTGGGAATGGACGACGCTCAGCTTGCGCGCATTCACGCTCCCATCGGCCTTGACATCGGCGCACGTCGTCCGGAGGAAATTGCGCTGGCCATCATGGCGGAGATTGTGGCAGTGGTGAATGGACGCAAGGAGAACTTTTACAATTCACAAATCACGCTTCACCATTCATCATCGAGGAGTTAATCTTCCATGGAAACACAAACCATTCTCGACAAACAGCGCGCCTATCTCTGGCCCAACCACATTCTTTACTACACCGACCCGCTGCCTCTCTCTCACGGCGATGGTCTCTATGTGTGGGACACAGATGGCAATCGGTATCTCGACTTCTTTGGCGGCATCCTCACCACCAGCGTCGGACACAACAACCCGCACGTCGTCGGCCGCGTGCGCGAACAAGTGGGCAAACTCATTCACTCATCCACGCTCTATCCGAACGAGAACCACGTGACGCTGGCCGAAAAATTGGCCGAACGCACGCCGGGCCGCCTGCAGATGAGCTACTTCACCAACTCCGGCAGCGAGGCCAACGAGACTGCCATCGTCGCCGCGCAGACCTACACCGATAACCGCGAGATCGTGGCGCTGCGTCATGCTTACAGCGGGCGCACCTCGCTGACGATGAGCGTCACCGCCCACTCGACCTGGAAAGTAGGCAAGAGCTTCAGCCCAGACATCAAACATGCCATCAACCCTTATTGTTATCGCTGTCCACTCAAGCTCACCTATCCCGCCTGCGGCGTCGCCTGCGCTCAGGATGTAGAGGACGTGATCCGCACCACCACTTCGGGCAAGATCGCCGCGTTCATGGCCGAGCCAATCCAGGGCGTTGGCGGCTTCATCACCCCGCCCGACGAATATTTCCAGATTGCGGTCGAGATTGCCCGGCGCTATGGCGGCGTCTTCATCTGCGACGAGGTGCAGACCGGCTTTGGTCGCACCGGGACGCATTGGTTCGGCATCACGCACTGGGGCGTCGAGCCAGAGATCATGACGATGGCGAAGGGCATTGCCAACGGGATGCCGCTTGCCAACACGATCACCGTGCCGGAGGTGGCGCAGGCGATGGTGGGCAAGGGGCTGACGATCAGCACCTTTGGCGGCAATCCTGTTTCAACGGCAGCAGCGCTGGGTACGCTGGAAGCAATGGAGGAGGCAGGTGGGCCGGAGCGCTTCGCCGGGCTGGGAGCGCGGCTGCGCGGCGGTCTCGACCGGCTGGGCGAAAAGTACCCGCTGATCGGCGATGTACGCGGCAAGGGGTTGATGCAAGGCATCGAGATGGTGACCGACCGCCGAAGCAAAGAGCCGGCGCCCAAGGCCGTGGCGCAGCTCTTCGAAGAGACGCGGGCGCGCGGCCTGCTCATCGGCAAGGGCGGTCTCTACGGCAACGTGATCCGCATCTCGCCGCCGCTGACTGTGAGCGAGGCGCAGATTGACCAGGCGTTAGAGATTTTGGATTACGCGTTGGGGATTGTGCATGAGACGCAGGGGTAGGGTGAGCTTGAGAGCTTGAGAGATCAGGGGATTGGAGATTTTGGGCGCATGAACGTGCAGGCATATTGGCCGGACGGGAGCGCAGGCGAGCGCGTGGCGGCGGTGGTGGGGTTGGTGTCGGATACGCACTTCCCGCAGC
>DGFH01000361.1:0-184 GCA_002391565.1 Anaerolineales bacterium UBA3905
GCTTCAGCTACAGCCAGCAGACCTGCCTCGACCTGGCGCACAATCTGCGGCGGCCGTGGGGCGCGCACAAGGACGCGCTGCCCGTCCCTGCCGGCGGGATGCAGGTCGACCGCGTGCAGGAGATGATCGACGTCTACGGCAACGACACGATCCTGCTGATCGGCGGCAGCCTCTACATGGCGGG
>DGFH01000361.1:481-4410 GCA_002391565.1 Anaerolineales bacterium UBA3905
CTCTACGAACGCAGCCGCACCTTTGTCGAGAATGTGCGCAAAGGAGCCAAACCATGATCATTCGTTCTCATCTGGGCGACTGTCGCTGGGCGGAGACGCCCGTGCTCGGCTACAAACAGGATGGCACAACCAGCTTTCGTGACATCACCAAACAAATCCTCTTTGAGGGCGGGCAGATGCACTTTCAATGGCGCTACTTCGAGGTGGCGCCGGGCGGTTACTCCTCCCTTGAACGGCATGAACACGAACACGCCGTGATGGTGGTGCGCGGCGCCGGGCGCGTGCTTCTGCAGGATGAGGTCTATGACATCGGTCACTACGACCTGATCCTGGTGCCGCCGATGACCTGGCACCAGTTCCAGCCGACGGGCGACGAACCACTTGGCTTTCTGTGCATCGTCAACGCCGAGCGCGACCGCCCCCAACTGCCCACCGCCGCCGACCTGGAGCTGCTGCGCCAACATCCGGCGGTGGCGGAGTTCATCAAGGCATAGCATTTGGAGAATCAGAACGCGTAGGCAACCAGGAGTTAGCGGCGACGGTATTTCGCCCCTCGCACCTCGCCCTCGCACTATCCTGACCAACCATGGAGGCATATCACCTATGACTAGACTGTTCAACGATCCCGCCGATTTTCGTGAAGAGTTGATCGAAGGCTTTGTGGCTGCCTACGGTCGCCTGGTCAGGCGCGTGCCCGACGCATCGGGCGTGATGGCAATCGACGCGCCACAGCCGGGCAAGGTCTCCGTCGTGGTGGGCGGCGGGTCGGGGCACTATCCGGCTTTCTGCGGCTATGTCGGGCCAGGGTTAGCCGCCGCCGCCGTGATGGGCAACGTCTTTGCGGCGCCCTCGGCAGAGCAGGTTTACCGCGTGACGAAGGCGGTGGCGAGCGACGCCGGCGTGCTCTACTGCTATGGCAACTACAGCGGCGATGTGCTCAACTTCGACATGGCGGAACTGCGCTGCCAGGATGAAGGCATCGACGTGCGCACAGTGCGCGTCACCGACGATGTCGCCTCGGCGCCACGTGGGCAGGAAGAGGATCGCCGCGGCATCGCTGGCGACTTCTTTGTCTTCAAGATTGCCGGCGCAGCCGCTGCGCGCGGCGACACGCTGGATGAGGTCGAGCGGCTGGCGCGCAAAGCCAACGAGCGCACGCGCTCCTTTGGTGTCGCCTTTGGCGGCTGCACGCTGCCCGGACAATCGGCGCCGCTCTTCACGGTCGAACCCGGACGGATGGAGCTGGGGCTGGGGGTGCATGGTGAGCCGGGCATCCAGTCCAGCTACATGCGCCCGGCGCTCGAAGTCGCCGACCTGCTGCTCGACACGCTCCTCGCCGACGCGCCGCCAGACGCCGGATCGACGGTCGCCGTGCTGCTCAACGGGCTTGGCTCGACGCAGTACGAGGAGATGTTCGTGCTCTACAAGGACATCAACCGTCGCCTGCAGGCGGAAGGACTGACGCCCTACAAGCCGATCGTCAACGAGATGGTCACCTCGCTCGACATGGCGGGCTGCTCGCTGACGCTCTGCTGGCTGGACGACGAGCTGACCGCCTTGCTCGACGCGCCCTGCGCCTCTGCTGCCTACACCAACATGTGAGCAGATGCTGAGAGTGGGTGCGTTTGACGCAAAGGCGCAGAGCCGCAAAGGTGCGCAGAGACAAAGGAATCTACAATGAGTTCAGTGGAAGGTGCAGACACGGTTGTGCGGCGCTGGCTGGCGCTGGCGTTGGAGAGTATCAGCGCCCATGAGGATGAGTTGGGACGGCTCGACGCGGCGGCGGGCGACGGCGATCATGGCGCGACGATGGTGCGCGGGCTGCGCGCCGCCAATGCGGCCCTGTCGACAGCAACCGGCAGCGCAGGCGATCTGCTGAGCGCTGCGGGCGGCGCCTTTGCCGACGCCGCCGGTGGCGCATCTGGCGCGCTGGTGGGCGCGCTGTTGACCACGACTGGCCGCACCCTGGGCAACGGCCCCTACGACACTGCGTCGGTGGTTAAGGCGCTGCAGGCAGCTCTGACGATGGTGATGCGCCTGGGCAGGGCGCAGCCTGGCGACAAAACACTGATCGATGCACTCAAGCCGTTTGTCGATGCGCTGGCCGCACAGCCGGCGGATGCTCCTTTGTCGGTTGCATGGCGCGCCGCTTTGCCTGCCGCCATGGCTGGCGCTGAGGCTACGCAGTCAATGATTGCCAGACGTGGTCGCTCGGCGAAGTTGGGTGAGCGTAGCCTGGGACATCCCGACCCTGGTGCGGTTTCCCTGGTTTTGCTATTGCAAGCCGCAGACACTGTGTTTGCAACAAGCTAACAACCCAACCTTATATTGTAGTTCACCGCTGCAAACTCCGCCCAATGCGAAGCAGCCCCACAACTGTTTTGCGCATTGACAGGATTTCCTTGCTTCATTACAATACACATTTGACCAGGATAAGCACATTTGTGCAAAAAATATTAATTTATCGGCAATCATTGTCGCGTGCCTGATAAGGATGATGGAGAACCCATGAGCGATTCATTCGCTGGATTGTCACCGGAGCGTTTGCAGGCTTTACTGCATCAGATGTTGTTGATTCGCGCTTTTGAGGAGGCGGCGGAGCAACTTTACCTGCAAGGGTTGATGCATGGCACCATGCATCTTTCCATTGGTCAGGAAGGTTCGGCGGTAGGGGCGTGCGCCGCGCTGCGCCCGACGGACTACATCCTCAGCACCCATCGTGGGCATGGGCACTGCATTGCCAAAGGAGCACGCGCCGACCAAATGATGGCCGAATTTTTTGGCAAGGAGACCGGCTACTGCCGTGGGCGAGGCGGCTCGATGCACATCGCCGATGTCTCGACCGGCAACCTGGGCGCCAATGGCATCGTGGCGGGCGGCGTGCCCATGGCAGCAGGCGTAGGTCTCAGCATTCAGATGCAGCGGCAAGACCGCGTGGTGTTGGTCTTCTTTGGCGATGGCGCCACCAACGAGGGCGCCTTTCACGAAAGTCTGAATCTGGCGGCGATCTGGAATCTGCCAGTCATCTATTTCTGCGAAAACAATCAATATGCCATGTCGATGGCGATCACGCGTGCCAGCAAAGTTGAAAAACTGAGCGACCGCGCCGCTGCGTATGGCATGCCGGGCGTGACCGTCGATGGGAACGATCTGCTGGCTGTGTATCGAGCGACGCAAGAAGCTGTCGAACGGGCGCGGTGCGGCGATGGCCCCACCTTGATCGAGGCGCAGACTTACCGTTGGAAGGGTCATAGCAAGAGTGACAAGCAACGCTACCGCACCAAAGAAGAGGTCAAGGAGTGGCAAGAGCGCGACCCAATCGCCCGGCTTGCTCGCCAGATGATGGCGGCGGGCATGCTCAGCGAGGCGGCCTTTGCGCAGTTGCAGACGCAGGTCGATGCCGAGATTGCAGCCGCCATCGAATTTGCCAAGAGCAGCCCAGAGCCCGACCCAGCCACCATTCTCGAAGGAGTCTACGCATGAGCCGCGAGTTGACCTACGCCGAAGCGATCCGCGAGGCTATCGATCTGGCCATGGCGCGCGATGAACGCGTCTTTCTCTTTGGCGAGGATGTGGGCGTTTATGGCGGCGCGTTTGGTGTGACCGATGGGCTCTATCAGAAATACGGCCCGGAGCGCGTACGCGACACTCCGATCTCCGAGGCAATCATTGCGGGCGTGGCAACGGGCGCCGCACTGACCGGGATGCGCCCCATCGCCGAAATCCAGTTCATGGACTTCATCACGCTTTCGATGGAGCAGCTTGTCTTGCAGGCCGCCAAATTGCGCTTCATGTTGGGGGGCAAGGTGGAGGTGCCGTTTGTCTTGCGCACGCCAGCCGGCGCTGGCACGGGCGCCGCCGCGCAGCACTCTGAAAGCCTGGAGAATTGGTTCGTGCATGTGCCCGGACTAAAGGTCGTCATGCCAAGC
>DGFH01000375.1 GCA_002391565.1 Anaerolineales bacterium UBA3905
TCAACCCCACCGGCAAGGCGCTGTGTGTGGCGGCGGTCAAAGCGAGCGTCACGCTGCAACTGGACAACGGCTTCGGCGAAAACAATCTCGACCTGAGCGGCGACGCCTGGGCTGGCGCAGGCTGCGGCTTCTGTGAGGTGTCCACCTGGATCACGCAAGACGACGTGCGCAACGACGGCGGCTGTCTCAAGTGCATCCTGACGTTGGATTTCCTGATTCCGCTTGCCGGCTCAACGACGGAGCCAGACTTCAACTTCAGAGGAGAATGTCCATTTTAACGGAGCGACTGATCTCCAGGTGGGCGGCGCTCCTCCCAGCTGCCGGAAAGCTTTGGGAAGGAGTGCAACAACGCAGCCAACTCGAAATCACTCGTCCGTGCGCGCGAAGGAGATAGAGGATGCCTAAACAATTATCCATTCGTTGGTTACGCTGGGGGCGGCGCACCCTGTGGTTGCTGCCTGCTGCCTTCTTCCTGATGCTGGCCGGCTTAGCCTCCGCCGCGCCGGCGTTGAGTCTCACCGTCAACAGCGGCGTTCCCGCTGGTCAATCGGCGCAGCCGGGACAGGTGGTGACGGCGACGGTGACGCTACAATACAGCGGCGGCAGCGCGCCTGTTGACACCGGCGTGGTCGTCACACTCACCGAGGCGCTGGAACTGGTCGGTCAGCCAGTGCTCACAGAAAACCCGTTTCCTGCCGTGGATGCCAAAGTAGTGCGCCAGCGCGGCGGCGCAGTGGCGTGGCAGGGCAAGCTGCGCAACGACGGTCAACTCACCCTGCACATTCCGCTGCGCGTGGGGCGCTGCTGGAGCGGTTTCCGCGCGCATGCCATCAGCGCCACAGCGCTCAATCCGGGGGGCGGCGTGGTGCAGGCGAGCGCAACACTCTTGGTGCACTGTCCGCTGGCCTCGCTCGACGATATTCACGTCACCCAACGCGTGATCTGGGAAAACCAGCCGGCCTGGGCGCCTTACCTGCCGGGGTTGCTTCCCGGCCATCCTGTGACGCTGCGCACCACCTTCCGCAACGATGCGCCTGCACCGGTGCTGCTGGGGGTGGGGCGTCCACGCCTGCTCACAGCGACTGCCGCCGCCGAGGACGCCGCCGACAATCCACGCGTTATACTGCTGCCGCTGGCGCCCGGGGACAGCCGTAGCGTTGACCATGTGCTGCGTCCCAGCGCCACGCTCAATGGGATCAGCCTGCTCGATGGCGACCTGGCGTTGAGCGTTGGGTCGGTCTACTGCCTGATCACGGGGGAAGGGCGCACCTGCGCCAACACAGCTGGCGCACAAACGCAGGTTGCGGCGGCGAGCGAATGCGGCGGCGGCGAAGTGCGCCCCAGCATCCCTTGCCCTGACCCTGGCGAGCTTCCCGACCCAACCGACGAGATCACGCTTACGCTGCCGCTGCTGCCGAACGACCTGGGCGATGCACCGGACAGCACCAACCATGCCGGTCAGAATATGACCGCCTCTCCCGGCGTCCTTGCGCAGTTCCCCACCGTGTTCTACGAGCTGCCAGGCGCACCGCGCGGTCCGTTGCATCGTTATCCGCGACCGGTGCGTCTTGGCGCTGGCGTCAGCATGGAGGCAGAGGCCGACGCCGGGCCCGACGCTGATCCCTCTAACAACCTCTCGCCGACAACAGACTCGCCTGATCGAGATCGCTTCGACGACGGATTAAACCTGGCGACCCTCAGCCTGGGGTTGTGTCAGCCGGCCCGGTTGCAGGTGGGCGTCGGCGTAATGAGCAATCGCGTGCGACAGGCGCTGCTCAACCGCAACATGCAGACGCTCTATCTCAATGTCTGGGTGGACGGCAACCGCGATGGCGACTGGAACGATGCATCCCCCTGCAGCCCGGCGGCTGGCGACGTGGCGCTGGAACATATTGTCATCGACTATCCGATCGCCGTCAATCGTCTGTTAGTTGGCGCCAATCTGCTGACCATCACCGGCGGCAAAGTCTTGTGGCCGCAGGCGCTGATGAATCAGCCAAGCTGGCTGCGCGTGACCTTGAGCGAGGCAAAGTCACCCAAGCTAACCGGGCGCATCTACGGCGACGGACGTGGGCCGGATACAGGCTATCGCCTGGGCGAGACGGAAGATTACCTATGGATGCCGGCAAGTAAAGCCGACGTCGAAGTGACGCAGCATGTAGAATGGGGCTTGCAGCCGACAGGCGGCGGCGCGGCGCCCACGTCGGTGGTGCACTTCCGCATCGCCTACAAGAATCGCGGCGCCACACTGGCGCGCAACGTGCAGATTACCCAAAACCTGAGCGGCTTCGGCGGCAGTGCGGCATTGGCGTATGCAACTGCACCTGGACTGGCCAGCAACGCCATCCAGACCGGCGCCAACCAGATCACATTCCAGGTGGGTGATCTGCCTGCAGGCGCCAGCGGCGCCATCGTGGTGGGCTGGCGCCCACAGCCCGGCGTCAGCAACGCCTCCGCCGCCAGCTACGGCGCCACAGTCACCGTCGCCAGCAGCAACGACGACGCCGCTGGCAACAACAGCGCCACCGCAACCGCTGTCGAGGCGCTGCCATTGCAGATGGGGTTCCGCACTGCCAACAGCCCGGCCTTGCTGCAACACGGCGCCACTTGCCGTACAGAAGTGACGCTGGTGGGCCTGGCTGCGCCGGGGAGAACGCTCCAATTGACGCTGGATGGCGTCGAGTTGGGCGTTGCCCCCACGGCGGATGCACAAGGACGCTGGGAACAGACGCTCGGCGGGTTGGGCGAAGGGCTGCACGTGGTGCGCGCAGCGTACACTGGCGGCGGCGCGGAAGCCGCCGTGTTCGTGCGCGTCGACACAGGCTTGCTGCTCGACCCGGCCAGTTTCACCGTCATCGACGCCACCGGTCGCACATACACCGCCGACAGTCTGGGGCGCACATGGCGCAGCCTGCATCTGGCGAACAACGGGCCTTTCCAGATCGGCGTCAACACCTGTGCGGCGACCACTGCGCCGACGCTCACCTACATCGGTGAGACCGAGAAAAACCTGAATCTCAGCGATCCAGATGGCGATGGGCGCTACACGGGATCGCTGGAGCTGGGAGCGGCAAACCAAAGCGTCGGCGCGGCCACGCTGCGTCTGGCTGCCTCCACTGCGACACGCGAGCGGACGTTCGATATCGCAGCCGCGCGCAGCGCCGTCGGCAGTGTCGTAAACGCCGTGACCGGCGCCCCGATCGCCGGCGCGCAGGTCTTGTTGTTGGCAGCGCAACCTTCCTCGGCGGTCGGCGTTGGCGACTTCAGCGATCTTCCGGTCAGCAACGGCTTTGGACAGGCGAACCCGCAAACGACGGGCGCCGATGGCAGCTTCTTCTTCGCCCCACCACCGGGCGAATACCGCCTGCTGGTGAGTGCGCCGGGTTATCAGCCCTTCCGCAGCGCCGTCGGCGCCATCGACGATGCGCCGATGGCGCCGACGATCCGCCTCACGCCAGAAGTAAGCGAACCCGCCGATGTGGTGATCGCGATAGGCGAAGAGGGCTTCGACGCCGATGTGCTGACCATTCCACCAGGAGTCGTGGTGGAATGGGTCAACAGCGACCTGGCGGAGCACAGCCTGCAGACGGACGCCTGGAGCAGCGGTGTACTCTGGCCTGGTGAGAGTTTCCGACTACGCTTCGATCAGGTCGGCGCCTTCATCTATACCGATGGCGAGAATCCGCTGAATGACGGCACGGTGACGGTGGAAGCCAACGCGCCGATGCCTGGCACAAAACTCGTTTATCTACCGATCGTGCGGCGCTGAGGTCGCTTCAACCTTCCCGGAAGCTCGGAGCTTCCGGGAAGGGGCGGCGCAGTGCGTAATCTCTGTTCATGACATGTGGGCTTTCGTCAATTCACGCTTGTATGGCGCTGGCGCTATAATGGCGGGCTATGGAAATTCTTGGAGGCCCACTCTTTGCGGTGGCCGGCGCCGGTGAATCACACGGGCCGGCCATCACGACCATCGTCTTTGGCTGCCCGCCCGGCCTGTATCTGCGCGCCGCCGATCTGCAGCGCTATCTCGACCGGCGGCGCCCGGGCAGCAACCGTCACGGCACCCCGCGCCGCGAAGATGACACCGTGGTGCTGCTTTCCGGTCTCTATCAGGACGACCTCGATGCGCTGACCGCCGGCGCCGCCATCACCGTGCAGCAAGGCGACGACATTTCCGCCACCACCGGCTATGCGGCAGGCTACACCACCGGCGAACCGATCGCCGCCATCGTGCTTTCGACGGCGAAGAAATCGGCGGACTATGCGCAGTTCAGCGGGCCGACGGGTGAGGTGCGCCCCGGCCACACCGATCTGGTCAAGTATTGGCAGAGCCAGGGCTTTGCCGACCCGCGCGGAGGCGGACGCTCCAGTTATCGCTCCACGATTAGCGATGTGATCGGCGGTTCCATTGCACGGCGCTTTTTGGCGGAGCGTTTCGGCACGGTGATCCTCTCTTCGATTTGCCAGGTGGGTGAGTTGCGCGCGCGGCGCAGCCTGGCTGCGCATGTCGAGGAGCTGGTCAAAGCGGGCGACGGTCGCGTTGACCAGGAGACGCTGACCGCGTTGGAAAGCAACCTGGAGGCAGCGGAGATTCACACCCTCGACGCCGAATTTGCCCAGGAAGCCGGGCAACTGATCAAGAAGACGCGCATCGAAGGCGACTCGCTCGGCGCGGCGGTCGAGGTAGTGGCTGTCAACCCGCCGCCGCTGGTGGGTGACCCGCTGTACCAGAGCCTCAAAGTGCGCATCATGGGCGCGCTGGGCGGACTGAATGCGGTGCAGGGCGTCGAGATCGGCGCAGGCTTTGCCGTCGTCGCACGGCGCGGCAGCCAGAACAACGACCCGATCCGTCGTAGCGGCTACCAGAGCAACACGCACGGCGGCTTGATCGGCGGCATTACTACAGGAATGCCGCTTGTCTTTCGCGTCGGCTTCAAGCCGACCTCGACGATCGTCAAGCCACAGCAGAGTGTACGCAAAGACTTGAGCGAAATCGAGTTCCAACTGAAAAAGGGACGGCATGATCCTTGTGTTGGGGTGCGCGCGGGCGTCACGCTCGAATCGCGCCTTGCCATCGAATTGATGAACGCCGTCCTGATGCACGCCGCCGCCTACGTGACGCCGGTGCAATTTCAACTCTTTCCACAGACAACCGCGCCATGAGTGCAACTTCCTCCGCCGCGCCCTGGCTGATCGCCATGAAGGGCCACCCCGCCACTGGCAAGAGCGTCGTTGCCCAGGCGCTGGCGCAACGGCTGCGCATCCCGCTTATCGACAAGGACGACATCAAAGATGTGGTGCTGGGACTGCCCAATGCCAACGATCTGGCCTACGCCGCCATGTGGCAAATTGCAGCCACACAACTGGCGCTGGGGCTGAGCGTCATCGCCGTCTCGCCGCTCTCCTACCCGGTGGGCTATGCGCGCGCCTGCGAGATCGCACAGCGCCACGCGGCGCGCTTGTTGGTGGTGGAAACGGTGCTGCCTGAAGCGGAATGGCGCCGTCGGCTCGATGCGCGCGATCCCGCCGACTCTGCGCACAAGATTCGTGGCTGGGAGGCGATGCAGGCCATGCTGCGTCAGTACGCCGGTTGCTGGCAATACCCGATTGCACCCGAACATCACCTGGTGGTGGACACCAGCGCACCGACCGCCGCTGCGGTGGAACAAGTCCTGGCGCGGCTGGGGCAGTCAACTCACCTCGACACAGAGAAGGATCTATCCTGACGATGAGCGCACCGCATTTGTCCCATCGCAACATCATCCTCACCGGCTTCATGGGCGTCGGCAAGAGCACCGTGGGCCGCATCCTGGCCGAACGGCTCAATCGGCGTTTCGTGGACATGGACGCCGTGCTCGTGGAGCGCTTTGGCAAGTCAATTCCAGCCATCTTCGCCGAGGAGGGTGAAGAAGCCTTTCGCATTGCCGAGGCGCGACTTTGTCAGGAGCTGGCCGGTGAGACCAACCTGGTGGTCAGTACAGGCGGAGGCGCGCTGATCAACGAGCAAAGTCGGCAGGCGTTCGAGGCCACCGGCACGGTCGTTTGTCTGCACGCCGCCGAAGCAACGATCCTGGCGCGGGTGGCGGCCGCCACCGACCGTCCACTGCTGCCCGGGGAGGAGGAGGAACGGCGGCGACGCGTGCATGCGCTTTTGCAGCAGCGGCGGCTGGCCTATGGCGCCATCGCCTACCAGGTTGA
>DGFH01000260.1 GCA_002391565.1 Anaerolineales bacterium UBA3905
AGATGTGTATAAGAGACATGCTTCAGGACGTTCGGGAGCAGGTCAAATCAGAGATTTACGCGGCTTATCAACCAAAGCCGCTTACACCAGATGATCCGGCTGGCGTCTTCAAGAACCGGATCGAGCAGGAACGCCAAAACCTGCAACAGATGCTCGTCCAGAATCCACCCGATCACCTCGATGCCGTTGCCCGGCTCTTCGAGAGCGTCGATCGGATCGTCGTGGTGGGCGAGGGGTATGCAGAAACCGCGGCGGAAATGATTGCCCAGCAGTTCCGTCATCGCGGGCTTCAAGCCGACTATCTACCCAACGATGCAGTGAAAAAAGCTGCCACGTTGATGACGCTAGACGACCGCACCCTGGTCATTGGCGTCAGTGCAACCGCCTATGGGCGCGACGTGGCGCGCGCCATGGAGTTCGCACGCGCGCGGGGCGCCAAGACGCTTGGCGTCATCGGCTCGCTGGCCAGCCCGGTAAACCGGATGTCCGACCTGATCATCTATGCTCCGACCGAAGCGATCGGTCCATTGCCCAGCATTGTGGCGTTGGTGGCTGCCCTCAGCGTACTGGTCACGATTGCCGCCAAAGAGAGCGAAGAGTCGGTCGATCGCCATCTGGATGCCTTCGAGGCCGCCTACCAGTTTCTCACCCAGGAGGATGTCATCACGGCGCTGGAAGCCGCGCGCGTGCCTGAAGAGGCATGAACGATCGCCACACACATTGGCGCAAACAGGCGAGGGGGTTGCCCTCGCCTGTTTTTTTGGCAGTTCACTGTTCATCGGCAGCCAACGCACCGATCGCCAGAAACGCCAGGATGTAGCCCAAATAGTTCTCGTTGAGAAAGCGGCTGACATAAAAAAAGACCAGCAGCCAAAGCGCGTAGTGCCAGGCTGCGGTCGGCAGGGTGTTGCGTCGCATCTGACGCGCTACGAACCAGATCAGCAATGGCGCAGCAGTGAGCAATTGAACAAGCCAGAAAGGCCATTGCGCAAAGCGGTCGCTGACCAGACCTAACCCCAACACGAAATTGCTGGCGCCCCAGCCCCAAATTTGATAACCGGTTGGCCCCTGTCCGCTGCTCCAGCGCCAGACATCATCGTAGAGCGCGGCGGCGTCCCAGAGTACGTAGGGTAGCAGCAACAGAGCAAAGACGCCGATGGCTGGCAGGGCGCGGCGCAACATCTGGGGCATCACTTGCCAGTAGCTGCGCCAGTTGCCGTGCATCAGGCGTGGGTCATCTTGCACCAGCAACAGGCCGTAGAAGGGCGCCAGAAACCAGGCCGTCGGTTTGGCGGCGCACGCCAGCCCAAAACAGAACGCCGAGACCACCCGCCACCATCCACCGCTTCGCCCTGAGCGGGCGCGTTGACGGCTCACCTGCCACGCCACCAGCGCAAAGACGATCCACGCCAGGACAAACACATCGTTCTGTCCAAAGATGACATCCAGCGCCATGATCGGGTTGAGCGCCAATGCGGTTGCCAGCGCCAGTTTTGCCGTCGCCCCGTGCGCCAGGCGCGTTGCCAGCAGCACCGCCAGCCCGTAAAGCAGCAGGTAGATCACGCGCTGATCGTAGAAGCCGACGCCCTGCCCTAACACGTAAAAAGGCGCGCTGAAGACGAATGTCCACGGTAGATAGGGGTAGTGATAAAGTGCGGTGCGATATTGGCTAAAGCCCCACTCCGCCATCGGCGTCTCAACATAGTCCTCAACATAGGGATTCTTGCCTTCCAGCAGGTAGCGGATCGTGGCTTCGGTCTGGATCACGCCGCCGTCGTGGGTGTAGCTGGCGGGGCCATTGGCGGCGCGCAGGAGGATCAGCTTGACTGTCGGCGACACAACGGCTGTCACGATGATGAACGTCAACATGCCGGTTTTCCAGCGGGTGCGGTGTGGTTCATGCAGCGCCAGATCGAGCAGGGCGTAGCCAATCAGCCCGCCCAACGCCAGCGCATTGAGGATCAACCCGATCGGCTCGCCGGGGCGCGGCCCAACATCGCCCATAGCGGCATACCCGGCCGGCGGCAGCAATGCACCCAACACCGGGTGGCGCAATACGTCCTGCAGCCGATTGGGGAGCGCTGCCTGCTCCGCCAGACCGACGATCTGGAGCACGGCAAAGAGCAACGCGGCCAGGAGAAAGACATCCCAGCCAGGGCGGAGCGTTCTGCTGGCCGAGCTCGTCTTTTCGGTCACGGCGCCCCCCGATAACCGAGGATCGCATTGGCCGATGGTGCAAATAGCCACTCCTGGCTCAGGGCAGGAGCCGCATTGAGTGCGCCGGGGAGCGAACTGACAGCCACAATGTTGCCACTCGCCGCATCGTAAACGATCACGGCGCCGCTCTGTGTCACCACCAGGACGCGGTCAGTCGTCACGAAGGGTCCGCCACTCAACGCCCCGCTGAGTTGAGCTGTCCAGACCACCTGACCCGTCTGGCGTGAGAGTGAGCGCAATAAACCGTTGGCGGCAACAAAGAGATTGGCGTCATTCACTGCCAATGTATTGACCTGCGCCCCGACCGTGTGGCGCCACACCTCGGCGCCTGTGTTGGCATCCAGCGCATAGACGTTAGTGGACGCGTCCGCCACATACAATTCCGCCGTGCGAAGCACGCCAGGGAAGGCGTAAACCGGCGGCGTCGTGACATCGTTGACCACAGGGCTTTGCCAGATGACTTCGATGCCTTGCCAGAAGTTGGCATCGACCGCCCACAGACGACCGCCCGCCACATAGATCGTTTCCTGACCGATCGCTGGCTGCAAGATTCTGGCCTGCGGCTCCTCAAAGAAGCGTTGATCGGCGTAGTTGTCCCGTTTCATTGCCATCAGGCGTGCGCCGTCACCTTCACCAATGGCGATGAAAACCACATCGTTGAAAAAGGTCGCTGCGCTGGTGGCATTGGCTGGCAGCTGCAGATCAGCCACAGGATTGGCAATATTGCCGGCATCCTGCACGACACGGAGCCGATTCCCGCCAAAGGGCGCATAAATCAAGCCATTGTTGATCGTCGGCATCAGGTCGCCACTGCCGCCCAGATCATAGCGCCACCGCTGCGAACTGCTATCGCGGTTCATGCTATAGAGCTGATTATCCTGACTGATCGCCAGCACGTTCGCGCCTGACACCGCCACCGGCGACCGGAAGGGCTGACTGGCTAAGCCTCCGCCGCCCCAACCGTTTTGTAGTTGCGATTGCGGCAACAACGGCACACGTCCCGTGTTGGCGCGGTCATACCGTGGCAATGGGAAATCGCCAGGAGGAACGGCGGTGGCCTGTGGGCGCGGCGTCAACACCGGGTCGATCTGCACGATCGGCAACCACTTGGGGTTGTTCGGATCCCACTGCGGGCTGCCGATGTTGGCGTCAGGAGGAAATGCAACCGGCGTCGGGTTGCCAGAAATGGTGACGTATGCCGGTCGCACCCAGAAAACCTGGTTATCACTCAGGCAACAGGCAAAGAGCCAGTCGCCGCTCGGTGTACGCCCGCGCAGGCGAATCTGAGCGGAGGGGGGCAGGAGATTCGTCGTCGGCGTGTAGAAGGTGCTGGGGCCGACGTACACCGTCGTGTTAACGTTGCTGCGGGAGACGGCCAGAAGTTCCCCCACCTGGATAAAGGCTGCTGTGGGCGGCGGTGTGGGTGGCGGCACGAAAGGCGTCGGCGTATCGGTCGGTGGGAAGACATCCGGTGGAACTGTCGGCGGCAAAGTCGGCGGCTGCGGTGGCGCCGCGAAGGGCGTTGGCGTTGCCGTCGGCGACAGTGGGTTCGGTTGATTGATATTAGGAAAGAAGACCGCCGTGGCGGTCAGCGCAGCATCGGGCAACAATGGTGAGTCCGGCGCCAGCGGCGACGCTGGCTGGCCGGGCGCCGCCGTAGAAGAGTCCCCCGCCGACACCAGAGGGAGTTGCACGATCTGCTGCGTCGCTCCAGGCGCGCCGGGTGCAGTTGCCTCTGGGCCGGCAGGAGGAGCGACCTGCGCGGTGAGCCGCGCCAACGAAGTGGCAGCGAAGGCAATCTGCGTCAACATATCTTCGGCCACGCTGGTGGCGCGGACGTCAGGCGTTGGAGTGCGCGTCGCCGCCAGCGGCGTCGCCGTCGGTGTTGGCGTCGACGCCAGCAGCAACCCATTTTGCGTGGCAAACCACAACCAGCTCAACCCAATCAACACGAAGAAAGCGACCAGAATGCTGATCGTGAGCACCTGGGATGCGCGTTGACGTTGTGGCGGCGGGTAGGATGACGTGTTCCAGGACATGCAATTGCATCCAATAGCGGCGGCTAGCGAATCTTATGCATTCTAGCAACAAACCAGACGCCAACAAAACTGTCATACATCTTCGGGTCTACTTCCTAGATAAGCGAGGATTTATAGGATGACGCCTGCGTGGGTTGTCGATCAATTGGGTTGCAAGTATCATTCAACCATAGATTGAAAGCTGCAATGAGAGGAGAACGCCATGCCCTTTGTCTCACAGGTCGCGCTGCCGCCAGCCCCACCGCGCCGTCCGACGCGCCTGGTCGCCCATGGCGATGTACGCATCGACGATTATTATTGGTTGCGCGACCGCTCCAACCCGGAGGTGATCGCCTATCTCCAGACCGAGAACGACTATGCCGGCGCCGTGATGGCAGACACGACCCCTTTGCAAGAGAGCCTGTTTCAGGAGATGCGCTCGCGCATCCGCGAAACAGACAGCACAGCACCGGTTGCAGATGGCGGCTACTGGTACTATCAGCGCACGGTTGCCGGGTTGGATTATCCGATCTACTGTCGTCGCGCCGGAACATTGGACGCACCCGAAGAGGTGTTGCTCGATGTCAACCAGTTGGCTGCCGGGCACGCGTTCTGTGAAGTAGGTGAGTTCGCCGTCAGCCCCGACCATCGCTTGTTGGCGTACGCCTATGATGTTGACGGCAATGAGTTGTTTACGATCGTAGTCAAAGATCTGATCACCGGCGCCTTGCTGGATGACCGCATCACCGGCGCATACTACGGGCTGGAATGGAGCAATGACGGCCGCACGTTCTTCTACACCACCGTTGATGCCGCGCATCGTCCCGACACAGTGTGGCGACACGACCTGGGCGCAGCGCAGGCGGCGGATGTTCGCCTGTTGCACGAGCCGGACGAGCGCTTCTTCGTCACGCTCTACAAGACGCGCAGCAAACGCTTCATCGTGGTGCACCTGCGCAGCAACATGACCACCGAGGCGCACCTCATCGACGCCGACGCGCCCGCCGCACCACGGCTGGTCGCCGCGCGGCGCCAGGGGCGCGAATATCGCATCGAGCATCGCAGCGATCATTTGTATATTCTGACCAACGATCACGCCGAGGATTTCCGCGTGATGGTGACGCCGGTTGATCATCCGGCCGAAGCGGTGTGGCAACCGCTCTTGCCGGAAGCAGCCGGCGTATTGATCGAGCGGATCGATCTGTTTCAGGATCACCTGGTTGCGCTGGAGTGGACGGGCGGCGTCAAACGGGTGCGCGTGGTGCGCCTGACGCCAGACGCACCAGGGCTTGAGAGCACCCACTGGATTGAGTTCCCCGAAGCGGCTTACGCCGTGAGTGTGGCGGAGAACCCCACTTTTGCCTCAGCAACGGTGCGGCTCCAGTATTCATCCTTGAAGACGCCGCCCACTGTCTATGCCTACGACATGGACACGCGGCGGCTAACGGTGCTCAAACAGGACGAAATCGCCAATTACAACCCGGACGATTACGTGACGCGGCGGCTCTGGGCAACGGCGCCGGACGGCATCCAGGCGCCGATCTCGCTGGTCTGTCACAAGGACACCGTATTGGATGGCCGCAACCCTTGCCTGCTGTATAGCTACGGCGCCTATGGAGCCAGCAGCGAACCGGGCTTCCGCGCCAATCGGCTGAGCCTGCTAGAGCGCGGCTTTGTCTTTGCCGTTGCGCACATTCGCGGCGGCAGCGAGTTGGGCCGCGCCTGGTATCACAATGGCAAGCTCCATCACAAACAAAACTCATTCAGTGATTTTATCGCTGCAGCCGAAGCGTTGATGGCCGCCGGCTACACGCGCCCGGATCGGCTGACGATCATGGGGCGCAGCGCTGGCGGGCTGCTGATGGGCGCTGTCACCAACCAACGCCCTGATCTCTTTGCCGGTGTGATTGCCGGCGTGCCCTTTGTAGACGTGTTGACGACGATGCTCGATCCCTCGATTCCTCTCACGGTCATCGAGTATGAGGAGTGGGGCAATCCTGCCGATCCCGATCTCTATGCAGTGATGCGCGCTTACTCTCCATACGACAACCTGGCGCCGCGCCCTTATCCACCTATCCTGGTGACGGCCGGGTTGCACGATCCACGCGTCGGCTACTGGGAGCCTGCAAAGTATGTGGCGCGCCTGCGGCAACTCAAGACCGACGACAACGTTGTGCTGCTCAAGACGAACATGACAGCGGGACACGGCGGCGCATCGGGACGGTACGACTATCTACGCGAGACAGCGTTTGAGTATGCGTTCTTGCTCAAAGTAGTGGGGAAAGCCTGAAGCTTTCACCAGGAGGGTATTGGTTGTGAGCCAGTACATCATCGATGTCGGCGTGCTGCTGATTTTGCTGATCGCTAACGGCTTTCTGTCGATGGCGGAGATGGCAGTCGTCTCTTCGCGCCGCCCGCGTCTGCAGACGATGGCAAGCGAGGGCAGGCCTGGCGCCGCGCGTGCACTGGCGCTGGCGGAAGACCCCGGCGACCTTCTCTCCACCGTCCAGATCGGCATCACGGCGATCGGCATTTTCACTGGCGTCTTCAGCGGCGCCCGGTTGGCGGAGCCGGTAGCTGGCTTACTGCGCGCCATCTCTTTTCTGACGGATTATGCCACTCCCGTTGCAATTTTCCTGGTCGTGCTCATTACCACCTATCTGTCATTGATCGTGGCGGAATTGACGCCCAAGCGCGTTGCACTGAACCGTCCTGAAGAGATCGCGGCGATCGTAGCCCCGCCAATGGATATGCTCGCCAAGATTGCTCGCCCGCTGGTTTTCGTGCTGGATCGTTCCAGCGAAGGGCTGGCGCAGATTCTGGGTGTGCGTCCCAGTGATGCGCCTGCCGTCACTGATGAGGAAGTGCGCATCATGCTGCAGCAAGGAGCGCAGGTTGGCATCTTCGAGCCGATTGAGGAAGAGATCGTCACCCAGGTTTTCCGCCTCAGCGACCGCCGCGCCAGCGCCATCATGACCCCGCGCACCGAGATCGACTGGATCGACGTCGAGGAAGATGTCGAGGCGCTGCGCGCGCTGCTCAAAGAATCAAGCCACTCGCGCTTCCCGTTGGCGGAAGGTTCGCTGGATCATGTCATCGGCATCGTCTTTGTACGCGATCTGTTGTTGCAGCGGATGGAGGGCGGCGAGGTTGATCTGCGCGCCATTACTCGCCCGGCGCTCTTCCTGCCAGAGAGCATGACAGCGCTCGATGTCGTCGAGCAGATGCGGGCGTCGCGCTCGCACATGGCGCTCATCATCAACGAGTATGGCGGGCTGGAAGGACTGGTGACAATTAGCGATGTTGTCGAGGCGATCCTGGGAGCAGTCGAGACGCCCGGCGTAGAAGAGGAGCCGGAGATCGTGCAACGCAGCGACGGCTCCTGGCTGGTGAACGGCATGTGGTCAGTGGACGAATTTCAGGAACAGTTCGGACTCAAAGAGTTGCCAGCACGCGACGACCTGGATTATCAGACCGTCGGCGGCATGATCATGGCCGTCCTGGAACAAGTGCCCAGCGTCGGCAGCCATATCGAGATCGACGGTTACAAACTCGAAGTCGTAGATATGGACGGTCGGCGCGTAGATAAGGTGTTAGTGCAAAAAATTGGAGATTGAGAGATTGGAGATTATGAGATTGGAGATTGGCAGCCTTTCGATCTCCAATCTCTCATCTCTCAATCTCTCAATCTCCTCATTGTGCAAAGGAGAAAACGCTTGAAGCAACCACTCGCGAACAAGGTCGTGATCATCACCGGCGCCAGTTCGGGCATCGGGGCGGCGACGGCGCGGGCGCTGGCCCAGCATGGCTGCAAGTTGACCCTCGCCGCGCGCTCGGTGGAGCGGCTGGAGGCGTTGGCGGAGGAACTGGGGCGCGCGCAGACGCTAGTCGCCCCGACCGACGTGACCGATGCCGCACAGGTGGCGGCAATGGTTGAGCGCACCATCGCCCACTTTGGGCGGGTTGATGTGCTCTTCGCCAACGCCGGCATCTATATTCCCGGCCAGGTCGCCGAGGGCGACCCCGATGCGTGGGCCAGGCTGATGGATATCAACATTGACGGCGTTTTGCGCCCGGTGCACGCCGTGCTGGCGCACATGATGGCGCAGAAAGCGGGGGACATCCTGGTGACCAGCTCGATCTCTGGCTTTGTCGATATTCACTGGGAGCCGGTTTACAGCGCGTCGAAACACGCCATCCAGAGCTTTGTACACACGTTGCGGCGACAGGTGGCGCAGCACGGCATCCGCGTGGGGGCGGTGGCGCCAGGGCTGGTTGCCAACGAGCTGTGGGGCTTCACCGAGCCGGAGCGCATCGCCGAGATGGTGGAAAAACATGCCGGCATCACCTCAGAAGACGTAGCCGAGGCGGTGGTCTTTATGCTTTCGCGCCCGTCCCACGTCACGATCCGCGATCTGGTGATCCTGCCGCAACAGCAAGATATTTGAAGGCGACGTCCAGAAGGCATAAAGAAGGGGTGCACGATGAGTCCACGTGGGACACAGTTCATTCCGGTCGGCGCATACTGGCCGCTCTCATCAGCCATGCTCACCCAGATGCACGCCTGGCATGGAGTCATGGTGGACTTGCAGCGCTCCTGTCTGGTGGCGGCGATGCGCATCCGCTCCCATATCCGCGCAACGCCGCTGGAAGCATCGCCGGCGCTCTCCGCGTTGGGCGGTGATAATGTCTACGTAAAAGCAGAGAACTTGCAGGTCACCGGTTCGTTCAAAGTGCGTGGCGCCTTCAACAAGCTGCTCACGCTTTCACCGCCTGAATTGGAGCGGGGCGTTGTGGCAGCCTCATCGGGGAATCACGGCGCAGCAGTGGCCTATGCGTTGCAACAATTGGGGGCGCACGGCGCCATCTTTGTGCCCGAACATGCGGCTGCCGGCAAGGTGGCGGCGATCCGCCGGTTGGGCGCCGAAATCCACATTCACGGCAACGATAGCGTGGTCGCCGAAGCAGCGGCGCGTGAATTTGCCGCCGATCATGGACGCATCTACATCTCGCCCTACAACGACTGGGATGTCATCAGCGGGCAGGGCACCATCGGCCTGGAGATTGCACGCGATCTACGCGCTGTACAGACGGTGTACGTCACTGTCGGCGGCGGTGGGCTGGCCAGCGGGATCGCAGCCTGTTTCAAGGGCAATCCAGGCGAGCGGAAACGGCGGTCGGTGCGAATTGTAGGCTGTTTACCTGCAAATTCGCCGGTCATGTTAGCCTCGCTGCGCGCAGGCCATGTGGTGGAAATGGAATCATTGCCCACCCTCTCCGATGGCAGCGCAGGCGGCATTGAGGCGGACGCCGTTACATTCGGTCTCTGCCAACAGCTCATCGATGACTGGATCGTGGTCGAGGAGGACGAAATCGCCGCCGCCATCCGCCTGATGCTCGAACATCACCATTATCTGATCGAAGGCGCAGCAGGCGTGGCAGTGGCTGCATATCTGAAAGACCCACAACGCGGGCAGCGGCGCAACGTCGCCATTGTCCTGTGCGGCGCCAATCTTGATCTGACTGCGTTACAAGGCATACTGTGCAGCGACGCCGACAGGAAAAGCGAAAGTGGATGAGAGAGCGCGATGATTGAGATCCGCCCGCTTCAACCTGAGCAATGGGAGTTGCACAAACGGCTGCGGCTGGCCGCGCTGGCGGACGCGCCGCACGCCTTCACGACGCAACTGGCGGATGTCATCACGCGCACCGATGCAGAATGGGCGGCGATCACGGCGCGGCGAGTAGGCGACCCGCATGGCGTCACCTACTTTGCCTTTGTGCAGGATGAGGCGTGCGCTATGGCTTCCTGTGTGCTGACCGAGTTGGGCGCCGAACTGTTGGCAGTGTGGGTGGCGCCCACCCATCGCCGGCAGGGCGTTGGTCACGCCCTGGTTGAGTATGCCCGGCAATGGGCGCAGGCGCGTGGCGTCGATACGCTGGTGGTCGGCGTCTATGCCGACAATGTGGAGGCCGTGCGTTTTTACATGCACGCGGGATTTGTCGCCACCGGCGCGGAACGCTTCGCCGCCCACACGCAGCAACGCCCGATCTTGTTGTTAGCCATGCCCTTGAACCAGGAGAGCAATCACCATGTCGCGGTTGCCTGAAGCCGTGCTTGATCGCTGTCGGACACTGCCGCTCAAGCCGGCGCCGGTGACGCTGTCCGGCCGCTTTGTGCGCCTGGAACCGCTGGCGCTCCAACATGCCCCTGCGCTATTTGCACACGCGAACGGCGCCGCTATCGAGCTGGCCGGTCGCACGTATCCTGCCTATGATCCCGACGCTTTGATCTGGCGCTACCTCTTCGTTGGCCCCTTCGAGGATCTCGCCGGCTTTGAGCGTTATGTGGAACAGACGCTGGCCGGCGCCGACCGGCTGGCGTTGTGCGTCATCGACCGGCCGAGTGGAGCGCCGGTGGGCGTTGTCACCTTGATGAGCAACGCGCCGGCCTTTCTGCGCATCGAGCTGGGCGGCATCTGGTACAGCCCCATCGTGCAGCGCACACAAGCCAACCTGGAGAGCACCTACTTGCTGCTTGCGCACTGCTTCGGTCTGGGCTATCGCCGCGTCGAATGGAAGTGCGATAGCCGCAACGAACGGTCGCGCCGCGCTGCCTTGCGAATGGGTTTCACCTTCGAGGGCATTCAGGAGTATCACATGATCGTCAAAGGCGAGAGCCGGGACACCGCCTGGTTTCGAATGCTCGATCACGAATGGCCGGAGGTGTGCGCCCGGTTGGAGACGATGCTTTATGGACGATGCTGAGCGTCAACCGCCACACACTTGAGAGACTGTTTGAAAAGAGTGGTGTTTTTGCAGAGGATTGAAGCACATGGCGCATTATGAACGCTTGCGCGAACTTTATCAGGCCGGCCCAGTGCCGTGGGATCACGCCGACCCGCCGCCGGAGGTGCTGGCCTTCGCTCCCACGCTGCCGGTGGGGCGCGCTCTTGATCTCGGCTGTGGACTGGGGCGCGCCACGATCTTTCTGGCGCGCCTGGGCTGGCAGGTGGATGGCGTTGACTTCATCGAGCAGGCGGTGGTGGAGGCGACCCGTCGCGCGCAGCTGGCCGGCGTGGCGGAGCGGGCGCACTTCCATCTTGGCGCTGTCGATCAACTGGATTTTCTCACTGGCCCGTATGACTTCGCGCTGGATGTCGGTTGCGCCCACAGTTTTGATCCTGACCAGCTGCGGCGTTACCATGCCGGGCTGTTGCGCTTGCTGCGCCCTGGCGCCAGCTACCTGCTCTTTGCACACTTGAACGAAGCCGACGCAGCGCCCGACCGTCGCCGCTGGCTCGACGAAGCGTTGCTTCTTGCTCTGTTTGCTGATGGCTTCACGCTGACGCGCGTCGAGTACGGCCAGACGCAGGTTGGCGATCAGCCCCCCTGGCGGTCGGCGTGGTTCTGGTTCCAACGCAATCGCCATGAGTAACGCCGAGCATCAGCAGGACGCCGCACCGGACGATGCACTGGCCGCCTGGCGCCGCAATCAAGATCAACCGTGGAATCGGCTCCGGTATCTGCTGGTGGAGATCAACTTGCACCAGATCATCGGCGCGGGCGCGGCGTGGCGCGTGCTGGATGTCGGCGCCGGCGATGGCCGCGATGCGCTGCCATTGGCGCAGCACGGGCACACGGTGCTGTTGCTTGACCGCGACGCGGCCATGCTGGCGGAAGCAGAACGTTGCGCCGCTGCACTCAACATCAGCGACCGCATCCGCACCCGGCAAGTCGATGTCTGCGCCGGTGATTTGCCGCTCGATCCTGGCGGCTACGATCTCGTCCTTTGCCACAACTTGCTGCAATATCTGCCCGACCCGACGCCGCTCTTGCACGCAATGGGGCGGCTACTGCGTCCTGGCGGCTGGCTATCGCTGCTCATCCCCAACCCGGCTTCGGAGACGCTCCGCCTGGCGCTGCAGCAACACGATCTGGTCGCTGCCTGCGCCAGCCTGACGGCGACAACGCATCGCAACCACTTCTACGGCGTCGAGATGCACCTGCGCGAGCTGCCGGCATGGTGCGATCTGCTCAGCGACGCTGGATTCGAGGCGATCGATTATGCCGGCGTGCGTTGTGTCAACGACTACATCAATACAGACGCGATCAAGTTTAGTGAGGCTGGTTTTCCCCAGCTGCTGGCGCTCGAAACGGCGTTGGGGAGACGCTCCCCCTATCGCGAGATTGCGCGCCTGTGGCAGATCACGGCGCGTAAGGCTGCGCGCAGCGCATGGATGGCGCAAGCTCAGCGCACAGGACAGATACGCGAGGCAGATAATAGCCAGGCGTGAGCAAGCCGAATTTGTCGTAGTGGCGCCACATTTGCACCGAGACCTGCGCCAATTGGGAGAAAGCGCCGGTATGAAACATGCGCAACAGGTTATTTCACGATGATCGTGGCGGCCAGGTCATGCGCCAGGGCGTGATGCTCGCCGTCCACCTCGATGAGCAGCGGGCCATCGAAAGGAGCGCGCTTCAGCACTGTGACAGTGGCATTGGGATAGAGCTGCAGGGCGCCGAGGTAGATCAGGCGCTCTGGGTCTTGCAGCAAGACGCGCACGATGGTGTAGGGACGATTCAGTTCGGCATTGCTCAGCGCTGAGCCTTCGACTGCTTCAATCCGTCCATCTTTCGTCGGGATTGGGTCGCCGTGTGGATCAACGGTGGGATTGCCCAGCGCCTCGGCGATGGCATCTTCCAGGGCTTCGCTGAGCACGTGCTCCAGACGTTCCGCCTCGTCGTGCACCAGTTCCCAGGGGAGATTAAGTTTATCGTGCAGGTAGAGTTCCAACAGACGATGATGGCGCAGCACCTCCAACGCCACGATCTCACCGGCGGGCGTGAGGGTGATGCTCTGGTACGGCGCATAGGTCACCAGGCCTAATTCGCTCAACTTGCGCACCATGTTGGTGGCGGAGGCAGGCGCCACCTTGAGTTGATTGGCCAACGCCGAGTTCGTCACCTCCACCCCGCGCGCATGCAGCAGGTAAATCGCTTTGACGTAGTCTTCGTGCGCCGGCGTCAGGCTCTTGTCGTCGTCGGCTGGTGTTGGAATTGGCATAACTGCATCATATCACAGGCGTCAAGCTTGCTGCTTCGCTCAGCCCGGCAGTCTAACCTGCGCCAGTTCGTTGACCAGCACCACCGCCTCGCGCGGCGGAATCGTGACGCCGGCCAACCGGTCGTCGTGCACTGTGTACGCCCCTGTATTCCAGATCGCTGTGAAGTGGGGCGAAGCGACCACGCGCGGCAACGTCAGGTCAATTTTGCTGGCTTCCCTGGTGCTGTTGAACAGAATAATGGCATGCTGCGTGCCCAGGGTGCGCATGAAGCCAAAGACGCCGGCATCGGCATAGATGATCTCGAACGATCCGGTGCGCAGGACGGCGTGTTGACGACGCAACGCAATTGCTCGCTGGAAGAAGTCCAGCAGATCATACCGCCACACCGTCGTGTCGTGCCAGGGGAAGGCGCCGCGCGAGAAGGGATCGGTGGCGCCACTCATGCCGATCTCGTCACCGTAATAGATGCAAGGCGCGCCCGGCATCGTCATCTGGAAGAGCGTACAGAGACGCAGCGCGCTTTCGTCCCCACCGACCGTCCACAATGTGCGCGCCGTGTCGTGGCTGTCGAGCAAGTTCATCTGCGCCTGCGCGACTTCCCAGGAATAGATGTTGTACATGTGATGAATGCCGGCAGCCAGGTCGCGCGCATCGAGGGTGACCAGCGTATAGCCGCCCGGCTTGTAGTCGGTGCGCAAGGTTTCGGCGCCGAAGAAGCCGAGCGCCAGCCGGCTGAAGACATAGTTCATGACCGCGTCGAAGCGATCGCCGCGCAGCCACTCGCGCGCTTCGTGCCAGATTTCGCCGACGATGTACGCGTCGGGATTGCCTTCCTTCACTGTGGCGCGGAACGCCTGCCAGAAGGCAGCGTCGTTGATCTCTTCCGGCACGTCGAGCCGCCAGCCGTCGATGCCAAAGTCGATCCAGTAGCGCGCCACGTCGAGCAGATATTTGCGCACGCCAGGATTGGCAATGTTGAACTTGGGCAGCGCCGGGATGTCCCACCACGCGTCGTAGTTGTGCGGATTCTCGGCGTCGTGTTCGTAGGGACGCAGCGGCCAGCCGTGCACCTTGAACCAATCGATATACGGTGAGTTGCCGCCACACTCCAGGATGTGATGAAAGGCCCAAAAGCCGCGACTGGCATGGTTGAAGACGCCGTCCAACACCACGTACATGTTGCGCGCATGGGCGGCGTCCAGCAATTCACGCAGCGCAGCATTGCCGCCCAACAGCGGATCGACCTGCATGTAGTCGAAGGTGTGGTAGCGATGGTTGGAGGCAGAGGCAAAAATAGGGTTCAGGTAGATGGCGTTGACGCCGAGTTCCTGGAGATAATCAAGCCGATCCACAACGCCAAGCAGATCGCCACCCTGAAACCCTTGCTCCTCCGGCGGCGCACCCCATGGCTTGAATTGCAGGCCGGGACTGTGGATGAGGCGGGGACTGCGAGCAAAGCGATCGGGAAAAATCTGGTAGAAGACAGCGTTTTTGACCCAGTCGGGCGTCTGAAACGACATACGGTGCGCATCCTTTTCGAGTCGAGTCTTTGTCACAAACAAGTAGAAATTTTGTCATGCCGCGCACAATGTGTCAATTGTTGTCCCATCGTGGGGTAGCTCTTTGGACAGACCATCGTTTATAATCGAGAAATAGTGAAAGCCATAACGGTAGGAAGGAACGCATGTGAGCGATCCGCGCATTGATGGTCTTGCCCGTTTGTTGGTGGATTACTGTGTTGCCACGCGCCCCGGCGATTGGGTGCTGATTCGTGGCGACCTGGCTGCCCAGCCACTGGTCGCGCGCGTCTACGCCCATGTCCTGGCCGCCGGTGCTCATCCGACTGTCATCTATCACGACGAACAGACGGAGGAACTCTTCTATCGCACTGCCAACTCTGCACAGTTGAGCTGGCGCGCACCGATAGATGAACTGCTGGCCGAACGCGTCGATGCGCGCATTGTGATTCGTGCACCGGGCAACACGCGCGCGCTCACCGGCGTTGATCCGGCGGCGCAGCGCGCCCATCAACTCGCCCAGAAGCCGATCACCGACCGCTATCGTGAGCGGGCAGCCACCGGCGCACATCGCTGGACCTTGACCAACTTTCCGTGCCCGGCGCTGGCGCAAGACGCCGACATGAGCCTGACCGACTTCGAGGACTTTGTCTACGCCGCCACCTACGCCGACCAACCCGATCCCGTGGCGGCCTGGCAGGCCGTCCACGTGCGGCAACAGCGGCTGATCGACTGGCTGGCGGGCAAGTCGGAGGTGGTTGTGCGCGGACCGCATGTTGACTTGCGCTTGTCGATTGCCGGGCGCACTTTCATCAATAGCGACGGCAAACGCAACATGCCCAGCGGTGAAATTTTCACCGGCCCGGTCGAAGACTCGGTCGAAGGCTGGGTGCGCTTCACCTATCCGGCGATCCGCGGCGGGCGCGAGGTGGATGGCGTCGAACTGACCTTTGCTCAGGGTAAGGTGATCAAAGCACAGGCCGATAAAAACGCCGACTATCTCCTCAGCCAGCTCGACAGCGACGCCGGCGCGCGTTATCTAGGCGAATTCGCTGTCGGCACGAACTACCAGATTCAGCGTTTCACCAAAAATATTCTGTATGACGAAAAGATCGGTGGCACCATGCACGTAGCGCTGGGCGCTGGCTACCCGGAGACCGGCAGCCGCAACGAATCGAGCATCCACTGGGATTTCATCTGCGACATGCGCACCGACAGCGAGATCTGGGTGGACGGCGAACTATTCTACCAAGACGGCCAATTTACCATCGACTGATATTCCCCCATCACACCCAAACACTGGAGGCACATTATGTTGGTTCGCGATATTATGACCAGCCCGGCCATCACCGTGCGCGCTGGCGCCAAGATACCTGAAGTCGCCCGCCTGCTGCGCGCCCATCAGATCAGCGGCATGCCGGTGCTTGACGACGACGGAGCGCTGTTGGGCATCGTCACCGACCACGACTTAATCCTGCGCAACGCGCCGGTGCGCGAGCCGCGCTATTTCGCCATCCTCTCCGGCTATATCCCGCTTAGCCTGGAGGAGCATCGCCATTACAAGGAGCAATTGCGCCACACGATGGCTGTCACCGCCGGCGACATGACCGAGCCGGGCGTCCCCACCGTCACGCCGGAGACGCCGTTGGAGCAAGCCATGGAGCTGATGCTTGACCCGAAGGTGACGATGCTGCCGGTGTTGGACAACAACGAGGTTGTCGGCGTTGTCACACGCACCGACCTGGTGCGGCTGATTGAGAAGCTGGAAGGCGCTGTTGACCCGGAGGCGACGGCGCAGGAAGTTGCCTCCGAACCGGTGCTATCTGGTTTATGTGAAGTGATTCTCTATGTCCAGGAGATGAGCGTCATGGTGCACTTCTATCGCGATCAGCTCGGTCTGCGCGTGGAGGAACCGGCTGACGTAGCGGATCTAAGCGGCGAAAGTTGGGTCGTCTTTGAAACCGGCGCCACCAAACTGGCGCTGCACAGTGGCGGCCAGCAACGGCCAGGCGAGAGCGCGCCGATGCTGGTCTTTGCGGTGGCCGACCTTGCCGCTGCGCGCACGCTGCTGGTCGAACGCGGTGTAACGCTGGAGGAGCCGTTTGAGGCGGCCCCGGGCGTCCTCGTCTGTCATGGCCGCGACCCGGAGGGCAATCCGCTGGCGCTGGAGCAGCGGTGATCCTCTGAGGGCAAGAGGTGCGTTACGAGGGGCGCCGCTGGCAGGCGCTGTGCTCGTCAACTATGCAATCTGTCGAGCAGAGGGCGCCGCGCCGGCGCGGCGCCTCACTCACCCACCTGGATGACGCCGAGGTGAACGCTATCGTCGCCCTGCGTTGGCGGCGTCACCGGCAGCCGTGTCAGCGTGGCCGGATCATAGAAGCCCGTGACAATGTGATATTCGCCGCGCGGCAGGTGCGCCGGCAGCGGTAGCGCAATGCGGTCGTGCACGGCGAGCGCCGGACGCCAGGCGCTGGTGGGCAAAAAGCCGCCGACTGGCACGCCGTCGTGCTGCGTCACCAGCCTGCCAGCAGCGTCGAGCACGTGGATGAACAGAGTGTAATCATGCGGTGGCGGTCGCCGTGCACGCCATGTCATCTCGATGGTCACCGTCGTGGTTGTATCTTCACCTTCCAACTGTTCAATGGACGCCGCCTCCAGGTCAATCACATCGCCAAAGCGCGCCAACGGCGGTGCAACCGGCGCGCCTTTCTCGTCGCCGACCGGTAGATAACCAATCGTCACCGGTGCGTCGAGTTCCTCTAGTGTATCAGGGTTGTAGAAACTGACATCGACGCGATAGTAGCCGGGGGCAGCATCCGGCGGCACGGTGAATGCGTGGCCGTCAGGCCAGACATCACCCACCAGCCATTGCGAGGTTGGGGAGCCAAAGGGCCAGCCTTCATCGCGCAGTAGTTCCTTGCCATCTGCGTCCACGATGCGGATCAAGATGCTCCAGTTGGTGGACATGGTGCGCAGACTCTGGAGATAGAGCGTCAGCACGAAGTGTTCACCTGGCGCAACAGGGGCGGCGGGCAGGTCGTGCCCGCCCAGCTGGATCGTCTCCGCCCATTGCGCCAGCGGCGCCAGCCAGAGCGTGCTCTTGTCGGGCAGCGGCGCCGGCACAAAATTGTGCGCCTGCGCGTAGGCGACCAGGGGCTGCTCCAGGCGCGCATCGTCGTCTTCCACGCCGGTGAGAATCGCCCGCGCCGGGGCGTCCGCCAGCAACACGGCCAGATCGTCGGCGCCGACCACATGAAAGCGGGTGCGCGCCTCTGTTGACAACAGAGGCGCCACGCGCCAGGCGAAGGGGCCAGTGGCAAATTCAGGATAGATCGAAGCGCCGCCTTCGAGGGGGTAGAGTGGGGCCAGCGTCAGCACGCGGCCATCACCGACCAGCCGACTAATTTGTCCGCCATAGGCATGGATGCGATTAGGCAGCCACTCCGACGGCGCCCACAGCGTCATTTGTCCGGCAAGATAGACAGGCGCAGCGACAAGCAACGCGGTCACGCTGCCCAGCCAATAGGCGTACACACCGCCTGCCTGCAACGCCGTCGGCCACGCAGCAAACGCTTCGACGATCGCCAGGAGCGCCAATGGAAAGAGCGGGTAAAAGTATTGTGGCTGCGATGGGGTGGCGCCGAGCGCGCCGGGCAACATGAAAAGCATCAGCGCCAGCAGCAATCGCAGCCGAAAACGCACCGCCGCATCCGCCTTGTGCTCGCCCTTGCGCCACAAGAACGCCCGCACCGGCCACAGCCCGATCGCAAGCGCCGCCAGCACGACCAGGTTGGTGGGCATGGTGACAAGCAGCTCGCCCAAGTAGCGCACTTTGGCGGCAAGGCTCATGGCTTCCCCATAGGCCAGTTCAGCGTAGTAGCGTGCGTTGAGCTGGATATAACCGAGGTTGCCAAAGAAGAACGCGGGCAGGTCGCGCAAGGTGGGCGCCAATACCAGCAGCGCGGTCGCAGCGCCGGTGAGGACAAAGACCAGCACGCGACGCCAGCGCTGGCGCGTATCAACCGTTGGCGCCAACCAGGCCGCCGCCAGGAACGGCACGGCGCTCAGGGCAAAGGAGAGCCGCGTGACCGACGCCAAAGCGATCAGCGCGGCGGCGAGCGCCCACCATGTCATCTGGCGCCTGCCGGTCAACGCCCGACTGCCAGCGCCGAAGGCCAACAGCAGCAACAGGATCGGCAGGTCGTGATTCCAGGCGCGCCCACTGGTGTAGAAAAAGACCGGCGTCGCCAACAACCACATCGCCGCCAGCGCCGCCAGCCGCCAGCGCGACCACCCAGTCCACATGGCAAAGCGTCGCCACGCATAGACGAAGAGCAGCAACAAGGATAACCAGCCAAAGATCACCGAGGCAATGCGGCTGCTCAGCAGGAGTGAGTCGAACGCTGCAAAGAGCAGCGCGTAAAGATAGCTCAACAGCGGCACGTGAAAATAGGGGAAATCTGCATAGGGCGTCAACCCGGCGCGGGCGATGAGGGCGGCGCTGGCGATAAACTGATGCTCATCGTGGTTTAGCTCGCGCCGCAGATTGATTCCCAGCAGCAGGACGAAGAGGGCGATAAATAGCACGCCGGTGGCAACTGGCAGCAACCAGTCAGCAGCGCGCCGGTTGCGATGGGGTGGCAGGGAGACCGGCGTCATGGAGTGGGAATCCATCAGGGCACGCTCCATTGCGCCACTTCGAGAACATCGCGGCCATCGTTCAGCGGCACGCGCGCACCAGTGACCGGATTATACCAGCCGGTCAGAAGGCGGTATGTCCCCGGTGGCAGCGAGGCGGGCAACGACAACGTGAAACCATCATCGACTGCCACGCCTGGGCGCCAGCCGGTCGTCGGCCAGAAACCGTGACGCGGGGCGTGGTCATCCTGGGCTACGATGGCGCCGTCAGGCCCGATCAGGTGCATGAACGCCGTGATCTCCTCTGTCAGCGGAGCCGCGCTCTGCCAGCGTACGCGCACAGCGATCGTTGCGTCGGCTGTCAGCAGGGGCGGCGCTCCGTCCACGCCCATCAACTCGATGCCGTTTTGCCAGTGCGCAGAGAGGGGCGTCGCTGGCGCCGCAGGCGGCGCCCCAATCCAGAACCAGGCAACCGGTCTTGGCTCTGCCAATAACTCTCCCGACGCGGCGTTGTAAGCAACGATCTCGAGCCGGTAGAGACCATCCGCCAGTGTGGCAGGTAGCTTCAGAACCTTTGTGTCGGGGATCGGTGTTTCTTCCGCCTGGCCTGGGGAGATCACACCGCCCGCCAGCAAACCATCAACCGCCGCCGGGCGCGCGCCATCCTCACTCACCAGTTGCACCGAGAGCGTCGGCGCATCTTCATCGTCGGCCACAAGCCACTCTGTGCGCACGATCAGGGCGCCGCCCGGTGTGGCCTGGCTATACGCCAGCCGCGTCAAGGTCAGCCGGGCGGAGAAGTCCACCGGTGTAAACGGGGTGATCCATTCGGTTGCTGCCAACGGTGGCGCACCGGTGAAGTGCAGCACGCGCGCCGCATCATCGTCGCGCGCCGCGTCGAAGCGTTCGAGCACTGTGTGGGCAAAGCCATCCTCGAAACGTGTGAGCAGACGCTCGCCGTCGATGACAAACCAGACCGGTTTGCCCTGCGCCAGCACCGTCTCAAGTTGCGCCACCGTCGCCAGCAGCGTGGCGCCGCTCCAGCGATCGATCAAGCGGCCATCGGCAGTGGCGAGCACGAACGGTGCGAAATCCTTGCCCTGGGTGTAGTAATTGCATGGCGCCCCGGTCACCAGCGCACAGCCGGCGGCCTGAGGCGTCATCACCAGATCGCCAGGTTGGCGTTGGGCGGCGACATAGGCGAAGGCGTGTTCGTAGCCCAACATTCGCTCACGCGTGGCGGCGATGGCGTCATCCCACATCAGCCACGCCAGCGCCATGCCTGCAGCGCCGATGGCGATTGCCTGAGCGCGTGGATTGCGGATCACGAAGGCAACGGCGCCAACCATCCCGGCAGCGCCGATCAGCAACCAGTACGCTTGAATGAAGAGCAGATAGCGCGGGTTGCGCCAGCTTTCACCCACGACGGTGGCAAAGAGCGCAAAGACCACGCCAAAGAGCAGGGCAAAAAAGAGCGTCGCCTGCTGTGCAGACGAAAGTGTGGGGATGCGCCAATGTCGCCGATGCAGGGCAAAGCCCGCAGCGCCGACGGCGACCAGCGCCCCCATCGTCCAGGGAAGGCGGGGCGCTTCCAGAAAAAGTGCATCGATCAAACGCCAGAGGCTGGCAGGATCAAAATATAGATCGAGGTAGGGCTGGCTGGCCTGAATCGCCAGCAGTTGGCCGGGCTGCCCCATCTGTTCGACCAGCAGGCGCAGCGCCACCGCGCCGAGGCTGATGGCGTGAGCAACGCGCACGCCAGGCAACCGAAGATAAGCCCACCCACGCCACCACAACGCCGCCAGCAACAGCGCAGGGTAAAGCAGGGCAATCTCTTCATGGGAAAAGATAGCGAGTGCAAAGCTGACGGCAAAGAGCAGATGCCAGCGTCGCACGGTGCGCCAGGATCGATTGGCGTCATCGGTGTGGCGGATCGCCTCGAAAAACGCCCACGCCGCCAGCAACGACCAAAACATCACGGGTGCATAGAAACGGGCGCGCCCGCCGGCCTCAATCGCCTCCGGCAGTAGCGCCAGTCCCAACGCCGCCAGCACACCAACGCCAGGCCGCCAATGTTTCCAGCCGATCCAGTAGATCAACGCCACCGTCGCCAACGCAAAAAGCAAACTCGGCAGCCGCCCGGTGGTGAAGCTGAAACCGCCGAGTTGCATAAAGAGCGCGGTCAGGTAAGTGTGGAACAGGCCGCGCGTGTAGATCACGCCGCTCGGCAGCAGCGGGAAGCCGTACTCCAGCACGCGGCGCACAGCCCACAGGCTGCTGAACTCGTCGACGTGCAATCCGACCTGCTGAATGTATTGCCAGCGCAGCCAACATGCCACCGCCAGCAACACGAAGCACGGCAACCACCAGACAGATAATGTCGAGCGCGCCCGGACGTACAGGCCAGAATCGCTACTGCGCACAGCGGAAACCCTTACGATTGTTGCGGAAATAGGGAACATCGGTGAAAGGCAGCCAGTTTGGCCCCTGATGCCCAAAATGGCGATGCGCTGTGTGCAGATACACTTCGTAACCACCCCAGGTGCCGCCGCGATGGGTGAAGACCGGATAGCCCAGTTCTTCGTAGGTCAAGGGCTGCAGCGGGTCGCCAGTCGCCTTGTAGGGGCGCGAGAAAGGCGGTCCAGGCGGGTTGTCGGTGGGCGCATAATTGTAGTAGTTGGCGTCGTATTTGTCGTTGACCCACTCCGAGACATTGCCGGACATCTCGTAGGCGCCGTAAGGGCTGGCGCCGCGCGGGTAACGTCCCACAGGCGCTGCGCCGCGCGCTTCAGGAAGCACCGGCGGCAATGTGCGACATTCATCTCCATCGCGATAGAAGTGGTTGTTGAGCCGGAGACAATCCGGCGCTTCGTTGCCCCAGGGATAAACGCGCGTATCGATGGCGCCGCGTGCGGCTTTTTCCCATTCAGCTTCGGTCGGCAGGCGCTTGCCTTCCCAGCGACAGAAGGCGTCGGCGTCCCACCAGGAAACAAAGGCGACCGGATAAAGATCGAACTCAGACCTGTTCATTAAGGTTGGGTCAAGCGGCGGCGCACAGGCGCCGGCCTGTACGCATGCCCGATATTCGCGATTCGTCACCTCATATTTGTCGATCTTGAAGGCGTCCAGATGCACCACGCGCACAGGTTCGTCCAGATAGTTGGGACTCCAGTCTGCTGAACAAGGCCCTTCCGCCGGGTTGCTACGGTCGCATCCCATAAAGAATGGGCCAGCGGGCACTTCGACCATGGCATTCAGATCAGGAGGATTAGGGACGGGTTCGGTGCGAAAGCTCCAAACTTTGCTGGCAACCTGCTTCCCGTCGGCGTCATTGGCGACGACTTTCCAGTAATACAAGGTGTCGTCGGTGAAGGTCGCCGGGTCAAAAGCCGGCGTCGTCACTCCTTCAGCAATCACAACGGTTGGATCAGGATTGTTGGCCTCCAGGTAGATGGTGAAGCGTGGGCTGTTGAACGCCCCATGCAACACATCCCAGGTCAGGTTGACATTCAGGCTTTGACCAATGCTGCCATCAGCAGGTTGAGGGGCGTCGAGAAACGGCGGCTGCGCAACCAGAGCCAGATAGTAATAATAGGGGTGTTGGATGAACGGCAGATAGAGCGTGCTCTCATCGACATCGGTGATAGGCGTGGTCGGCAACATTGATGAATTTCCGGCCCCACTTGACGCCCAAGAGCGACCCACCATTGCACCGGCAGATGGATTGCCTGTCCGGACTAAGATCATGACGGTGGTCAGGCCGAACAAGATGAGTCCCAACGCCAATCTGCTGCGCCCCTGCCGAGGCCGCCGCCACCGGACAGCGCGTATCTTCTGTCTTGCCTGCACTGCATCCCTCACCTGGTCCCTCACCTGGCGCCTGCAATCGCCCTGCTCTATCCCTGTCTCTTATACACATCT
>DGFH01000371.1 GCA_002391565.1 Anaerolineales bacterium UBA3905
CGGAGATGTGTATAAGAGACAGCATGAAAGGGCGCTGCCACTGGCAGCGCCACGATCAGGACCATCTTGTCTCTGTGCGTCAATCTGTGTGTTACCGATTTCTAGGTTGTCACGTGATATTGTTCGCAATCTTCCCGGAAGCTCCAAAGCTTCCGGGAAGATAAACAGTCAACCTATCGGTCAGTAAGTGAGTGAAAATAAAAAACATCCAGGCGATACACGTCGCCTGGATGTCAACAGCGAGGAACAACGGGCTAGAGAAGCCGGTTTAGAGTTCTGCCATCAGCTTTTCTAGCGCGGCGCGACTGGGGCGAGTCTGCGCTTCACCCAGGTGCGCCAGGGGCGTTTCGATCATCTGCAAAATATCGAGGAAGTTTGGCGTCTCTGGTTCGATGTAGAAGATGCCAGTCAGCAGCTTTTGCTGTTTGCGTGCATCCTCTAACGTGCGATAGGCCAGGTGTTTGTCGGTTGGGTCGTAGTGCTCATCGAGTTTCTTTAGCACCAACCATGAACCGTCGTGTAGCTGCACCTCGGTCTCGTCGTCGTACTCGTCAATCTCGATCTGCTCGAATGAGGGCACGAAGCTGAGGTCGTGCAGCGGCGTCTCGTGCTCCTTGCCAAAGGCGTAGCTTTTCGTTGACTCGTCGTGGTTGTTAAAGGTGACGCACGGGCTGATCACATCGAGCACCGCCAGCCCTTTGTGGGCAATGGCCGCCTTGAGCAGCGCTTCCAGTTGTTTGGCGTCGCCCGCAAAGCTGCGCGCCACGAAGGTCGCATTGGCGGCCAGCGCTTCCAGGCAAACATCGAGCGGCATGTAGGGGTTGGTGCCGGCGTACTTGAGCTTTTGTCCCTGGTCGGCGGTGGCGCTGAATTGTCCCTTGGTCAGTCCATAGACGCCGTTGTTTTCCACAATGTAGACCATGGGCACGTTGCGGCGCACCAGGTGCTTGAACTGGCCGATGCCGATCGAGGCCGTGTCGCCGTCGCCGCTGACGCCGATGCCGACCAGGTGGTGATTGGCCACCAGCGCGCCGGTGGCGACGGAGGGCATGCGCCCGTGCAGTGAGTTGAAGCCGTGGCTCATGCCCAGGAAGTAGGCAGGCGTCTTGCTGCTGCAGCCGATGCCGCTGAACTTGACGACGTTTTGCTGTTTTAGACCCATCTCCCAGGCGGCGTTGATGATGCGCGAGCTGATGCTGTCGTGGCCGCAGCCGTTGCACAGGGTGGAGTCGGCGCCTTTGTAGGCGCTCTTCTCCAACCCGATCAGATTTAGTTTCGGCGCGCGCGGCGCAGGTGTGCGTGTTGGTGTTGCAGTCATATCAGAATCCCCCGTTTACTTGGCAATTTGTTCGGTAATCCAGCGCGCCGAGAGCGGCAGCCCATCGCATTTGGCGACGGAAACGAGTTTGTAGCCCACTTCGTGTAGATCGACCAGCAAGATTTCATAGAGCTGACCGTCGCGGTTGTTTTCGACGACATAGACTTTATCGTACTTCTCGACAAAGGCGCGCACCGCATCGTTGATCGGCAGGGCGCGCACGCGCAGATAGCTGCTTTCGATGCCCTGCTCGCGCAGACGGGCGCGCGCTTCGACGATGGCGGGGTGGTTGCTGCCCATGCTAATGATGCCGATCGTGGCGCCCTCCACCTCATCGATCACTGGCGCCGGCACCAGCGTGCGCGCCGTCTCGAACTTGCGCGCCAGCCGCAACATGTTGTTTTCCCAGTCGTGTGGGCGCTCGCTGTAGGTGGCGTACTCGGTGTGACCAGTGCCGCGCGTGAAGTACGCCGCACCAGGATGGTCAGTGCCCGGCAGCGTGCGATAGGGAATGCCGTCGCCGTCTACATCCAGATAGCGTCCCCAGCGCTGACCGTTGTGCTCTTCCTTGAATTTTGCCAGCTGTTCGGCGCTCAGCACCTTGCCGCGATCCAGCGGCTTTTCCGGATATTCAAATTTCTTCGTGATCCAGATATTCATCCCGATATCCAGATCGCTGAGCACGAAGACCGGCGTCTGTAAGCGCTCGGCCAGGTCGAACGCCGTCCCTGCCATCTCGAAGCATTCAGCCGGGTCGGCGGGAATCAACACCGGATGTCGACCGTCGCCGTGCCCCAGCGTGTGCGCTGCCAGCAGGTCACCCTGGCTGGTGCGCGTGGGCAGACCGGTGCTCGGCCCCATGCGCTGCACATCCCAGATGACGGCAGGAATCTCGGCGAAGTAGCCGTAGCCGACAAACTCCGACATCAGACTGATGCCGGGGCCGCTGGTGGCGGTCATGGCGCGTGCACCAGCCCAGCCGGCGCCCATCACCATGCCGATGGCCGCCAGTTCATCCTCGGCCTGCACGATGGCGTAGGTCGCTTTCTGTGTCTCCGGGTCGCGCCGCAATTTGGCGGCATAGTCGGCCAGCGCCTCGGCGATGCTGGTCGACGGGGTGATCGGATACCAGGCGGCGAAGGTAAAGCCGGCAAAGATTGCCCCCATGGCGCTGGCGGTGTTGCCATCCACCAGCAATGTGCCTTCGTTGAAGCCGGTCATGCGACGCACGCGATAAGGCTGGTCGTTAGTCAGATTGGCTTTGGCCCAGTCATAGGCGGCGGTCACCATGCTCCAGTTCAACTCGATCGGCTTGGTCTTGCCACCGAAGTTCCAGGCGAGCGCGTCTTTGATCTCGTCCATCTCGATTTCCAGCAGGTAGGCCGCCACGCCAACGTAGACCATGTTGGCGATGTAGCGCTGCAGGTTGTAGGGCAGGTTGGCTGCCTTTACCAGCTCCCTGACTGGCATGGGGTAGAACTTGACATCCTTGCGGTGGTCGGCGACAGGCAGCGTGTCATCGTAGAGGATGATGCCGCCTGGTACAACGCTTGCCATGTCCTCGGCGACGGTGGCGCCGTTCATGCAGATCATGATCTCTACGCGTTCGCGGCGGGCAAGATAACCATCTTTGCTGAGCCGGATGTTATACCAGGTGGGCAAGCCCTGGATGTTGCTGGGAAAGAGGTTCTTACCCGTGACAGGGATGCCCATTTTGTAAAGCGACCGGATCAGCATGTTGTTGCTGGTCTGGCTGCCAGAGCCATTGGCGGTCGCCACATTGATATTGAAATCGTTAAAGATCAATTGGTCGACCTGTTCGGTTTGCGGTTCTTGCACGATCACACTCATTCTTTTTTCCTCCGTGATGAGGCGACTCTGCCACAATCCACTTGAATTTTGGACAATCTATTGAGAAAACGCCACCCGATAGCCCGGCGGCATTTGACTCACGTACGCACGCGGGCCGGCGTCGCCGCCCCGTTCATCAGCGTCGGCGTCTCGATAGCGACGCCGCGCGCACTCAACAATTGCATGTGCTCGATAAGCAGACGCTTGCCCTCCGCCGTCTCGCCGCGACAAATCGCATCCACAATCCGCTCATGGTATCGCCAGACTTCCTGCAGATAGGCATAGTCGGCATAAGTGTTCAATTCGACGGCTTCATAGGCATCCCAGTACGCTTCCAACAATCCGACGACAAAGGGGTTCTCCAGGCGCCGGTAGATCGTCAGGTGCAACTCGCGATGCTCCTGGTAGGGAATCTGGATGCGGGGCTCGCTCAGCTTTTGCCAGGCTGCCGCCACCAGCGCGCGCAATGTCGCCAGGTCTTCTTCCGTGAGCAGCGCTACTGCTTCATCCCAGTAGGCTGTTTCCAGGTGGGCGCGCAGCCCACTGAACGCGTCAAAATTAGTTGGATTGATCGCCAGCGCCGTCAGCAAGCTCAACCGCACCGCCGGCAAGAAACTATATTCCGTGCGCACGATGCCCCGCCGGGGACTGGCTTCCACCAGCCCCAACATGCGCGCCACCTCGAACTGCTCGCGCAGTTTGCCCATGCTCATGCCGGTTTCCTGGCTGATCTCCGCCAGCGAGGGCAGCCGCGCGCCAGCCGGGTGCCCGTCGGCAAGCAAGTAGCGCAGAAATTCGGAGTCAATCTTGGGCAAAATCATACAATCATCTGATTATTACTATTATTCTAATTGATAGTAGTAATTGTAGCATGGCTGGGGAAAATCGGCAAAACTGCCGAAGCAGAAGTGATGGATTAGAGCAGCGGCTGAATTGCCCAGATTTACATAAGGGGGGGGGCGATCGCTCTGGCGGGCGGCGTAGTGTCATGCGCATATCAAACAGCGCACCGGCGCGCCTATTGCGTCAGACTTGCCGCTGCCAGCGTCTCGGCCTCGCGTCCGGTGAGCATCTTGCCGGCGTAGTGGGTTGTCCAGCCAAATAATAACGCTGCGTAGACCAATCCGGCCAGGGCGCCGACTGCGGTGACGGGCAGGGGCAACCCCCACCATGCGCCGGCCAGCATGGGCAATGTCGCCGGTGCAGCCAGAATTGCCATCGCCAGCGGCACGACGACGATCTGCACGACGCCGGTGCGCCAGCCGCCGCCAGCACGCTGGCGCGTCGTGCTGTTCTCGTCAAAGGGGTAGCTGTAGTAGACCGCCGCCACCATGTTGACGGCGACGACGATCAGCGCCGTGCTGATGCCTGCCAGCAGCCCAACGACGATGAGCGGGCTGCGCACGATGGCCGCCAGCACTGCGGCATAGAGTGTGGTCGGCGCCAGCGCCAGCAGCGTGTAGGCCAGCCCCTTGCCGAGGAGAAGCTGCCAACGCGGCGCCGGCGTCAGCAGCAGCGTCGCCAGCCCGCGGCTCTCCATGCCGAGCATGTTGGTGCTCAGCCCCCACGCCGCAAAGAGCATGATCGCAGGCAGCCCGGCCGCAGTCCACTCCGGCAGGCGGCTGAGCGCCTCCATCTCACCAAAGAAGATGGCGACGATCAAGGCGAAGGGCGCCAGCACACTTTGCAACAACCCAATGCGGCGCTGCGGCACGCGCCACGTCAGCTTGAACTCTTTGATCAGCATTGCGCGCGTTGGCGTCGGCAGCCAGGCGAAGCCAACTGCGTCGATAGCGTCGCTGGTGGGTGTGCGTCGGGCTGGCGCAGCTTTGGGCGCTGGCAATGTCCAGGTCGCGGCGCCGGTGGTTATGCGTAATAGTAGCTTCCACCAGCCCCAGCTCAGCACGATGAGCCAGGCGCTGGCGTAACTCAGCCACAGCCCGACGCCGAGCCAGTCGCCGTGTTCGGCCAGCGCCAGCGCCTGTGCACATGCACCTGGCGGCAGCCAGCGCAGCGCCAGCAGCGGCTCCAGCGTGCGCAGCGCGGCGGCGTCAGTCGCGCGCGCCCAGCTTTCGACAAGACGATTGATCAGATAGCACGACGACCCCAACAACGACAAGACCACAATCGAGAGGTCGCGAAAGCGACGGCTGCGCAGCAGCCCCATGCTGGCGGTGAGCACGAGCTGTCCCGTCACCATCATCAGCGCGTAAGCGAGAAGAAGGGCAACAAGCACAACAGGCAGCAACCAGGGCTGATCGAGCCAGCCGATGAGGATTGCGATGAAGAAGGGTAGCGTCACATAGCTGGGGCCGTCGAAGAGTGTGCCGATCAGGGCGCTGGCGAGCAGGTCGCGTGCACTCAGCGGATAGACGAGCAGCCGCGAGAGATCGAGGCTTTCGTTGGTGCGAAAGGCAAAGAGCGGCAGCGCAATCCAGGCCAGCCACAGCCCGGTCAGCACGATTCCCATCGTCTGCACTGGCCAGGGGGCGGGCGCAGCGACATAGACGAAGCCAGAGGCTGTCGCCAGCAGCAGCACCAGCGGGCCGAAGATCACCAGAAAGACGATGAAGCCCACCATTCGCCCTGGCTCGCGCTCGAATTGACGCCGCAGGAGGCGCAGCCGCAGCCCGATCAGCGCACGCTGGCGCGCTGCATCTAGCCCCAAGAAAGCCAGTGCGCGGTCGGTTAAGCCAGCCATGAAAGACTCCGCCCGGCGCCCTCCTGGCTCTCGTCGGCGGCGCCCACCGTGCGCAGAAAGATGTCCTCCAGCGTGCCGTGTTCGTCCGTCTGCGCCAGTGTGCGTAGCTCGGCCAGCGTGCCCTGCGCCACCAGCCGACCCTGTGCGATCACGCCGATGCGCGTGCAGAGGCGTTCGACCACTTCGAGAATGTGCGAGGAAAAGAAGATCGTGGCCCCGCGCGCCCGCAGTTGCTGCAAGACGTTGCGGATGGCGCGCCCGGAGATGGCATCGACGCCCTCGAAGGGTTCGTCGAGAAAGATCACGCGCGGGGTGTGAATGATGGCCGCAGCCAGCGCCGTCTTTTTGCGCATCCCCTGCGAGTAATCGACGATCAGCTTGTCGGCGTCGGCGTCGAGATCCATCAGGGCGAGCAACTCGTCGGTGCGCTGTGCGGCATCGCGCATAGACAGACCGTACATCGCGCCGACGAAGCGCACGAACTCGCGCGCGGTCAGCCGTTCGTAGAGCGCCAGCCCTTCCGGCAGCACGCCGATCATTTGCTTGGCGCGTAGCGGCTCTTGCCAGATATCGATGCCAGCGATGCGCGCCTGCCCGGACGTCGGACGCAGCAGACCCACCAGCATCTTGATCGTGGTGGACTTGCCGGCGCCGTTGGGTCCGAGGAAACCGTAAAACTCGCCTTCATTCACCGTCAGATCGAGATGATCGACGGCAACCTTGGGGCCAAAGGTGCGGGTCAGCTGAATCGCTTCGACGGCCGGCATGGCGACAATCCTGATGCAATGAAATCCAATCTGCAGCTGACGGGCTGCTCACCTTCCCGGAAGCTCAGTGCTTCTGGGAAGGTTGGCGACATTTTTCTCCTCATCATGCTTGCCGCAAGACGCCCGCTTCCAGGCAGATCGGGGCGATGAGCGTCAACCGGCGTTTGGTGCAGGCAATGCCGCACGACTCCGCAGCGCCTCGCGGAAGCTGACCAGTGTGCGCTTCTCCTCATCCCACAGCGCCAGAGACGTCGTCTTAAAGCTCGTCCATAGCGTGAGATGCACCACGCGCTGCATGATGGGGTTCTCTTTGTGGCAGCGTTCCAGGTTGTAGTTGGGGATGCGCGGGCTGAGATGATGGATGTGGTGGAAGCCGATGTTGCCGGTGAACCACTGCAACACTTTGGGCAGCTTGTAGTAGGAACTGCCGTGCATCGCCGCCAGCGTATAGTCCCACGCCGGCGTGTGCTCCCAGTAGGTGCGTTCGTATTGATGTTGCACGTAGAAGAGCCAGGTGCCGGTCGCCGCCGCAATCATGAAAGTTGGCAAGAAGATCGCCAGCACGGCGCGCAACCCGACCCAGGCAATGAACAAGGCAAACAACCCCGCCAGCGCCAGGTTCGTGTACATGACCGACTCGCGTTCGCCGTTGCGCCACTCTCGTTCGCCGCCCACTGGAAAGCGCGTCAGGATCAGGAAGTTGACTGCCGGTGCAATGCCGAAGAGGAAGAGGGGGTTGCGGAAGATGCGATAGGCGATGCGTTTCCACCAGGGCGCCGCCAGATACTCCTCGACGGTCAGCGTCCATACATCGCCGATGCCGCGTTCCTCTAGCTCGGCGTGATGCGCATGGTGGATGGCGTGCGATTTGCGCCAAAATTTGTACGGAGTGAGGGTGAAGAGGCTACAGGCAACGCCGATCGCGTCATTGGCCTTGCGCGATTTAAAGAACGAGCCGTGCCCGCAATCGTGCTGGATGATAAAAATGCGCACGGCAAAGCCCGCCGCCGGGATCGAGAGTAGCAGCGTCAACCAGTAGCCGACGTTCAGGCTATAATACATCAGCACCCACATCAGAAATAGACCGCCAAACGAGTTGACGATCTGCCAGATGCTTTTGCGCATGTCGGGCTGTTGATACTTGGCGACGACGGCGCGCCAGCCTGCGTAGGCATCCGGCGTAGAGGCGGGTGCGTTGATTTCACTCATCAGAGAATTTTTCCTTTCCATTGGTCAAACCTGGGTCATCTGTCAACCGGGCAACCGGTTGGCGTGATAGCGATAACACCCCTCTCAGCCAAAAGGTGCGATCACCGTGAGAAAGGTGAGTAACTCTTCACCTTCGTTACGGACGCCGTGCGGCGCACCGGCAGGCGCCACAACCAACATGCCCGCCGTACACAACTGGCTGGTTTCGCCCACGGTGAAGCGCCCACTGCCTGCAACCACATAGTAAAACTTGTCCTGGTTGGCGTGTTCGTGGATCGCCTGCGCCTGACCGGGGCGCAACACATTCAGCCCGACCAGCAGCCGCTCGCTCTGAAAGAAGGTGTGCTTGAAGGCTTTTTCGCCGGGAGATCGGATGAAGTCGGTGACGTTCAGAAACGCAGCCTGGTCCATGCTTACTCCTGCACTTGTTGCTGAAGATAGGCGGCGGCAGTGCTGGCGAGCAATGCCACGCCAGTTGACAACATTCGCTCGTCGAAGTCGAAGGTGGGGCTATGATGCGGGCTGTTGAGCGGGCCGTTGGGATCGTTGGCGCCGACGAGCACGAAGCAACCCGGTGCGCGCATCAGAAATTCCGACATATCCTCGCCCACCATCGCTGGCGTTATGGTGGTGACTTGTTCAGCGCCGACGATTTCCGCCGCAACGCCGCGCATTAGCTCCGCCCCTGCATCGCTATTGATTGTTGGGAGCACTCCGGCGGTAAAGGTTAGCTCGCAGCGCGCGCCGTGTGCGGCGCAGACGCCATCGGCCACCTCTCGCATGCGCCGCACCAACAGGTCACGCGTCGCCAAATCGAAGGAGCGGATCGAGCAGCCCAGTTCTGCGCGCCCGGCAATGACGTTGCTGGCGCCGCCGGCATGAAATGTCCCGACCGTGATCACCGCTGGCGTCGTGGGTTCGACCGAACGCGCCACAATCGTTTGCCACGCCAGCACAATTTCGCTGGCAACGACGATGGCGTCAATCGTTTCATGGGGCATGGCGCCGTGACCACCAACCCCTTCGACCACAAGATTCACCTTGTCGGCGCCTGCCATCAACGGCCCCGCCTGGACGACGACTTGGTTGAGCGGCAATCGGCTCCACAGGTGAAGACCAAACGCAGCGGTGGGCGACGGTGCGGCGAGCGCGCCGTCGGCGATCATCGCCAGTGCGCCGCCCAGTCCTTCCTCCGCCGGCTGAAAAACGAGCTTGACGCGCCCGGCCAATGCCTGGCGATGCTGGGTCAACACCTGCGCCACACCCATGCCGATGGCGGTGTGACCGTCGTGGCCGCACGCGTGCATTACCCCTGGCGTCTGCGAGCGGTAGGGGACGTCGTTCTCCTCCGCGATGGGCAGCGCATCCATGTCGAAGCGCAGCATCACCGTTGGTGCGTCGGCGGGCAGGTTATCCGGCTCCACCAACGCCACGACGCCGGTCTTGCCGACGCCGGTGGTTAGCTCTAGCCCCAGCCCACGCAGATGATCGGCGACGATGCCAGCGGTGCGCACCTCCTGGAAACCAAGCTCTGGGTGTGCGTGAAAGTCGCGGCGCCAGGCCACGAGCTGTGGCTGGAGCGCAGCAGCGTCCTGCTTGAATTGTGTAAATAACGACACAGGTGCTCCTTTCGCGGCAGGTTTGCTTCCTTCAGTCGGATTGTCAGCGGATGTCAGTCTGATAGACCATGCACCCTCAAGCCGGTTGCGCAATCTCCAGTCCGTCGTAGATGCCGTGAACCTGATCGCCGTGGAAGCGCGCAACATGCTGCGTTGGCGGCAGCGCCTCCTGGTAGAAGAACGCAGGCAGCTCATCGTCGGCGGCGGTGAAGCCGGCCTGACGATTGAACTCACGTTCGTAAGCCAGCGTCATACGGCCTAGCTCCTCAAAGAAGGCAGGCGCCAATTCCGCACCGTGCGCTGCATTGATGGCGTCGGTCAGGAACTCCAGATTGGCGTTGGTGACGCTCTGCCCAAAGACGCACAGCCCCAACGAGTCATTGGCGGCGACCTTGATCTGCTGTTTGAGACTCAAATCCAGCAGCGTTTCCAAATCCATCTCGCGCGTTTTGAGGCGCGGCAGGTTGCCGGCAGTGTGGTCGGCGCCCTGCGCGGTCACCATCATGGTGACGCCGGTCGCTTCCACTACGCGGGGATCGTAGGCGCTGATCGCCTGTTTCTTAATGACAGGCACGCGCGCCACCTGATAGTGTGCGCCGACGCGCGCCGTGCCCTGCGCCCACAAGCGCCCCAACTCGGTGCCGCGCCCGATCTCGGCCAGTGCTTCCGCCATCCACTTTGTATCACCGAAGGACGCCAGTCCTGCCTCCATCAGGACGCCCAACGTGGCGCCAGCCTCGATGGTGTCGATGCCCAGGTCGTTGGCGATGTAGTTGAGTTGCGCCAGGTCGTCCGGGTCGCTGATGCCACAGTTCGTGCCAAGCAGTCCCAGCGTTTCGTATTCGACGGGTGAGACGATCTCTTTGCCGTCGGCGCCGAAATAGACGTTGCTGCACTGGATGGCGCAGCCGGGCATGCACGGGTGCGTCTGTTCGCCGCCGCGACTGGTGTTGAGTTCGCCGATGTAGTCGCCGCCCATTTTGAAGGTCTCGCCAGCCGAGGTGTCCGCCTGTTGTCCGGCCCTGAAGTTGCGTACAGGCAGCCCGCCGATGTAGTTCTGGTAGTCAGCCATCCCCATCGTGCCGACTTTGTTATAGAAGTTCATCACGATGGAGTCTTCGCGCAAGAGTTTCGTGTACTCCTTGATGCTGCTGGTGACCTTCTTGGGGTCGCTAAAGGGCGGCGTCTTATCGAGATCGATGACGATGGCCTTGACGCGCTTGCTGCCCATCACGGCGCCGACGCCCCCGCGCGCAGCCAGCCGCGAGGGGCGCAGGTCCTTGTCGCTGAAGGCGATGCCCGCCAGCAACCCCTGATATTCACCTACAGGACCGCACAGGGCAATCGCCACTTTGCGGCTGTAGCGTGAGTACAGCAGCTCGGCAACTTCGAAGTTGCCCTTGCCCAGATAAGGCGCAGCGTCGTCGAAGTCGATGCCGCCGTCTTTGCGGAAATGGATCACGACCCAATCGGGCGATGCGCCCGTCAAGGTGAAGCCAGCGATGCGCAATTGCCCCAGGCCGTAACTGAAGGTTCCGCCGCCGTTGGCTTCCTTGATGCCACCAGTCAACGGGCTTTTGCAGCCGACGCTGGTGCGGTTGGCGTTGGAAAAAGTCGTCCCGGCGAAGGGGCCGGCCGAGAAGATCAAAGGGTTGTCTGGTGACAGCGGGTCAACGCCGGCCAGCCCGCGTTCAACCAGTGTCTTGGCGATCAAGTAACGGCCGGCGAAGACAATCTCCTTGCCGTGCAATTCTCTCGCCGCAAGCGCACGGGTGTTCAGATCGATATCGTAATAGACACGCATGTTGATTCTCCAGAATGCCCTGAGATTTGCGTAAGCAGTGCTATCGTAGTGATTGCATTCGCACCGAACGGTCACACAGCTTACCATGTTGTGGCGCGCTTGACCAACTTGTGTGAAGCTACTGATCGCCAGGTTAACTGTTTATCTTCCCGGAAGTTTTGGAGCTTCCGGGAAGATTGCAAGCAATATCACGTGACAAACTAGACATCGATAAAGTGCAAAGATAGTAAAGTTGCGTTTTTACTAGAGAATGCAACGAAAATTCGGGAGGACGCACGCCAACACTGACGCAGGTGCAGGAATTTGGCGCCGACCATAGTCCTTTGCCGGCGACCACCTTTGCCTACGGCGACGCCATGCACCTGACACGCGCCGACAACGGTTACAAGGGGCGGGTTGAATTTAGTTACACCCTTTGGGCGAGCGATCGCGGACCGGCGGGCAACGACGCCGTCCAGAGTGACGGCAAATGCTCACTATACGGGGAATTATTTTCGCATCTTCCGACCGGGGGGCGCTTATCGTATCATCAGCAAATTCGAGCGCTGGGACAAAACACCCCATGAGGTGCGCACAGGGCTGGACCATGGCGCAGGCGTTGTCTGGGAAACAGGTGATACACAGGCGAACAATCCGTTCTGGGCGCTGCCGGAAAGTGGCGAGAAACTCATAGACGCAACCATCGTGCTGCCAGCCACAGCAAGCCGCATGTGGTTGACCTACGAAGGCAACGCGATTCTGCGCTTCTTCATTGGCTATGACACATTGACACGCTACCGGGTGGCGGAAAAACGCATCATCGATTTGACAACCAATACAACCCAGGTTTTTCAATACAGTTACGATGAGCCAGCGACCAACGATCCACTGCACTCGACGGTAATAAAGAATGTGCTAAAGGATGACTGGAGCTGTTGCCGCAACGACAATCGCGCCTACGTGGAGCCCTTCACCGAGTTTCGCGGACACGCCATTGTGCGGGAGAAAGGGCCAGATGGCCACATTCGCTATATGTGGCATCGCCAGGACGATGTGCGCAAGGGCAAGATGGTGCGCGTGCAGGAGGGATGGGAGGAATTTTTTAGTGACTTTGAGACAACGATAGCAGGATGGGCGTCGGCCGGGGAAACATCACAGCCTCGGCAGCACGGTGATCCTGCGCTGCGCATCAACAATCCGGCGACAAGCTGGTCGGTCAACGCTTATCGCAACGTCTACAATGTACAGGACGGCGAGATGGCGCAGCTGCAGTTCCGCATTGCCAATACTGGCGTGGGGACGCCAATGGCGGTGCTGGCGTTGGAGAGCGAGGATGGCCGGCGTTGGGGAATCTACATCAAAAGCGACCGTAGCGTGGTGGTGCAACGCAACGATGGCGCCGGCTTCGAGGAAGTCTACACTCTGTCAGGCGTCGGTAGCTTCGAGTACGACCAGTGGTACGTGTTGCAATTAAGCGTCGATGGCGCTGATTTGGTGCGTTTATGGAAACGGGATGCAGCGCCTGAAAGCGATTATGTGCGGCGTTGGCAGGGAAGTTATGTAGCTGGCGCCAGAAACTGGCGATTCCGGGGGTGGATTTCGGCTGGAGCGTTGATGCTGGACGCGTACAGTGAACTGCGCCTGTTGACCGAAACCGAACGCAATTTCGCGGCGCAAGAAACCGCCAGCCTGACGCCCACACGCAGCGACGGCAAACCACTTCTGGGGCTAAAAGCCTACTGGCTGCCTCTGAGCGCACTCAAAACGCTGGACTTTGGCGGAGATGCCACCTTTGTGGGCAGCATGGTGGAATATCTGTATGACGCAGCACTGCAAGGCGGTGTGCAGTATGGCAACCGCACCAACGTGGTGGAAAAGGTTTGGAATGGAAGTATCTTCACGCCCTATCGCGCCACGCAGCGCATCTATTACCCGCGCAACGAAGCGACGCGCTATGTGGTGGGGCTGCCGGGACGCGAGATCATGTTTCGCTGCCCAGGTGGAACATGCACTTATAACCTGGGCGATGCTATGCAGACGCGACACCTGGTCTACGACAACCAGTCTGTCTTCTGGGCGCCGCCCGTGGCCGGCGCACTGACGCGCGAACGCCGGCTGGTCTGCTACGCCAACGCCAGCAACCAATGCGTCAGCTACGGTGCGCCGGGGCAGACGCGGCAGCTCATGAGCGATGTGCGCTACAGCTACGACCTCTACGGCAACCTGACGGGGGTGACGACCTCGACAGCCTACGGCTATCACGAGGAGGGCGCCGCCATCTATCCGACCACTGAGCTGCGCACGACGACCTATGCTTACGCCGACGGCGGCTACAACACCTACCGCACGAGCGAACAGAACGCCTTCGGGCACACGACGAACTGGGTGTATCATTACCGTCTGGGCGTGCCTGTGCAGGAGACCGACCCCAACGGCATCATCACCGGCGCTGAGTATGATAGCTTTGGCCGCCTGACCAAACTCATCCGGCCCGGACAGAGCAGCGCATCGCCCAGCATCGCCATCACCTATTACGACTACGGGGTCAATTATCAGGGACCATTCCTGGTGGATATCCAGGAGCGACACAGCGGGGGCGTTTACAACACGCGTAAGGTTTATAACGGGCTGGGACAACTATTACAGGAGCAGGTTGCCAATGCACAGATCAACAGCAACGCTTACGATGTGGTGGTGGATTACGCCTACGACGCCTATGGTCGGCGCATTAAAGCGACCAAACCCTATCTGTTGGCGGTATGGACGCCGTCGGCAGGCGGAACGCCTTATCGAGGGCAGTATTTTGCCAACCCGACGACAGTGACGAGTTACGACGCCTTCGGTCGGATTACACGCGTGCAGAGCCCGACGTCGGCGGAGTATACAGCATACAGCTACCCCGATGATCTGCAGATGCGGAGATGTGACGGGTTGAACCGATGCACGCTGACCATCTACGACCTGTGGGGGCGGGTGGCCGAGGTGCGTCCGCCCGCCGAGCCGTGGCTGCGCTATGCCTACGATGAAGCTGACCGATTGCTGGCAGTAGAGCAGCGCACAGGGAACGGCGGGACGCTTTTTGCCACGACGACCCTGAGCTACGACCTGGCCGGGCGCAAGACGGCAATGAGCGATCCGGATTTGGGGAGTTGGAGCTACACCTACGACGCCGCCGGCAACCTGCGCACCCAGACCGATGCGCGCAACTGCCGCACGACGCTGAGCTACGATGCGCTCGACCGGGTGACGCAGAAGAGCTATGCGGCGGTGAACAGCGGCAGTTGTGGCGCGGCGACGGCGACGGTGAGTTACGGCTACGATGCATTTAGCGCCGGGACGAACTACGGGCGGGGCAAGCGCACGTCGATGACGGATGGCGCTGGCAGCACGACCTGGCTCTACGGTGACGTGCGCGGGCGGCTGACCAGGGAGACGAAGAGCATCACCGGCGGCGGGAGCTTTGTGACCGAGTGGACTTACGACGCCGCCGACCTGCCCACCTGGATGCGCTACCCGGATGGTGAAGAAGTGCTCTTCACCTATCTGCGCCAAAAGCAGGTCAACAGCGTAAGTGGGAGCAGCCTCTACGTGCAGGCGACGCAATATGACCCGGCAGGGCGGGTGGAACTGCGCACATTGGGCAACAACCAGCTGCGCATCGACCCTGGCTACTTCGGCTGGACAGTGCAAGGCGGACGTTTGCAGTGGCTGCGCGGCGGCGCCACGACGAACGAAGATTTGCAGAAACTGGAATACGCCTATGACGCGGTGGGCAACGTGAGCTGGATCAAAGACTATCTGACAGGTGGAGTGCAGACGCAGAGCTTTGGCTACGACGGGATGGACCGGTTGACGTCGGCGGCGGCGACGGGGGGCAGCGGCGGGACGTACAGCGAGAGCTACAGCTACGACAGCGCGGGGCGGCTGGTCAACGGCCCGCGTGGGGGCGGCTACGTCTATGGCGACGCTGGGCACAAGCACGCCGTGACTGCGGTGAGCGGGGGCCACGGCTACGCCTACGACGCCAATGGCAACCTGGTGAGCCGTACATCCGGCGGGCAGACGCTGAGCTTTGTCTACGACGCCGAGAACCGCCTGGTGAGCGTGAGCGGTGCGGCGAGCGCCAGCTTCGTCTACGACGGCGACGGCCGGCGGGTCAAAGGGACGGTCAACGGCGTCACGACCTACTACGTGGGCGATTATTACGAGGTCTCCGGCGGCGTGGTCAAGAAGTACTACAGCGCTGGCGGCCAGCGCATCGCCATGCGCGACGGCGGGACGCTCCACTGGCTGCTGACGGACCACCTGGGCGGGACGGCCTACACCGTGAGCGGGACAACCAAAACGGGCGAGCTGCGCTATCGCCCCTTCGGCGTCACCCGCTTTGCGTCGGGGGCGACGCCGACCACCGTTCGCTTCACGGGCCAGCGGGAGGAGGCGGCGCTGGGGCTGTACTACTACAACGCTCGCTGGTATGACCCGGCGCTGGGTCACTTCCTCTCGCCGGATACGCTTGTTCCGGAGGCGGGCAATGCGTTGGATTACCATCGCTATGCGTATGTGCGCTTCAATCCGCTCAAATACACCGACCCGAGCGGCCATTACAGCGTCGAAGAACTGATGCAACATTTCGGCGTCGATTCCTTCGAGGCGCTCATGGCGCTCTTCGGCGCGGGCGGCCCCTACGCAGGCAACTCCGGGTGGTACGACATCCTGCGCGCCGCCCAGGACGGCGACCGCATCACCGCCACGTTGCCGGATTACCAGACCTCCATCAGTGGAAGCTTCGTGCGCACGAGCGAAGGACGCATCATGATCGACATGGGATACAGCCATCTCGTGCCTGAAGTAGAGTTCGCTCGTTTTGGCGGTCGCTGGGCAGGCTGGTCACCCGAGTACGGCATGTATCATCTGCAGGGCGCCTCCGGCGAACGCTGGGCGACCGCCGCCAGCGGCACGCAGATGCTCAACGACATTCCCTGCAACACGTGGGATTGCGTGGCGATCGGCTACGATTTGGCGGCGATTGGAGGCAACGCCCTTGCCAGCGCTTCCCTGGCCGGCGCCGCACCCAGCGGTGGCCTCACTCTGGCTGGAATAGCTGCAGGCACGACAATGAATCAAACTGCAACGGCAGCAGGACTCGCACATACATATCGAGGATTAGGGACGGGCAAGGCGTCTAGAATGGATGCACTTGTTGTCAGCGTTACAGCTGTTCTCAATCCTTTCCCATTCATTGGTACAGTCTCAGGCTTCGTACAATTGGTGTACGATCTCGCTGATCCACTAATTCCAGGAGGTTGAGTGAGATGATCTTTAAACCTTTTTCGGAAATGGAGGGTGCGTTTGTTCTGGGGCTGTTTGCAGTGATGGTGTTACTTTTGTATTTGTATGCGTTTGAATTTTTTCGTTATCGAACCGTGCGCAATAAGTTTAAGCGGAAGTACAATGTTATCCTTCCTATTTGGATAGGCTTCTTCGGTTTATACATTTTGATCCGCTCATCCCTAATCATCGGGTTGATTACAATCGGGTTAGGCGCCCTTACATACATGTGGGATAAGAGGATGATGAAAAGGTTAACATAAACAAATATGAATGCAGAAAGGATTTCGTTTCACCGAACAATATAGCCGAGCCAGTTTAACATACAAAGGTTTCTGGCGGCGTGGTGAAGAAATACTATAGCGCCGGCGGCCAGCGCATCGCTCTGCGCGACGGCGGGACGCTCTACTGGCTGCTGACGGACCACCTGGGCGGGACGGCCTACGCCGTGAGCGGGACGACCAGGACGGGCGAGCTGCGCTATCGCCCCTTCGGCGTCACCCGCTTTGCGTCGGGGACGACGCCGACGAGTGTTCGCTTCACGGGGCAGCGGGAGGAGGCGGCGCTGGGGCTGTACTTCTACAACGCCCGCTGGTATGACCCGGCGCTGGGACACTTCCTTTCGCCGGATGCGCTTGTGCCGGAGACGGGCAATGCGCTGGACTATCATCGCTATGCGTACGTGCGCTTCAATCCGCTCAAGTACGAGGATGAATCCGGCCACTGCGCCACCCTCGCCAACGGCGAAGCGGACTGGGAGAACGACGCAGCATGCTGGCAGCTTGCCTACGCCATCTACGGCTACGGGTTGGGCGACGGCCCACTCGCCCGTCGCTTCGCCGCCGACTGTGATCATTGGGGATGGAGCCCCGATCCACCGCAGCAAAACCATTCAGGCCTTTCTGGCAGAAGGCGCTATCCAACGGATCTGGCTGGCGCGCCTCCCTGCTTACGCACCGAATTTGAACCCAGACGAAGGCATTTGGCGCTACCCTAAGCACGTCGAACTCAGAAACACTTGTTGTCAAATCATGACTGACCTGCGCCATCACCTGACGGCTGCAACCGACAAACTGCGCAATAAACCAGACATCGTCAGAACCTGCTTTGAGCAGGTTGGCTATTATCAGTTGATTACCTGGATGTCAGTAATAGAAGGGTATAAGCATGTGCTGAAGCAAATTCCCTGAAAATTCATGCTTGAAATTTCTCCGCGTCTGTGGTAAAACGATGCTGCAGCGCTTATATGGTCTATACCGGTCTATACGATTTTATGCAGTTACAGCGTCAAGCGCCGGACCCGCTTTATCTCCAGATCAAGGATGGCCTGATCGCCGCCATTCGCGCTGGCGACTATGCGCCGCACGAACGGCTTCCGTCGGAGCGTGAGTTGTCCGAGCAGTACGCCGTCAGCCGAATGACCGTGCGGCAGGCGCTGCTCTCGCTGGTGCGCGATGGCGTGATTTATACGCGCGTGGGCAAAGGCACCTTTGTGGCCGCTCCCAAAATCGATCAGCAACTGCGCACATTGACTGGCTTCAGCCAGGATGTGCAGGCGCGTGGCGGACGCCCCAGCAGCCGCGTGCTCGACGCACGCGTCATCGGCGCTGCGCCCGAAGTGGCCGCGGCGCTGCGCATCACGCCGCAGAGCGAGGTAATTCGGTTGGCGCGGTTACGACTCTCCGACGACCTGCCGCTGGCCGTAGAGACTGCGTATCTGCCCTTTGCGCGTTTTCCCGCTTTGTTGACCCACGACTTTGCTGTGGAATCGCTCTACGCAGTGTTGGAACATCAATATGGCCTGGCGCTGACACAGGCCGAACAGGTGTTAGAGGCGGTCGTCGCTGACGCCGAAGAAGTGCGCCTGCTTGAATTGACGGCGCCGGCGGCCGTGATGCGCATGCAACGGCTAACCGTCGACAGCGATGGCGAACCGGTCGAATATGTGCTCTCCTCCTATCGCGGCGACCGTTACAAATTCCGCTTCGCCCTGCAAGCTGGACGGTAATCTGCGCCTGACGAGTGACGCCTGACGGGTGACGCCATGAAACAGATCAAGACTGGATTGCAGCAACTGATTGAAGAACGACACGATCTGCTCAAGGGGCGGCGCATCGGCCTGGTGACACAGCCGGCCGCCGTGACAACCGATCTACGCTCTGCCGAGGATGCGCTGATCGCCGCCGGCGCCACGCTCACTGCGCTCTTTGGGCCAGAGCATGGCTTCGATGGAGCAGCGGCAGATGGCGCCGCAGTGGAACACACCATCCACCCCCGGTTGGGCGTGCCAGTCTACAGTCTTTACGGCGCCGACCGCGAACCGACGGACGCCATGCTGGCCGAAGTCGACCTGCTCATCTTCGACATGCAGGATGTCGGCGTGCGCTTCTACACCTACCTGAGCACGCTCTACTACTTGTTGCGCGCATGCGGACGCACAGGCATTCCGCTGCTGACGCTGGATCGCCCTAACCCGATCAATGGCGTAGCCGTCGAAGGCCCGCCGGTTACACCAGGGCTGGAGTCTTTTGTCGGCATCATAGATATCCCCATCCGTCATGGCATGACGCTGGGTGAGCTGGCGCGCTTGATCAACGCCGAGCAGGGTTTTGGCGCCGACCTGACTGTGCTGGCGCTGACAGGATGGCGGCGCGCGCTCTGGTTCGACCAGACTGGCCTGCCATGGACGCCCACGTCGCCGGGAATGCCGCAGTTGATCACCGCCACCGTCTATCCGGGAATGTGCCTGGTGGAAGGGACGAATCTCTCCGAAGGGCGTGGGACGACGCTGCCCTTTGAGATCGTCGGCGCACCGTGGCTGGATGGCTATCGGCTGGCAGTGACGCTCAACGCCCTTGATCTGCCAGGCGTGCGCTTCCGCCCGGTCTACTTCACGCCGTCGGCGAGCAAACATGCTGGCGAACACTGTCAGGGCGTGCAGGTGCATGTGATGGATCGCAATGCCATGCACGCGGTGATAACCGGGCTGCACGTGATCGCTGCATGTCGCGCCCAGGCGCCGGAATGCTTCGCCTTTCTGGAATCGAGCTGGGAGGGGCGTCCGCCGCATTTTGACTTGCTGGCCGGCGATGCCACGCTGCGCGAGGGATTGGCGCTGGGCTACGATGTGGCGACTCTCACCGCGCACTGGGGCGCCCAGGAAGCAGCCTTTCGCGCGCGCCGGGCGCCCTACCTGCTTTACGACGAGATGGCATGAGCGTCACGGTGCGACTGGTTTGCTGCGTCGACCGGGCGGCAGAGCAACGATGCGGTCCGGCTCATTTGTATTGCGCAAGGCGTATTCACCTGCAAATGACATCGTGTGTGCCACCGCACAGGTGCGGCGTCAGACTGCACGGCGTTTGATTGTGAATCAGCGCGGTCTCAAGCCGCGCCTATGACAGCATAGGAGGAGGCGCGCCAACGGGATGAACGAGTGATGGCTGGTATCGATCTGTGTTGTGTTCTGTATCGATTTCTGAAAGGAGAATTGCTGTGAACCGATCCTACTCTCTCATGGTGGTTATGGTGGTGTTGGCTCTGGTGGTCAGCGCGTGCACGGCTGTGGCGCCGGGCGGCGGTGCGACAACATCTGGCCCGGTCAAGATCGTCTTCTATCAGCGTGGCTATGTTGAGGGCGGCACCGACGCCGGCTCCGTCAACACAGCAAAGGCGATCGAGGTCTTCGAAGCGAACAACCCGGACATTGACGTGGAGATCGTCGGCATTCCGTGGACGGCTGAAGGCGACACCAAACTGGAGACCGCGCTGGCTGGCGGCACCGACATCAACATCTTCCGCGTCACCAGCCCGAACCTGCCGCGTTACGCCAAGCAGGGCATCCTCTCTGAGATCACGCCGTACCTGACTGACGAGGATAAAGCCGATTTCTACGAGAGCGCCTTCCAGGTGGCGACGGTCGACGGCAAAGTGTGGGCCTGGCCGCTGTGGGTGACGGCGATCTCGCTCTTTGCCAACACCGACATCCTGGCCGAACGCGGCGTCGAATTGCCGACGATGGATGACCCGTGGACATGGGATGAATTTGTGGCGGCCGCCAAACAGCTCACCTACACGCGGGATGATGGCACGCAAGTTTATGGTTTCAGCGCTTCGTCGAAGTGGGGCGCAGTGGAATACTACCCGCTGATGTACATTGACGGCGGGCGCATCCTCAGCCCCGATGGCACGCAGTTCGTACAGAACCAGCCAGAGGGCGTCTCGGCGCTGGACAAGATTGCTTCGCTGGCGCTGGAGCATAAGGTTACGCCGCCTGATTTTGGCACGGTGGATCAGGCCGGCGTGCGCGCTCAGTTCAAGGACAACCAGACAGTGGCGTTGCTGATGAGCACGCCGGGTTTTATTCCCGATCTGGAAGGCAGCAACTTCCCGTTGGCCGTGTTGCCGCCGCCAATGGGCGACATGGGCAAACTGGTCACCAACGGTGCGTTTGGTCTCTTTGCTGTGGTCGATGTGGAGGATGAGGCGAAGGAAGCCGCTGCCCACAAACTTGCCAGTTACCTGACGGGCAGCCAGGTGGCGCAAGATGTCCAGGGCTGGCAGCTGGCGCCGGGTCTGCGCCGCAGCAACACTGCTTATGCCACCACACCGAACCGCGAAGTCGTTGCCAAACTGGTCGAGTATGGCGTCTACGAAGCGCCGGTCGCCACCTCCGCGGAACTAGGCGCACAGTACGGCGCGGCGCTCCAGGCGATCATTCTCGGTGAGCAAACAGCGCAGGAAGCTATGGATGCCATCGCCCCGGTGTACCAGGCGGAACTGGACGCGTTGAAGCCGTAAGAGAGTAGGAGATTATGAGATTGGGAGGATAGAGAGCGCAGGGACGAACTCATCTCTCAATCCCCCAATCTCCTAATCTCTAATCTCCTAAATTCTGGAGAACAAACATCATGCGCCGCATCATCCGCTTCTGGCATCGCCACAAATGGAGCTACTTCTTCATTGCGCCGAGTATGCTCCTTTTTTTTCTGTTTATCGGCTATCCGGTGCTGCGGGCCGTCGTGTTGGCCTTTCAGCGTGTGACGTTGCGTTCAAGTGAGTGGGTGGGGTTGAAAAATTTCGCCGATGTCTTCAGCAGCCAGTTGTTCCTGGATGCGATGTGGCACACCCTGATCTATGCTGTCTTTGTGGTGGCAGCATGGATTCTCAGTTCGCTGGCGGTGGCGGCGCTCCTGCAACCCTTCAATAACAAGGTGCAGTCGCTCTTCCGCGGCGCGTTCTACTTGCCCTATGTCACCAGCATCATCGTCATCTCGCTGGTGTGGATTTACATCTTCCAACCCGATTATGGTTTTTTGAACTGGCTGCTGGGGCTGTTTGGCATCCCACGCGTGCTGTGGCTACAAGACCCAGACATTGCGCTGTGGAGTCTGATCCTGAGCACCATCTTGATTGTGCCAGGCACGGGCGTTGTGCTCTACTCAGCCAGCATCGGCTCGATCCCGCGCGAACTGTACGAGGCGGCGGAAGTTGAAGGCGCCAACGCAGTGCAGAAATGGTGGGGCATCACCGTACCGCTGCTCAAGCCGACAACACTCTACCTGATGGTGATCTATACAATTGCCGGCTTTCAAGTCTTCGAGCGTGTCTACATCATGACCGGCGGCGGGCCGATCAACCGCACAACGACCATCGTGCAGTTGATCTATATGACGGCTTTTAGCGACTTCAACTTTGGCCGCGCCAGCGCGCAGGCATTGGTGCTCTTCGCCATCATCGCTGCGTTTTCCTTTGTACAATTTCGTTTCCTGAGCACTGACGTTGAATATTGAGGAGCGCGCCATGACGACCGAACCCACCACGATGGCGCAGTCAGCCACACTGACGCGCACGCAAAGCGCCGGGCGCAACTGGCGTGACCGCTTCTGGCAGATCGTCATCCTGGCGATCCTGATGATGGCTGCCACCGTGAGCCTTTTTCCCCTGTACTGGCTTTTTGTGACGGCCATCACGCCGGCCTCCTCCACGGTCAAGTTGCCGCCGGAGCTAATTCCGGCAAACCCGACGCTGGAGAATGTCGTGAATCTGATCAGGTTGAGTGGAACGGGCGGATTGCGCGTACTGGGGCTGGAAAATGTACAGATGTCGCGCATGTTGCTGTGGTTCATCAACACATTGCTGTTGGCGCTGGTCAGCACGGGGATTCACGTGTTGTTCGATACAATGGCGGGCTATGCCTTTGCCAAGCGCAAATTTCCAGGGTCGAATGTGCTCTTCTGGATGATCCTGGCGGCGCTGATGATTCCTGGACAGGTGACGTTGGTGCCACTTTACCTGATGATCACGCAGTTCAAGCTGGTCAACACCTTTGCCGGTGTGCTGCTGCCGGGGCTGGCCGATGTGATCGGCATCTTCTTGCTCAAGCAGTACATTCAGACCATGCCCGGTGAACTGGAGGAGGCGGCGCGCATGGACGGCGCCTCAGAATGGAAGACCTTTACCAGCGTAATCGTGCCGCTGGCCGCGCCAGCGATGGCAGTGACGGCAATCTTCGCCTTCCAGCGTTACTGGAATGCATTCTTGTGGCCGCTGGTCATTCTGCAGAACCCGGATCTCTTCACATTACAGGTTGGGCTTTCCTACCTCTACAACAGTGAGTTCGGCACCAACTACGGTTTCTTGATGTCCGGTGCGGCGCTGGCATCGATTCCGATGATTATTTTCTTCTTTGCTTTCCAGCGTTACTTCATGCAAGGGTTGCGCGTGGGAGCAGTGAAGGGATGAGCAGAATGGTGTAAACCAGGTTTCGGACAGAGACCTGGTTTATCTGACCACAATTGTTGCCTCAATCTCTTGCAAACACTTGATTGGGATCGATCCCTAACTCGCGTAGTTTAGCGGCTAACGCATCCGCGCGTTGGCGCTCCTGTTCGGCGCGTTGGCGCTCCTGTTCGGCGCGCTCGCGCTCCTGTTCGGCGCGTTCTTTGCCTGTAAGCAACAGATTCCCTTCGCTGTTGATCCAGCGTAGCCAGACGCCCGGCATATCTTCGTATACGCCCTCCCAAAGCATCACCCCCAGGCCAATACCGGGGAGCACACTCGGCGGAATCTGGACGAAGCTCAGATCGCGGCGAGCAAATACATAAAGCGCCTGTTGGGTCAATAGCAGCTCTGGGTCGTAGACAATGTAATAGGCGACGCCCAGGCGCGCATAGCCGGCCAGCTTCTCATCCAATTCGCCACCCTTACGATTGGAGACGATCTCAACGACGATCTCAGGCGGCTTGCCATACTCCCAAATAAAATAAGAGCGGTTCTTCTTGGGAAATGGATTGTCGGGCGGGCGCACGTCCAGGCTGACCAACGCATCGGGCACGTAGGGTGGCGCCGACAACGCAAAAAACAGGCCGACGTTGGTCATGGCGAGGAAGGGGCGGCTTGCGCCCATCGTGGGCCAGGATGCGTAAAGAGCGTCGGCCAGCAGACGTTGCTGGCGCTCAGAAAACAGGTTGTCCACAGGGGCGTCATCCTCGGTGATGATATTTGTGTAATCGATTTCGATGGGTTCGTATGGAAGCGCATCGCTTTCCGGCGGTGCGGCAACAGCTTCCATCACCGGTGCATCGATGGACATCGTGAAGCCTCCTTTTCTGGCGACCGATTACCGAAGCGCATGGCAGTGTAGCACATCTGTTCCTATACAGTCAACTACCACATCATGCACGGGTCTACTTCTCCAGTTTTCAACCTTGATTTGAATCGAAGGCTATGCGCCCCGGACATGAAATACACTCATCACGCACCCGGCTGCCACAGTGGTTCTGCCACCCCTTTCATGAAGTTCTCGTAACGCGCCATCACGAAGAGGGCGTCCGAGAGGCGATTGAGGTAGGCCAGCACATTAGGGCCGACGGCTTCCTCGCGCGCCAGAGCGGCGACATCGCGTTCTGCGCGGCGGCAGACAGTGCGCGCTACATGCAACTGCGCCGCGCCCGGCGAGCCACCCGGTAAAATAAAGTTCTCAAGCGGTCCGAGCGCAGCCGTCATTTCGTCGATCATGTCCTCCAGTCGCTCGATATGGCGCGCTTCGATCTGGGGCAATTTGTAGATTGCCTTGTCTTCCTCGACAAACGCCAGATCGGAGCCGAGGTCGAACAGTTCGTTTTGCACCTCTGCCAGCACGGTCGCCAGTTGTGCATCCAACCCCAAAGCCAGCGCTACACCGATCTGAGAGTTGAGCTCATCCACTGTGCCGTAGGCGGTCACGCGCAGGTGATCTTTCGGCACGCGTTGTCCTCCGCCTAGTGAGGTCTGCCCCTCATCGCCCTTTTTCGTGTAAATCTTGGTTAGTCTCGGCATTTCATTTTACTCCTGACACATCATCGGCTGTGAGCCAGCCAGTTTCGGGGAATAGTTTAGCAATCTGCGGGGCAAAGAGCGGTGAGGTTGCCATCACTTCGCTCGGTTCCCCTTCTGCGATGATCTCGCCCTGGCTCATCAGGATCACGCGGTCGGCGATGGCGGCGGCCAGTTCGACATCGTGCGTCACGACGAGGATCGCCATGCCGTCGTTGCGCCAGCCGTGCAGCAATTGTTCCAAAGTGCGTTTGGCTGCGTAGTCTAGCCCGCGCGTCGGTTCGTCGAGTAACAGCGCGCCTGGCTGCGTCACCGTGATCGCCGCCAGCGCCACCCGCTGCCGTTCGCCAACGCTCAAGTCGCGCGGGTATGCATCGGCTTTATCGAGCAGGTTGAGTCGTTTCAATAGAGAAGTGATTGGGAAAGCAGGCGCTTGGGTGATTGGCGATTGTAGATTAACGCCTGACACCGAATCGCTGAATTGCTCAGTCTCCTGATCGCTAATCTCCAGTCTCCAATTTCCGCGCTCCACCCCATGATTGCGCAGCGTGACCTCTAACTCCTTACCCACACTTTCGGCAAAAAGCAGCGTGTTCGGGTCTTGCGGCAGATAACCGACCTGGCGACAAATGTCGGCGACCTCGCGCTCTTTGTTGGGTCTACCGTTCACGTAAATGTCACCGGCCTGTGGGCGCACCAGTCCCACCAGGGAGCGCAGCAGGGTAGTTTTGCCTGCCCCATTGCGCCCCATTAACACTACGATTTCGCCCGGCCATACCTCTAGATCAACGCCGCGCAACACTTCTTGGGCGCCGTAACGCACCTTGACCCGACGCGCCTGGAGATATGGCGCGCCGGTGCGGACGAAGCGGTGACGGTGACGAGGACGGACACTGTCACGCTGGCGCTGCTCCGTTAGCCAGGGGCGGCTAAAGCGTAGCCCTTCTTTGATCGTTAGCGGCAACGGCTGCCAGCCCAGGCGTTTGCCCACTGTCACCAATGGCGGCGTCAGCTCGACCTGTTTCATCACAGCCCGCGCGTCGTCGAAGATGACCGGGCTGCCATCGTCGGGCAGGTAGATGATGCTGTCTACATAGGGCAACACGCGTTCCAGCCGATGCTCAGCCAGGATGACAGTCAGCCCCAGGTCATGATTGAGACGCACAAGCGCGTTGAGCACATCCTCCGCCGACTTGGGATCGAGCTGCGAGGTCGGTTCATCCAGCACCAAAATCGACGGGCGCAACGCCAGCGCCGCCGCAATTGCCACACGCTGACGCTCGCCGCCAGAAAGCTGCTTGAGCGGGCGATCGCGTAGCGGCGTCAAGTCCAGCAGGTCTAGCGTCTCTTCCACGCGCACGCGCATGGCCGCTGGCGCCATGGCGGCATTCTCCAGGGCAAAGGCAATTTCATCCTCGACACGGTCGGTGACAAATTGCGCTTCTGGGTCTTGAAAGACAAAACCTACATGCTGGCTGAGGACGCGCGGGGTTGCTGCCACTGGATCATAGCCGTTTACGCGCACAACACCGCTGATGGCGCCGCCGCTGAAATGGGGCGCCAGCCCGTTGAGACAACGCAACAGCGTTGATTTGCCTGCACCCGATGGGCCAATCAGCAGAATCAACTGACCGTCGGGCAGGTCGAGCGAAATATTGCTCAACGCGGGCGACGCTGCGCCCGGATAGGTGTAGGTGAGATGCTCTAGTCGAATCAATCTGTTTACTCCTCACAAGCTGGAATCGCCTGTAATTGCTCTACGCTTTTCTCTGCGACCAGGCGGGCTTTGCATCAATAACGTGCTTTACCCCAGCGCTGGCGTCAACAGCCCCAGCATTGCCATTCCGATGCGCCAGTCGAAGCCCGGCCAACTCAGAGCCGGGTACGGATAGTAGAAAATCGTATTGCGGTCGAAGACGGGTAGCAGATAGGCCGCCATGACCAACAGCGCCCCTGCAGTCACGAGCCAGTCGCGCGTGCGCCAGACCTCGGGACGATAGACTGTGTGTGGGTGGTGACGCCCGGCGCGCCAAAGCCCAAACAGCAGCGTCGCCGCGCCGACAACGAGCAGCCCGCCTCCCCACATTGGCTGTTTCCATACCAGTTGCAACAACCAGCCCACAACGACGGTGGCAAAACCGGCCAGCACCAGCAGCTGTGGCCAGCGCTCGGTGCGCTCGCTGCCGCTTGCAAAGCCACGCGCCACCATGGCCTCGGCCAGTTGCAAAGAACGCTCCAGACCGCCCTCCAGCAATGGCACGGCCAGCGGCAGCCAGCTCCGCACGCCGCGCAGCCGATGGCCGCGCACTGCCTGCGCCTCGCGGATTTGCTGAATTTGCTGCAGCGTCGTCGGTGCAAAGGTGACGGCGATCGAAATGACCACCGCCACCGGATAGAACGCACGGGGAATGAGGCGCAGCAGCGCTCGCACCGGCACAACGCGGTTGATAACCGTGAAGCCAGCAAACAGCCCCGTGAGCGCCAGGCCATTGAGTGCGCCGTAGAGCAGCGCCTCCAGCGTCCACGCGCCGCCAAAGAGTGGAATCCACGCCGGCAATGTGAAAATCACTGTCATGCCCACGCGCACCATTGCCATATTGAAGATCGCCGCCGTCGTCACCACGATCAGCCCGAAACGCCACGGGGAGAGAGACAATACCTGCTCCGCTTCGTCAGCCGCACTCACCCAGCGCCAACGCACCAGCGCTATCGCACCCAATGTCATGCCCAGGTAAAGCGGGTTGCGCGTTAGCGTCAAGAGCATCACGATGGCCGCAAGCCAGCTTGCCCATGCCAGCGGGTGCAAAGGACGCGGCAGGCGAAACCTGGCGCCTTGTGCGTGCAAACTGTCGTTCACCTTGACTCCGTAGCGCCAACTCGTGCGGTTGCATACTGTGACGGGAGACGTACAAAGTCGAAACGCATCTGGAAACGACGCAGCACACGCAAGATCGCCGCGCCAGCAACTGCCACCAGCACGAAGTTGCCAATCGCGCGCGCCATATCCCACGCCAGCGAAGTGACCACATAGAAGACCAGATACCGTTGCACCGTCTCCCACACGCCAATGCCAGGCGCCCAGTGCATCTGCATCGGCCCGACAGCAAACGGCCAGAACCACAGATTCATGATTGCGCCGAAGAGCAACCCCCAATAGCCAGCAAAGAGCGCCAGCACCCAGACTTCGCTGTGAGGGGGAAGGGACGATGGGCGAGGGGCGACGCGCCTTGCCTCAGTTTCGGCCTTGCCTTTGTCTGACGTTCGTGGTGCGGCGCCTGTCGCCCTTGCAATGATCTTCACCACGGGACGACAAAGCGGCGCACTCAACCCGACCCAGCCGGCTGTGAACATCTGATAAGGCAGCCATGGCCCAACGCCGCCTGTGATCAGCGCCGACACCAGCAAGGTCAGCGCGCCGAGCAGGAAGCCAAAACCACTGCCAAACACATAGCCACCCAGAATGATCAACAGAAAGATCGGGCTGAAGCCACCCGGCCCTGGCACGGCAACCTCGGCAAAGCGCAAGGTGGCATTGATCGCCACCAGCACGCCAAGCAGCGCAATCGATTTGGCGCCAACCGCCTCGCGTTGCACCTCCAGCAGCAAGACCACGAAACAGACGCCGACCAGCATCGTCACCATCAAGGCGCTGTCGCCCGCGTGCGCCATGTTGCCGGAGGCGTCTTGCGTCACTTGCGGCAGCCAGAAGGGATAGAGAAAGGCGACAACGCCAACCAATGTGGTCAGCGTATAGGTGAGCAACTTCGTGAGCTGTTTCATCGTCTGCGTTCTTTGCCGGCGGCGCGCAGCCGTATCCATACCAGCGCCGCTGCCGGCAGAATCACCAGTGCGCCGATCACCATCCCCATGGCGGCTAACGGCGTAAGCGACGGCGGGAGGCTGCCTGACGCATCGGCGTTATGTGTAGTCAAAGCTGGTGTAGAAACAGGCAGTGACGCAGATTGCTTTATGGGCTGATCTTCGGCAGGAGCAGGCGTCAGCGCCGGTTGTGCATCGATGGCTTGCGACGTCTCGCGGCAGATGTCCGCAAAGGCGACGGCAGGCGGCGCTTCTGCTTGATCGTTGGCGCCTGCTCCCCAGCGCCAGCCATCGACATCGCCTGCGCGGATGACTGTGTTGCCAGCGCCGAGATTGCTGTAGCGCCATTCTCCTTCTACCAATCGCCAGTACGACCAGTAGACGCACGGGCTGCCCTGGCATTGACAAAAACACGCCTCGCCGGGAAAAGCACAGCCCTCCCCGTCGATGCGGCAGATCGTCGCACCCATGCTGCTCGCTTCCACCGAGAGGTCGAAGCCGCTGCGCGCTAACAATTCAGCGCCGCTGATCGACTCTTCAGGGAAGGCGACGCATTGTGTTGCTATACTGCCATCGCCGTGGACGATCACCAGCCCGGCGCGATTCCCTTCCTGTGCTGCAACCGGCGCAGGTGGCAGCAGGAGCATCAGCAACAGGACAAGATAGAACGCAGATGCCACAGTTGGCGCGGCTTTGCGCAGGTTCGCCCTCCTTTCCGCCGTATCCGCGCAGACCTGTCTACTCTGCGCTATCCACATGCCATCCTCACGGTTGCGTTTCAGATGTCGCTCCTGTGGCGGCCGCGCGCGCCCGCCGCAGCATGCGGTCAGCGCAGAATTCCAGCTCGCGCACGGCCGCCGGGTATGCCTGACCGAGCAATGCCGGCACTGCCTGCGCTGTTGCCATCAGGTTGCTGCCGGTGTTGGGTTGCCACTCAAAGCTGCCATCGGCAAGTTGCAGCCCAAGCAGGAAGCGGATCGGCGTGAGACCGTTGATTGTCCACGCCTCTCCAGCCGGGTCCTCGCCCGCTGCCAGCAATGCCTGGATCACATACGCCGTGGAGTTGGCGTCGGCGCCATATTCAGGCTTCTTCGGATCGTAAACAAAGCCGCCGGTCTCGCTTTGTGCGCTCTTCAGGAAGGCCAACGCTGCCGTAACTTCCTCAGCGTCCGCCGGGTATCCTGCGGCGATCAGCGCCTGGATTGCCAGCGCCGTGGTGTTGGTGTCGGCGCCAAAACCGGCCTGCCATTCCCAACCGCCGCTCTCAGTCTGCTGGCTGATCAACGCTGACACGGCGCTGGCAGGGATCTCCTCGCCCACTGCTGCAGCGCCTAGCATTCCCCAGGCATTGAAGCCAGCGTCGGTGCTATACATGCCGTCGGCCAGGTAGAAGGAAGGCTTCACCGTGCGCGCAGGTCGGCAGGCATCGGCGGCGGCGGCAGCCACGGCCAGCTTGCCGGCGGCGGCGACATTGCTGCGGCTAAACTCCCGGGCGCGGGGGCGCAAGTAGTCGTCCAGTGAACGCAGGCCGTCGACCGGTTTCCATTGTTCTGGCCGTTCATGATTGGCGCCTAGCGCCAGCAGCACCTCAATGGCGCCGCTCATGCCGTCGCCATAGCCACCGGTGGTCGGGTTCTGCTGGCTGCGGAGCCATTCCAACGCACTGGCGGCGGCAATGGATTGATCGGCTGGCGTCTGTGCGCTGCCAAAGGCGCCCCAACGCCAGCCTTCGATGGCGCCTGTCTGCGAAATCTCGGAGGTGGCGGCGCCCACTGGATAGCCTTGCCAGGCTGCGCCATCCCAGTAGTTGTAATTCCAAAACAAATCAGCGTTGCAGAAACAGTTGTCCGCCGGGCAGCCAACGCCCTCAATGGCGCAGACCGCCGGCCCAAAACTCGTCTCGGCGACAGTCACATCCAACCCTGACGCCGCCAGCGCTGTGATGCCTGAAATCGGGTCGGTAAAATCCACCCAACGCACGATAGTGCGGCTGTCATCGACCTGCACCACGACTGCCGCCGTGTTGACCGTACCCGTGTGTTCACCATGCGCTGCGATAGTCGCCGGGTGCGCGCTGACCGTTGTCCCGGCGGCGACCGGGGCGGGCGTCAGCGTCCACAGCCAGCCTGTCACCAGCGCAATAGGGAGAATGCTCATTGCCAACGCCTGAAGCGTGCGTTTCATTTTCCTTCCTGCCTTCCTTCCTGCACCGCTGAATGCGGAAATAAAAACCACCTCCTCGCATACGAGAAGGTGGTGCTTGCCTGTGACATAATCGACGGCACACCCCACTCCGCGAGGGCTGACACGTAGACATACAGCAGGTCGACCTGACTTTCGGCGGCCATTGCGCCGATCACAGTTGCGGGACAGCGCCGGATTCTCACCGGCTT
>DGFH01000216.1:0-2415 GCA_002391565.1 Anaerolineales bacterium UBA3905
CCCTTTCACAGCCAGAACCCGGAAGCATGGTTCGTCCACACGCCCGGCCTCAAGGTTGTGGCGCCCGCTACACCCGCCGACGCCAAAGGGCTGCTCATTGCTGCTATTCGCGATAACAACCCGGTGATCTACTTCGAGAGCAAGCCGCTGTATCGCTCGCTCAAGGGCTACGTGCCTCCCGGCGACTATGTCACGCCCATCGGCCAGGCGCACGTAGCGCGCCCTGGCCACGACCTGTCGATCATCACCTATGGCGCCATGCTGCATCAGGCGTTGGCGGCGGCGGAGCGGCTGGCGACAGAGGGCATCGCAGCTGAAGTGCTCGACTTGCGCACGCTCAAGCCGCTGGACACAGAGGCAATTCTGGCAACAGCGCGCAAGACGGGGAAGGTGCTTGTCGTCCACGCTGCCAATAAGCTGGCCGGTGTGGGCGCCGAGGTCGCAGCGCTGGTGGCCGAGGCCGCCTTTGAGTGGCTCGACGCGCCGGTGCAGCGTCTCGGCGGGCTGGACACCCCCGTGCCCTTTAGCCCTCCGCTGGAGGATGCCTATCGCCCGAACGCTGAGAAAATCTACGCGGCCGCGCATGCGTTGGCGGCCTTCTAGCCGGGATGCAGATTTAATAATCCATCCCACGTCGCCATATCCAGCCCGGCCACGTACTGGCTATGGTTGGACTCCCAGTGCACCTGTTCCCACACCGGTACAATGGCGCGCAAGTCGGCGGGCAGCCGATGCAGAATTTCGGCGTAGGCGTGTTCGAGCAGGCGATAACCCGACGATGGGTGCTCGGCAAACCGGGGATGTGGCTGGATGATGCCGTCCTGGACGAGGAAATGGTCGATCACGTCGGCCATACGGTTGAGCAATTCCAGCTTGCGCTCCCAGGGCGTGCTGAGGCGCACGGCCTCATCGACCAGCGGCGCCATCGGTGCATAGAGGCGCGGCAGCCGCCGGAAAAAGGCGTAAGTCCACTTGTCGTAGGGGTAATATTGCCTTTCCAGCATGAAGGCTAATTGTACAGCCCAGCGTGTGGCGCGCGCGAAGGTGATCGTGGCGTAATATTCGTTGTCGCGCAGGATTGCGCGCTTGAGGGCATAGCTGCCCATGCCGGAAAAGTAGCGGCACCAGTGTGCAATGCGGCGCAGGCGCACTGGCTCTGGGTAGTAGCCTTGAAATGCCGCGCGGATCGTGCTAAAGCGCCCGCTCTCATCCAACCACACCTCGCCATTGACAATGTGGATGATGTCCTCTTCGGGCGCGCCCAGCCAGTCGGCATAGGACGCGGGTGCATGGTCGATGCCGATGGTCGCCTTGAGGTAGCTTTCCAGCCCGGTGATCGACAACCCGGTGCCGCCCAGGAAGCCGGCGCGTACATCGAAGCCGTGATAGCTCTCCGGCAGATGCGGAATCACTGCCTGGGCGATCGTGTGACCACTTGACTGGTAAAGCGCGTCCGGCATGACCGCGTTGACGCGGATGCCCCAGTGATGGTCGCTGGAATATTCGTCGTCCATCCCCATGACTTCGGAACCGTAGCCGAAGACGCCAAAGGCAGTCTGCGCGGTTTCCACCGGAAAGTCGCGGCGCAAAATCGGCAGCAGAATTTCTTCAAAGAATTGGCGGCTGACGGCGATGATCGAGGTGGTCATGTGTTTGGTGTGAATCCTTCCTGCACGCAGATCGCAACGATCTTATCCGGTCATACAGGTGCGCTTCGCAGCGGAGACGGCGTATAAAACACGGATGACGTGGACTGGATGAATGACTGCGGGTTGCCACTACGATCCGCAGTGATCCACCCAATCCGCGTCATCGGTGTTCTATCGCATCTTTATTGAATCGTTACTTCGCCGCCGCCTCGACGTTGCTGGCGTCGTAGACCGTGAACGGGCCCATCAGGACGCGCAGACCGGCGTCGCGGGTGGGGTCTTTCTCGATCGTGTAGGTGCCCATGCGTCCGGCCTCGAAGGTCTCGCCCTCGACGCCCTGCAGCTCGCCCGTCGCCAGCTTGTAGGCGACGTGATAGGTCAGATAGCCCAGGTCAACGAAGCTCCACAGGGCAAACTGCGGCGCACAGCCGTTGAGCGTGAACTCGACCATCTCAGCGGGCAGCCCCAGCCCCGAGACCTTGACCTGATCGCACAATCCCTCGTCCTGCATGGCCTTGGCGGCAGCGGCGATGCCCACTGTCGTCGGCGCCATGATCAATTCCATGTCCGGGTACTTGTCGACCAGCGCCAGCGCCTGGTTGTAGGAATCTTCAGACTGGTCGTTGCCGTAAACGATGTCGAGCAGTTCCAGGTTGGCGTAAGCCGGGTCCTTGAGCGTCTCCTGCAGCGCAGCGATCCAGGCGTTCTGGTTGGCGGCGTCTGGGGAGGCGGAGAGCACAGCAAACTTGCCGCCATCTTCGCCCAG
>DGFH01000216.1:2441-15598 GCA_002391565.1 Anaerolineales bacterium UBA3905
CTCTTGCAGCGCGGCGATCCAGGCATTCTGGTTGGCGGCGTCCGGCGAGGCGGAGAGCACAGCGAACTTGCCGCCATCTTCGCCCAGGATGTTACGCGCCATATCGGCCATCACCTTGCCGGTCTCGTTGAAATCAACCTGCGCCACGAAGACCTGCTCGCCCTCCGCCGAGGGGATCGGCGAGTCCCAGGTGACGACGGTCATGCCAGCGTCGCGCGCTGCCTTGGCCGCTGGAGCAATCTGGTCGCCAGCGTTGTTGGAGATCATGATCGCCTTGACGCCCTGCGTGGTGGCATTGGTCAGGATTTCGATCTGCCCGGCGACGCTGTTTTCGGGCGTCGGGCCAAGGAACTGCAACTCCGCCGGGTTGCCGACCTCCTTGTGCGCTTCCAGGGCGCCTTGATACGCCTGATCGAAGACCAGGATGCCGAGGAATTTGGGCATCAGCACCATCGGCACGCCTTCGCCGGCGGCAGGCTCCGCCGCGGGTGGCTCGGTGGCCTCTGCGGCTGGAGCGGCCGGCGCTGGCGCGACAGCCGGCGCGCACGCGCCAAGAAGCATACTGAAGATAATCAGCATACTCAGGATGAAAGTGGTAGCCTTTCGCATGGTTCTTCTCCTTGAAAAATTGTGAAACTGAACAATAGAGTAAGACATACGCGTTGCCGCAGAAGATGACTTTTGCACCTCACGCACCGTTGGGTTCCGTCGCGCGTGCGCGGCGACGGCTCCAGTTGGTGCGCACGATGGCGAACAGGTTGGGCGCCAGCACCGAAAGAATGAGCAGCACGCCGATGACGCCGGTCTGGACGTGGCCGGAAAGATTCGCCAACCCCATGCCGTTGCGCAGGTTGAGGATGATGAGCACGGAGAGCAATACGCCCCACAACGATCCGGAGCCGCCAAAGATGCTCACGCCGCCCAACAGCACCATCGTGATGATGTCCAGCTCGAAGCCTGTCGCCATGTCGCCACGCACGGCGCCCAATCGCGCCGCATAGAGCAGTCCCGCCAGCGCTGCGATTGTCGATGACGCCACGAAGAGAAGCATCTTGGTGCGTTGGACGCGCACGCCGGCGTAGCGAGCAACCTCCTTGCTGTTGCCGATTACATAGACATAGCGACCGAAACCGGAATAATGCAGAATGATAATCGCAAAAACCAGCAGCACAAAGAAGATAATCATCGCCAGCGGAAATGGTCCAATCAACGGCTGTTGACCGAGCCGATTGAACCACGCCGGGAAGTTGCCGATCGAGCGGTCTTCAAGCAGCACATAGGCCAGGCCGCGATACATAATCAGTCCGGAAAGGGTGACCACCAGCGACGGCAGCCCGACGATGCCGATCCAGAAGCTATTAAACACCCCAGCCACAATGCCAGCCAGCAGCCCCACTGCGAGCGCACCCTCCATTGGCATACCACCGGCGTAGAGAAAGCCGGCCAGACAGGCGCTCAAGCCCATCATCGACGCCACCGAGAGATCGATCTCGGCGTTAATGATGATGAAGGTCATAATCAACGCCACGATGATCTTCTCGATTGACAACTGGAAGAGGTTGACCCAATTGTTGACAGTCAGGTAGCCGGGCGTATTGAATGCATTGTAGGTTACGATCATGATCAACAGGACGAGCAGCAGCCCCTCCCACCGCCGCAAGAAACTCCATTTAGACTGCATGGTGGGCGCCTCCTTTCTCGACCGGCGCATCGCTGCCGGAGATCTGCAGTTCATGCCGCAACCACAGCTTGCGCAGCCGGTTCATGATCACGGTGTCGGTTGCCACTGCCAGCAAGATCAGCAGACCGAGCAGGGCGTCGCGCCAGAATTCGCTGATCGCCAGCCAGCGGATCAGACTGTTGTCGATCACGTCGATGAGAATGGCGCCCAGAAAAGCGCCAAAGGGCGATCCCAGTCCACCGTTGATGTTGACGCCGCCCACCACCGCCGCCGCCACCGATTGTAACTCGACGCCCTGACCCGCCACGACCGTGATGTTGCCAAAGCGCGCCAGAAAGACGAAGCCCGCCAGCCCCGCTAGCGCACCGCTGAGGACAAAGGCAGTGAAGACGATGCGTTGCGCCGGAAAGCCCGCAACACGTGCGGCGTCTGGGTTCGAGCCGATGGCGTAGAGCCGTCGGCCCCACGCGGCATAGCTGGCGATGAACTGAAAGATGATGACCACCAACAGTGCAGTGAAGAAGAGGAGCCGAATGTCAAGTGCGCCGATGGTAAACACATTGACCGGCGGCAGGTTGACCAGCCAGCGTGGCAACTCATTGGTGAGTACACTGTTGGCGCCAGAAATCTCAACCAGAATTGTGCGGTAGAGCGCTAATGTGCCCAGCGTCACGATGATCGCCGGCACGCGGCCATAGGCGACCAGCAGCCCGTTGATCGACCCCATCACCGCGCCCATCGCCACCGCCAGCAGCACCACCGCCACCGGTGGAATATCGTTGTTTCGCGAGAGGATCGTGCCGACGACATAGGCTGTAAAGCCGACAATCGAGCCGACGGAGAGGTCGATGTTGCGCGTCAGGATGACCAGCGTCTGCCCGACGGCGACGATGGCGACCACCGCTACGCTGGTCGAGATGCGCGTAAAGGTGCGCGGGCTGAAGTAATTCTCAATCTGCGTGCCAAAGAAGATAATGATGCCGATGATCAACACAATCAGCACCAACTCGCGAATCTGCTCTGGCTGAAAGCGACGACGTAGGGCGTTCATGGTCGCACCGCCGACGTTGCTGCCTGTTGCCCCATGGCTGCCGTCATGACCGCCTCCTGTGTGGCTTCACTGCGAGTAAAGATGCCCATCTGTCGCCCCTCGCGCATCACCAGCACGCGGTCGCTCATGGCGAGCACTTCGGGTAGATCGGACGAGATCAGGATGATGCCCAGCCCCTGCGCCGCCAGGTCGCTGATGATGTGGTGTACCTCGGCTTTGGCGCGCACGTCGATGCCACGCGTCGGTTCGTCCAGGATCAGCAGTTTGGGGCGGGCGTTGAGCCACTTGCTCAGCATCACCTTTTGCTGGTTGCCGCCGGAGAGTTTGCCTACCTCCAGGTTCACGGACGGCGTGCGAATCATCAGCCGGTCGCGATACTCTTCGGCGGTGCGCTGTTCATCACGGCGGCGGATCAACCCCAGGTTATTCAGGTAACGACGCAGCGTGGGCAGTGTGATGTTGGTGGCGATCGACATCGGCAGCGTCAATCCCAGCCCGCGTCGGTCTTCGGTGACGTAGGCGATGCCCAGCTGCATGGCGTGCTCTGGCGTCTTGATCTGCACTGGCTGCCCCGCAAAGATGATCTCCCCGCTGTCCGCCGGTTCGATGCCGAAGAGCGCCAGCCCCACATCGGTGCGCCGCGCGCCGATCAGCCCGGCAAAGCCCAGCACCTCGCCGGCGTAAATGTCGAAGTTCACGCCTGTAAAGACGCCTGTCTTGCCCAGATTGCGCACCGACATCAACAGGCCGCCGCGTGGCGCCTCGACCTTGGCAAAGAAATCGCCCACCTCGCGCCCCACCATCTCGCGGATCACCTGCTCGCGTTGAGCAGGCAAATTCTCCTCGCGGGCTCGCACGCGCGAGGAGATGAGTTTGCCGTCGCGCAGCACCGTGATGCGGTCGGCGACGCGAAAGACTTCCTCCATGCGGTGGCCGATGAAGAGGATCGCCACGCCTTTGTTGCGCAGCGCACCGATCAGTCGAAAGAGCTGATCGACCTCATGCGCCGAGAGCGAGGCGGTCGGTTCATCCATGATCAGCACACGCACGTTGAGCGAGATCGCTTTGGCAATCTCGACCGCCTGCTGCGCCGCCAGCGTCAGTCCGCGCGCCGGCATACGTACATCCAGCCGCACATCGAGCTGCGCCAGGATCGCCTCGGCATCCTTGTAGAGTCGCCCCCAGTTGACGAGCATCCCTCGGTTGCGGTGGCTAATGAAGATGTTTTCCGCCACATTGAGGTCGGGAAAGACCATCGGCTCCTGGTAGATGGCGGCAATGCCCAGCGCCTGCGCCTCCTGGGAATTGTTCACATGCACGGGCTTGCCGTCGAGCAGCAGGGCGCCAGCGTCAGGACGATGTACGCCGGTCATGATCTTGATCAGAGTGGATTTTCCGGCGCCGTTTTCGCCGATCAGCGCGTGCACCTCGCCAGGGTAAAGCGTCAGCGATACATCCTCCAGCGCCTGCGTGGCGTCAAAGCGCTTGGAGACATGTTGCATTTCCAGAACTGGACGAACTTCGGTTGGATTGGGCATGAGTTTATGCTTGACGCAGTTCAAGGGTGCATGGTGACATGTGAGGTGTGAAGTCTCGAACAGGCGCACCCACTTCCCACTTCACATGTCATGATTCACGATTCATCCTTCAGTTTTTACTGAAAGCCGCCGCTTGTCGCCGCCACGCCGCGTTCGCGCCGGATTTTCTCCTCGTAGCCCGACGCCTTGTACGCCGCCACCGGGTCAGCCGGTGCGCCGAGTTCTTCGCGCACGACGGCCAGCAGCGGGCGCACGTCGGTGCGAAACGCATCGGTGAGCAGCTTGTGCGCCAGCAGCACTTCGCCGGCCATCTGCAACTCGGCAAGTTGCTTGCGCGGCACGATCAGCGCCTTGGCATAGGCTTCCTGGCAGTTCAACACCGACACGATCATAGGCGTCAGCTTGCCTTCAATGTTGTGACACTGGTCGATCATATAGGCGACCTTGCGCGCCGATGCACTCAGCGCCGGGTCGTCGCTCAGCTCCGCCGCCGCCAGTTCGTTATAGATCAGAAACAGCTCGTAGGGGTTCGTGCTGCCAACGATCAGATCGTCGTCGGCATACTTGCGATTGTTGAAGTGGAAGCCGCCGAGTTTGCCTTCATCAAGCAGGAAGGCCACGATCTGTTCGATATTGACGCCCTGCGCGTGATGCCCCAGATCGACGAGCACCTGCGCCTGGTCACCCAGCTTGAGCGCCCAGGCATAGGCCGTGCCCCAGTCCGGAATGTCTGTGCTGTAGAATGTTGGCTCGAAGAATTTATACTCGATCAACATGCGGCTGCCCGCAGGCAGGTGAGGCTTGACCGCCTCCAACCCACGTTCGAAGCGGCGCTTGCGCAACCGGAGCGAATCCTGTCCGGCGTAGTTGGTGCCGTCGGCAAACCACAGGCTGAGGATGTCGCTCTCCACTTTTTCCATAATCTCGCAACATTCCAGGATGTGGTCGAGCGCCCGCTCCTGGATCGCCGGGTCAGGGTTGCCCAGCGAGCCGAGTTTGTACTCGTCGTCCTGAAAAACGTTGGGATTGACAGCGCCGATTTTGATGCCCTGCGCCTCGGCGTACTGGCGCATGGCGGTGTAATCCTCATCGGCGGGTTTGTCCCAGGGGATATGCACGGCGACGCTGGGGGCAATGCCGGTCATTTTGTGCACCATCGCCGCGTCGTCGAGCTTCTCTTGCGTCGTCGTGGCGGCGCCAGGCCAGGCAAAAGCCTTGAAGCGCGTGCCGCTGTTGGCNNCAGGGGATATGCACGGCGACGCTGGGGGCAATGCCGGTCATTTTGTGCACCATCGCCGCGTCGTCGAGCTTCTCTTGCGTCGTCGTGGCGGCGCCAGGCCAGGCAAAAGCCTTGAAGCGCGTGCCGCTGTTGGCGTAGCCCCAGCTGGGCGTCTCGATATGCTGGCGCTTGAGCGCCGCCTTCACCGCTTCCACGTCGACGCCATTCTCCGTAAGTTGCTCGACGAGGATGTCATAGGCCGCTGTGTGATGAGCCATAGCCGGAATTTCCCTCCGCAATCTTGACTATTGAATGCATCTGTTGCACTGGCATATCGACCCAACGGATGTGGGCAAAACCGACGCGTACAACAGACGCTGCCGATATAGGTTTGCTCTCAGGCCAAAAGGCCGGGGATGAAACGATGAAGCAAATGCAGTATATTCATTTTGTGGGTTCTCTGCAACTGCGACATTTTGTTTCGCAGCGCTTACGATTGGGGTGGCCGGGTGGGTGGAAGTAAAATAAGCAAAAAGCGGTGGGAAAACGAGGAGGAGGCTATGCACGAATTGTTACAATCACTGGTGACGCTTTCCAACGAGCTGGGGCGCGAAGATCGGCAACTGGCAATATTGGGCGAGGGCAACACCAGCGCGCGCAGTGACGACAACACCTTTTGGGTCAAGGCGTCGGGCAGTCAGCTTGCCACGATCACGGAAAGCGGCTTCACGCAGGTGAAGATGGACGCCATCCTGGCCCTGGTCGAGCGTGAACAGATGACGCAAGAAGAGGTGCAGGCGATCTGGCCGGAGGTGATGGTCGATCCGCAACAGAAGCGCCCTTCGGTCGAAACCTTCATGCACGCTCTTTGTCTGGCTGAGGGCGGCGCCAACTGGGTGGCGCACACGCACCCGGTCTCTTGCAACGCCATTCTGTGCAGCAAGCTGGGCGCCGAGCCGTTCATGCGCCACCTTTTCCCGGATGGCATTGTGGTGTGCGGACGCTACCCGGCAGTCGTGCCTTACGTTGATCCTGGCTTTGAACTGGCGAAGGCTGTGCGCGCAGAATTGCGCCGTTATCAGGACGCGCACGGTGTTTCACCGAAGTTGCTGCTGATGGTCAATCATGGCATCACTGCGCTGGGGAAGACGATGCAAGAAGCGCTCAACATCACGCGCATGGCCGACAAGTGGGCGCGCACCCTCATTGGGACGTACACCCTCGGCGGCCCAAACTTCATGCCCGACCATGAAGCCGCCCGCATCGACAGCCGCCTGGATGAGCACTATCGGCGCCATCAGTTGACGGGGAGATAACCTTCAATCCAGGTCGGCGCAGCGCACGGTGTACAGGTCTGTTCCATCTTGCTGCATGAAAACGCAGACCTTGCGCGGGTTGCTGCTCACAGCGACGGCGCGCAGGGTTGTGCTCTGTCCTGGGGCTTCGGGGATCGTAACCGTGACGCCAGGTGTGCAGCCATCCCATAACATGAGCCGCTTGCGGTTGGCTTCCTGCCAGGCCAGCGCAAAGAGCGGACCATTTTCGGCGGCGCCTACGACGGTGCTGACGGTCGCTGCGCCGCCAGGATAAACGACCTCTGAACTCTGCGGCGTCGTATCGATGCACTGATGGTGGAGTGCGGTGATCAGTTTGCCCCCTACATTGGCGCCGGCTTTCCAATACAAGTGCAGATTGCCCACTGCATCGAAAGCGAGTGATCGTCCCAGCAAGGCGCCGACGCCCAACGACTGCGCCTCTCCCACCATTCCACCACGCCAGCGCCAGTATAGCAAGGTATTATTGCTGACGCCGTAGAGATGGGCGCCATCGACGACGTCGGGCCAGACGATGTCAGCGTCAGTGGGCAAGGTCACTTCGTTTTGCGCCTGCCACGCTCCACCCAGCGAGTAGAGCGTCGCTTTCCAGCCCAGAAAACCGTCGGTCACGGCGACGCGTGGCTGGTCATCGCCCCCCAGCCGGAGCCAACCGTCGATGGTGCTGTATTTGGAGCGCGTGATCTCCTGCGGCGTCTGCCATGCGCCTGCGTTGAAGGTGGCATACAAGAAGCGATGACGCTCTGTCTCGGTGGCAGGCAACTTGTTGAACCACAAAAGGTGGACGCGCCCGGCGCTGTCCACCAGCGGTGGATTGGTGAGCAAAGATTCGCTATCAGCGGGCGCGGGCGCCGACGTCGCCTGCCAGCCGCCCGGCGTCAGATAGAGATGATGCACCAGGTCATCGGTGAGTGTGTGATACCAGAAGATGTGGGGCATACCGTCGCGATCGATTGCGGCGAAGGGGAGATTGGTGGTGCGCGTTGCGACTGTAACCGTGTAGGCGTCGCGCCAGTGCCAGCCCGGGGTGAAGTCATGCATCACCGTCGGCAGGTAGACCACACCTTCTGACTGGGCAACCGCCGGTCTGATCACCAACAGCACGCAGAGGCTCACTAAGGGTAAGGATACAAAGATGATGGCGCGACGCACAGGCATTGTCCTTTCTCAGCAACTGTCGATACAGGCATCATGCACTGTGCAAGGTGTTGTGACAACGGTGTTTTGCCTGAACTGCGGCGGGCTAAAGAGGCAAATCGGCTCACAAATCGGCTACAGAGATTGGCGCAGCCATCGCAAGCTCCTGCCAGTCGTGCGGCGTGTCGAGGTCGAAACGCAATGTCGCTGTGCACACTGGCTGTGGGACACAACCAGCCTCTGTCATCTGGCGACAATGCACATCAAAGCTGTTTGGGCCAAAGGCTAACCTGAAAGGCGCTGGCAGAGGGAGGAGGAGAGCGTTCGTCCCGCCATCACTGCTGGGAGCGATGGCAACGCGTCTGTTTTCGTCAAATGCTGCAACTAGGGCGTGTAGATCGGTTGTGCGCAAACGCGGGAGATCGGCTGGCAAGATCAGCGCTGCCGCGGCGCCAAGGGCAGATGCATGACGGCAGGCCTGCTCAAGCGCTGCATTAAGGTCAAAGCCTGTCTCCAGCAATGGCAACGCCCCGTAACGCACCGCCAACGCCAGCGCCGCCGGGTCGCGACTTACGACGAGCGACCGGTGAAAGCGGGCGGAGGTCGCAGCGATGCGCAACGTCCGTTCGAGCAGATGGGCACTCAGCGCCGCGCGCTGCGACGTTGACAGAATGCCTGCCAGCCGGCTCTTGGCTTCCTGCAAGGGTTTGGCTGGGACGATCAGCCAGGGTTTCATCCAATTGCGGCGGGGGAGCGTACATGGGCGGCAGGGTGGCGCGTGCGTGGCATGAGCGACGCAGCAAAATCAAGCACAGCTGTCGCCAGCCGCGCTTTGTCGTCCGCGTCATGCATGATCGTGTTAGTCACCAGCGCAGGCATCCGCACATGGTCGGCAGCGGCGGCATCTTCCTGATCGAGCACAAAGCCGTCGATTACGTCGTCGTAGTGGGCGGCAATCGTCACCGGCGTAACCGGGTAGCCCATCTCGCGCATCATCTTGGCGGCGGGGCCTTTAATCGCTTTGCCGCCAACGATGGGCGCCACCGCAATCTTGGGAACGTGCAAGGTTTGCAGCAGCCCCCGCGTGTTCCCAACGCTCAGAATCGGGTCAAGGCTAAGGTAGGGGTTGCTGGGGCAGAAGACAATCACATCCGCAGTGGTCAGCGCCGTATAGGCGGCGTCGGTCAGCTCGCTCTCAGCGGCGCCGACAAAGGAGACATCGATCACGCAGGGTTCACAGCGCCGCCCAACGAAGTAGTGCTGAAAGGGCAGATCGCCTTCGTCGGTGTGCACCAACGTGCGCACAGGTGCGTCGCTCATGGGCAGAATCGTTGAGCGCACGCCAAAGGCGCGGCGCAACCGATCGGTGACCTCGGTCAGGCTCAATCCCTGGCGTAGCCATTCACTGCGGCGTAGATGCACAGCCAGGTCGCGGTCACCCAGACGGAACCAATCCTCACCGCCCAACAACCCCATCGTGTGCAACACCTGGAACGATTCATCCGCACGTCCCCAACCCGTTTCTGGGTTGTTGACGCCTGCCAGGTTGTAGAGCACCGTGTCGAGATCAGGACAGATTGTGAGTCCCCAATGCTCGAAGTCATCGCCTGTGTTGACGATGACGGTCAATGCGCCGGGTGGCAACACGGTTTGCAAACCTGTCGCCAGCTTGGCGCCGCCCACGCCGCCTGCCAGCGCCACCACGCGCCAATCGTCAGGTAGGCGACCATTGCGATGCGGTTGGGATGAAGTCGAGGCTGGCGCTTCGTTCACGGGTCATCTCCACACAACACGTTCTGTGATCGGTGCACGCGTCCGCGCTTTCACTTCAGCAGGATAGCCAAGCGTCAAGATCGCCTGCGGTTGCCACGTTTCAGGCAAATCCAACACCTGACGCACCAGCGCCGGCGCAAAGAGCGGTGCACACATCCAACATGCCCCCAGGCCAGCGGCATGAGCAGCCAGCAACAGGTTCTGGCAGGCGAGCGCGACGCTCTGCACGGCCATCGTCCACTCGGCCTGGCGACGCACCGGGTCTGGGTAGACATCCATCTCTTCCAGGGTGACGCACGGCACAATCAACACCGGCGCCCCAGTCAGTCGCGCCTGGCTGATAGCAATGCGGCGATCAATTTCCACCGGGTCTGCGCCGTCGCCAGCCAGGTCACTGCGCCAGGCTTCCGCCATTTGTGTGCTCAAGGCGGCTTTCATCGCCGCCGATTGCACCACACAAAAGCGCCACGGCTGACGATTATGTGCGGAAGGCGCCCAATTCGCTGCTTCTAGCAACGTTTCGAGCAGTGCAGCCCCCACCGGTTTGGGTGTATAACGGCGAATCGAACGCCGTGTACGCGCCAGCTCGACAAAAGCCGCCAGCGAATCATCCACTACAGCATTCTGAATGCGCGCGTCCCCACTCGACATTGTGGGCATTATAGCACGCTGCTCCAAGAGGGAAAATTGAGATAGAAGAGGGGAGACAGGCAGAGGAGCACCCTTCAGAGAATGCCTTGCCAATTACGGAGCAATCCTCGATAATTGCAAGGCATGTTCCACCACACACGATTCGCCCAGCCAGATTTCCGCCGCCAGCTGGATCAGTGTATTCACTGCGGCCTCTGCTTGCCTGCCTGCCCGACTTACAGCATCAACCAGCTTGAGATGGACAGCCCGCGCGGGCGCATTGCGTTGATGCGGGCAGCGGCGGACGGGCGCATCGCGCTCGACGGCGCATTTCAAGAGCACATCGACCTCTGTCTCGGTTGTCGCGCCTGCGAAACGGCGTGTCCATCGGGTGTGCAATATGGGCTGCTGCTGGAGACGGCGAAAGCGGCATTGGCAGGGGCGAGGGGCGAGGAGCGAGGGGCGACAGCTGCGACGCCGCAGAGCACAGCCGCTGCCAGCCTTCACTCTGCGCCGCTTGCTTCTCGCCTCTCTCACATCATCCAGCGCTTCGGTTTGCGCGAGCTGATGCCGCACCGCAAACGTCTGCGGCTGCTGGCGCGAGGTTTGTGGCTCTACCAGCGGCTGGGGCTGACGAAGATTGCGCAGCGCGTGCTGCCCAGCCTGCCGCCAGCGTTGACGACGATGGAGGGGATGGCGCCACCGATCGATCTCGACTTTCTTGATCTGTCGCGTCCGGCGCCGGCGCTTGCTCCCAGACGTGGCAAAGTTGCCTTTTTTACCGGCTGTGTACAGGACGCGTTTCTGGCTGGCGTCAACCGCGCCACGGTGCGCGTGCTCCAACGCAACGGCTACGAAGTCCACTTCCCCGCAGCGCAAACGTGTTGCAACGCGGCGGCGCTGCACAGCGGCGACGTCACCTTTGCGCAGACGCTGGCGCGCCAGAACATCGATGCATTTCCCGCTGACGAGTTTGCAGCGATCATCAACAACGCGGGTGGCTGTGGCGCGGCGCTCAAGGGCTACGACCATCTGCTGGCAGACGATCCTGTTTACGCCGTGCGCGCCCGTGCCTTCGTGGCAAAGGTCAAAGACATCAGCGAGTTTCTGGTCGATCATCTGCACAACCCGCCGACCGGCTACGTCCAGGCGCGCGTCGCCTACGTCGATTCGTGCCATCTGCGCCACGGGCAGAAGATCAGCAAGCAACCGCGGGCGCTGCTGCGCACCATCCCCGGCATTGAGCTGGTCGAATTGGCGCAGCCGGACATGTGCTGTGGCAGCGCTGGCATCTACAATCTGTTACAGCCGGAGATGGCGAATCAGGTGCTCGACGCCAAGCTGGCTGACATCCGTGCGGTCAATCCGGGCATCATCGTGGCTGCAAACACCGGCTGCTACATGCAAATGATCTACGGCGTCAAGCGTGGCGGGCTGCGGGCGACGGTGCTGCATGTCGTCGAGTTGCTGGAGCGCTCCTATGCGAATGCAGCATGACTTTCTTGCCGACTTGCCGCCTCGGCTTGTCAGCGATCCGAATGTGCGGGCTGCGTGGTTGGCGGGCAGCCTGGGCAGCGGACGAGCGGATCGCTACTCCGACGTCGATCTGCATCTCCTGTTGAGCGACGTAGACGCATTTCGTCGTGAGGCGCGCGCCTGGCTGGAGGCGCTGCGTCCGCTGGTGCTCTACAAGCTGCTCTTCGACGGGCAGATGATCAATGCGCTGACCAGTGCCGGGCTGCGCATCGACATCTGGCTACATGCGGCGCCGCCTGTGCTGGATCCAGCGAAGCATAAGGTGCTGCTGGATCGGGATGGTGTGCTCCACTTTGCCGTGCCTCAGGAGACGGCGCCGGATAGCACGCAGGTCGCCGCCAATTTGCTTGTCCAGATCGAGGAGTTCTGGCGTTGCATTGCGCTGCTGCCTGCTGTCATCGGGCGGCGCGAGCTGCTGGTTGCCTTCACAGGGCTGAATGTGGAGCTTGCCCTCGTCACCGACATCCTGATGACGGGCTACGGGCGGCCGCGCGACCGCGGCGTCAAGGTGCTTAACACCTATCTCGGCGACGAGCGCCGCGCCGAACTGGAGGCTGCACTTGACCTGCAGGGGCTGAACAGCGAGAGCCTGGTGATGGCGCACATGGCGCTGGCGGGCGTGATCCGCAACCACGGGCCGCTGCTGGCGGCGCGCCACGCCTTCACCTATCCGCAGGCGCTGGAAGATGCTGTGTTGCGCTACGTGGAGAGCGAGTTGCAGGCGATGAACTGGGAGCGAGCGCCGATCTTTAGGACGACGGTAGAGTAAATCCGGTGTTGCCGCGTAAAGGCCAGCTCTTGCGTTATACTATGTAAGGTAAGAACCTTTTGAGGGCATAAGTTGCCAACCGTATTGATCAGCGGCCCATATCGCTTTCATTTCTGGTCATACGATTGTGACGAGCCACGTCACATTCACGTGCAGCGTGACAACAAACGCGCAAAGTTCTGGCTGGAGCCAGTCTTGCTAGAGGATAGTTACGGATTCCGCGGCAAAGAGCTGCGAGAAATCGAACGCATCATCGTTGCAAACAGAACGTTACTGCAGGAGGCATGGGATGAGCATTGCGCAAGAGCTTGAGTTGCTAAAAGCACGGTTGGCGCGCGCTGAAATCATCGACGTCGAGGTGACGGATGACGAGCTGATCGTCGGTCTTGCCGACGGGCGTGTGATTTCTGCACCGCTGCTGTGGTTTCCGCGCCTGAGTTACGGTACTGTTGCCGAACGCAACAACTTTGTCATCCAGCGCACCAGCAT
>DGFH01000380.1:0-5004 GCA_002391565.1 Anaerolineales bacterium UBA3905
TAAGAGACAGGTTCAGCGACATCACGGGCAGCGGGCTGACCATGATCCAGGAAACAGCGCAGCGGCTCGAAGGCGTAGTCGCCGGCGCCGACCTGTATGTTGTCACCGGCGCCGCCTACGCCGGATTGACTGCCGCGCAATTGCCGCAAATGCCAGCCGACCATATTCTGCTGGAGCCTAGCGGCCGCAACACGGCGCCCGCTATCGGGTTGGCCTGTCTGCATCTACGCCGCCACGATCCAGAGGCCGTGATGGCCATCCTGCCGGCGGATCACGTGATCCTCAACGCCGACCGCTTTCGCGCAGCGCTGCGCCGCGCCGGCGATGTGGCGCAGAAGGGCTTCATCGTCACATTGGGCATTGAGCCGACCCATGCACACACCGGCTATGGCTACATCAAACGCGGCGAATTGCTTTCCACCGGCAGCGATCTGCCAGCTTATCGCGTCGAGCGCTTTCTGGAGAAGCCAAAACGCGCGGCGGCCGAACAATTTCTGGCGGATGGCGGTTATTACTGGAATGGCGGCATCTTTGTGAGCCGCGTCGATACGATGTTGAACGAGCTGGCGCGCCAGGCGCCAACGCTCTATGCCGGTTTGGAACGCATTGACGCTGTGTTGGGCACTGCCGAAGCGCAGGCCGTGTTGGAAGCAGTCTGGCCGGAGATGCCAAGCATCAGCATCGACTATGCCGTCATGGAGGGGGCGCAAAAGGTTGCTGTCGTGCCGCTCAAAGCGGGCTGGAACGATGTCGGCAGTTGGGATGCACTGGAGACGGTGCTCGAACAGGATGAGCAGGGCAACAGCATTGCGCGTGGTGAAGTCCTGCTCCTGGACAGCTGTCACAATATCGTTTACAGTGACAAACGTCTGGTAGCGCTGGTCAACGTCAATAATCTGGTCGTCGTCGATACGGGCGACACCTTGTTGATTGGCGACAAGAACAACATGCAGCGCGTCAAAGAGGTCGTCGATCGCCTGCGCGCCCAGGGGCGCACCGAGTTGTTGTAACGCGAACGTCAAGCCGACGCCGCCACTGTCCATCAAGAAGGAGTCGCCGATGTCATACCAATCCTGGCTGGATCGTCTTCGATCTGTGCAGATCAACCGCAAGGAAGCGCTCTGGGTCATCGTGGGCGCCGTCGCCGGTCTCATTTTGGGGTTGCTGATTGGTTGGGTGTGGTGGCCGGTGGATTGGCAGGGCGGCGCTCCCAACACCTTGAGCCGGGAGGCTCAGATCGACTACGTCAGCGCGGTCGCCGATGCGTATGCCGCCAGTAGCACGCCAGCGGCGTTGGCGCTGGCAAAGCAGCGCCTGGCGGCCTTTGGCGACGATCTGTCAGCGCTCTTTGACGCGGCGTTGACCGCCTACAGCGCACAGGCGACGGGCGGCCAGCAAGTCGCCAACCTGGCGGCGCTGGCGTCGGCGCTGGGGGCGCCGGTCACAGCGCTGCCTACCACTGCGACGGAGGTAGTCGCCACGCCGTCAGCCAGCGCCGCTGCGTCCCCTCCAACTGTAGACGATGGCGGCTGGAACTGGTTTGGAATTTTGCTCGGCGTCGTTGCGTTGGGGATCGGCGGGTATTTGGGCTGGCTGCTCTACAAACGTTTGCGCTCGACGCCACGACCGGCGCCCGTCATCGGCCCGTTGACGCAAAGTGCAACGCCGCCAATCCCGCCGTATGGCGGCAGCGCAACGCCGGAACGGACAACACCGCCGCCCTACGCGGCGGCTCAGGCCGCCGCCACCAAGGTGACGCCTGTCCAGCCGCCGGCGACAGCCGTGGCGCCGCCCTTCGAGCCAGAAGACCCCACCTATCCGACCGTGTCCCCAGCCACGCCTCCAGCGGCGTCACCAGCGACGCGCAGCAGCCAGACGTTTGCGCCTTCGGTGGCTGTGCCACCCGCCGGCGCGTTCGTCAGCGAGCCGGCCACAGCTGGCGCAGCCACACCGACGCCGCCCGAGACAGGCGTCGCCACTGCAGTTGGTCAACGTCCCGGCGCCGCGACGATGGGGTGGGTGGCTGGCGCCGGGCGCATCGAGCGTTACCCGGTGGTCGATCGGGTCACAACGCACTTCAGCGCTGGCATGGAACATTATCATTTCACGCGCAACATCACCGCGCCGGATGAGAGCTATCTGGGGGAGTTTGGCGTCGGCGTCAGCGACCGTTACGGCATGCTCAACAACGACCCGGAGCAGGTCGTGGCGATCGAGGTCTATATCTTCGACAAATCTGACGAAAAACATATGGTGACGGTGAATCGCGCCCTGCTCAGCGAGTACGCCGACACGCACCTGCGCAAGCACTTCGAGCGCGAGAAAGACAGGCTGGGGCCAGTCGTGGCGCAACCCAAAACAACCCTGCAACTGGAGGCGCGCCAGTTCGTCCTGCTCTGTACGATCACCGATGTACGCTATACGGAGGAAGGCATCTTCTCACGCCTCGATCTCGATCTGGAGCTCAAGAAGAAGCTCTGAGAGATTGTTTAAAGAGGATGACAGTTTGACGCGGCGACGCAGAGGATCGCAGAGGAGTGCCATCAAGAATGTTTTGAGGTGTTTTCTCTGCGTCGTTGCGGCTTTGCGTCAAAGATAGCGAAGCTGCGAAGGGAGGTTCAGGCGCGCTCTTCCATATCGTAGAGGCGTCGATGCTCCTGCACGGCGTAGCGGTCGGTCATGCCTGCCAGGTAGTCACAGACCGCACGCGGCAATTCGACGCCGCCAGCGGCAACGCGCTGTTGCGTCTCTGGCGGCAACTGGCGCGGCTCGCTGAGATAGGCCTCGAAAAGGCTGGTGAGGGTGCGCGCCGCCTTCATTGCCATGCGCACAACGCGGTAATGGCGATAGAAGTGCTGGAACAGAAAACGCTTCAACTCGCGGTTTTCCTCGCTGAGCGCCGCCGAATAGCTCGCAACATTTTCGGGATGTGCGCGCAGATCGGCCAGGGTGACAATGCCAGCATCGGCGATGACTTGTGCTGTCGCCGCGATCACGTCGCTCACCTCGATGCCCACCAACCGCCGGATGAACCGATAGCGCGCCTGATCCTCACGCAGGTCAACATCCGGCGTCATGCCCAGGGACGCCAGCGTGCGCTGCGCCACTGCCAGCGTCTTGATCTGCTCTGCATTGAGGATGCCACTGCGCAGGCCATCATCCAGGTCGCTGGTGTTGTAGGCGATCTCGTCGGCCAGATTGCTCAACTGGCATTCGAGGGTGCCGCGCTCTTCGGGATGATAATCGCGCGCGTCCACCACGTCGTAGTCGGTGTCATGTTTGACCACGCCCTCCAGCACTTCGTAGGTGAGATTGAGGCCGGGATGATCCGGATAGCGATGCTCTAGCTCGGTGAGGATGCGATAAGTCTGGCGCTGGTGATCGAAGCCGCCATGTGCGTGCATCAGGTGGTTGAGCGTCTCTTCGCCCACATGACCGAAAGGCGGGTGTCCCAAATCATGCGCCAGGCAGATCGCTTCGGTCAGGTCTTCATTGCAGCCGAGGGCGCGCGCCAGCGTGCGGCCGATCTGGGCGACCTCGATGCTGTGGGTGAGACGGTTGCGATAATGGTCGCCTTCGGAGTAGACGAAGACCTGTGTTTTGTATTCCAGACGGCGAAAGGCTGTGGTGTGGATGATGCGATCGCGGTCGCGCTGATAGTCGAGCCGGTAGGGGTGCGGCGTTTCCGGATAGCGTCGCCCGCGCCCGGCGCTGTTGTACATGGCGTAGGGCGCCAACGTCAGCCGTTCACGCTCCTCTAGTTCGCGCCGGGTAATGATCATGCTCGCCTCCTATAGCAAGTGCTCACCGCCATCGACCACGACGACTGAGCCGGTGGCGTATTCCGCTTCAATCAGGTAGCGCACGGCGCCGGCGACATCTTCCGGCTGGCCCCAGCGTTTCAGCAAGGTAAGCTGGGCGACGCGCTCGGCCTCTTCGGGGCGGTGGTTGTCGGGGGGGAGCACCGGGCCGGGCGCCACCGCATTGACGCGGATTGTGGGCGCCAACTCAAGCGCCATCTGCCGGGTGAGCGCCAGCATGCCTGCCTTGCCGACCGCGTGCGCCGTAAAACGTCGCCAGGGGCGCCAGGCGGACAGATCAATAACGTTGACGATCACGCCGCCCCCACGCGCCAGCATCGAGGGCGCCAGCGTGTTGCAGACATAGAATGTGCCGTCGATGGAGACGCGCGTCACGCGCTGCCAGGTCGCCAGGTCGTTGGTGGGAAAGTCGATCTGCCCAAAATCACTGGCGCTGTTGACGATAATGTCAACGCCGCCAAAGCGCGCAAGCACAGCGTCGGTCATGCGCTGCACCCCCGCGAGGTCGGCGACATTTGCCTGCACGATCATGGCCTCGACGCCCAGCTCACGCGCTGTCGCCGCCGTCTGCTCGGCTCCTGCCGCCGATGCATTGTAGTTGATGGCGACGTGTGCGCCCGCCGCCGCCAGCATCAACGTGATCGCCCGTCCCACGCGCACGGCGCCCCCTGTCACCAGCGCTACTTTGCCTTTGATCTCCATGCTGCCATCTTTCCTATCAATGGGTTGGTGGATTTGGCTGCATCATACCATAGCCTGCAACGCGCCAAAACAAAAAGGGTGACGGCTGGCGCCATCACCCTGGATGCACTGTGGAAGCGTGCGTCTATTTCTTGCTTTGTGTACTGAGTGTGCGCGCGATGATGTCGTCCTGCGCTGCGCGCTTGTTGTGCGCCTGGTGGCGCTTTTGCTTTTTGCCCTTGCTGGTGGGCAGCACGACGCCGCTGCGTTCCTGCGCCTTGAGGAAAGCCAGTTGCATCGTCGTCAGCGCTTCGACATCGGCGAAGCGATCTTCGTATTCAGGTTCCTCTTCCACCGGCGCTGGCGCCTGCGCCTCTTCCTCCTGACGTGGCGCCGGTTCAGGCTCCGGGCGCAAACCCTTCATGCTCACATCGATGCGGTTGCGCCGGCGGGCGACCTCGATGATGCGCACCTCGACCGTGTCCCCTGGTTTCACCACATC
>DGFH01000380.1:5076-16646 GCA_002391565.1 Anaerolineales bacterium UBA3905
CTCGATGATGCGCACCTCGACCGTGTCCCCTGGTTTCACCACATCTTCCGGCTTGGCGACGAAACCCTCGGCCATCTCGCGCACATGCAGCAACGCATCGCGCCCGACGCCGATGTCGATGAAGGCGCCGTAGGGAAGGATGCGCGTGACGGTGCCTTCCACCACTTCGCCGACCTGCAAGTCGCGGATCGTGCGCTTGCCCGGTTCGATCATGGTGAGGCTGATGCGGTTGCGATCGCGATCCAGCTTCTTAATCCAGAGGGTGACCTGCTGCCCTTCTTTGAGCAGATCCGACACCTTCGCTACGCGTGTGGTCGACAGTTCGGAAATGTGCACCAGGCCGTCACGTCCGACGCCGATATCCACGAAGGCGCCAAACTCGGTGATGCGCTTGACCGTACCCTGCAGCGCCTGCCCGACGCTGAGCAGTTTGACGACTGGCCCACCCTCGCCAGTGGACTCAGTGGCTGACGCCGCAGCTTTTGTTTCCACTGTCGCAACGGGCGTTTGTTCCTGGGTCGGTGCGCTCACCTCTGGGGCCTGAACCAATTCTTGTTCGCTCATTTCCATGTCCTCCCGAACACTACCGGCGCAGCGTGTCACCGCGCCTCGATTCACACAATTTTCTTTTCTATGCAGTCGAATCAGAAGATTCGTTTGATTATCCTGTCCAGTATAGCCGCGACCGGCGCGATTTGCCAAAGCACAAGGGGCGGGATTGCACAAATATTGCAAAGAGTGTCTGGTATAATGGGGAGCCGAACCACCCGCACACAGCCAGTCCGCTGCGTGCGAATCACACGCAGTTATCAAGTCATGTAGAAACAAAGGAGTCAATGTGGACGCTGTGTGGCAGTCGCAACGGAATGAGCTATTCGCACGCTGGCAGGAGATTTACGATCTGACCGGGATCGCCGCGTTGCTGAGTTGGGATCAGAGCACTTATATGCCGGTCGGTGGGGGCAGTGTGCGCGGGCGGCAACTGGCTTTGCTCGAACGGCTGGCGCATGAACGCCGCACCGATCCCGCCATCGGTCGACTGCTGGATGTATTGCAGCCTTACGCCGAGTCGCTGCCTGCCGACGCTGACGACGTCGCTCAATTGCGTGTGATGCGCAAAATCTACGAACGCTCCACCCGCGTCCCCGCCGCCTTTGCCGCTGAATTTGCCGAGCACACCGCCAACTCGTATATGGCGTGGGTGGCGGCGCGCCCGCAAGATGATTTCGCCGCCGTGCGCCCCTACCTGCAGAAGACCCTGGACATGAGCCGTCAACTGGCAGAGTTCTTCCCCGGCTGCGCCCACATCGCCGACCCCTTGATCGACTTTGCCGACGAGGGAATGACGGTGGCGACGATCCGCCCACTCTTCGAGGAACTGCGCCAGGCGCTGACGCCGCTGGTGGCGACCATCAGCCAACGCCCGCCCGTCAACGACAGCTTCCTGCACCGTCACTACCCCAAGCTGCAGCAAATTGCCTTTGGCGAGCCGATCATTCGCGCGTTTGGCTACGATTTTGCGCGCGGGCGTCAGGATGAGACTCACCACCCCTTCATGACCAAGTTCGCCCACGACGATGTGCGGATTACGACGCGCATCGATGAATATGATCTGGGCAACGCTCTCTTTAGCACCATGCACGAGGCGGGCCACGCCCTCTATGAGCAGGGCATCGACGCGGCTTACGCTTCGACCGCTCTGGACACCGGGGCGTCGGCAGGCGTCCATGAAAGCCAGTCGCGCCTGTGGGAAAATATCGTCGGGCGCAGCCGGCGCTTTTGGGAGCATTACTTTCCTGCCCTGCAGGCCGCCTTTCCAGAGCAACTGGCTGATGTCGATGTGGAGGCCTTCCACCGCGCTGTCAACCGCGTGAAGCCGTCGCTGATCCGCACGGAGGCGGACGAAGTCACCTATAATCTGCATGTCATCATCCGCTTCGGCCTGGAGCTAGAATTGCTGGAAGGCAAGCTGACTATCGACGACCTGCCGGAAGCCTGGCGCGCGCGCTATCACGAGAATCTGGGCGTGTACGCGCCGGACGATCGCGACGGCGTGATGCAAGATGTCCACTGGTTTGGCGGGCCGATTGGGGGAAGTTTCCAGGGCTACGCGTTGGGCAACATCATGGCGTCACAATTCTACGCAGCAGCGCTGGCTGCACATCCAGAGATCGAGGATGAAATTGGCGCCGGGCGCTTCGCCACACTGCACACCTGGCTGCGCGAAAACATCTACTGCCACGGCGCCAGGTACACCGCACAGGAATTGCTGACGCGCGTCACCGGTCAGCCGTTGACGCTGGCGCCCTATCTCACCTACCTGCGCACCAAGTATAGCGCCATCTACGGCCCGCTGTAAGCGCCATCAAATCTTGAACACCACCTACCAGGAGGAAGCAAGCATGACCTTTGCCGAAGTTGACCAACGCTACCGGGAGTTGAAACAGCAATTCGACGCCGGTGCGCTTTCTGCCGAGGAGTTTGACGATGCGTTGCGCAGCCTGATGATTCAGGATGAAGTGGGACGCTGGTGGGCGAAGGCGCGTGACAGCGGGCAATGGCATGTCTACGACGCGGTGATGGAGCGTTGGACGCCCGCCGCGCCGCCGCCGCCAACCCCGCCGCCGACCATGCCGTCGCTGTCGCACCCAACGGAACGAACGACGACGCCAGACCCTGCGGCGTCGGACAGGATGGAGGCACAACCGCTGCAACCGGCGCAATGGTATGGCGGCGCTGACGCTGGCGTTGGTCAACCGGAATTGTCGCCAGGGCTGAAGGTCGTCTTTTACATCGTGTCCTTTCTGGTGCCGATCGCCGGCATCGTGCTCTTTTTTGTCTACCGCGGCAAGCCGGCGCCAGAGGATCGCGCAGCGGCCAGGCTCTTCTTGATCCTGGGCGTCATCGCCTTTGCGTTGAGTTGCGTGTGCCCGTTCCTGGCTACGGTCATGCTGGCGCCGTTTGTTTGAGAAGCAGTTGGAAAGTTGTCAGCTTTTGGATGACGAGCCAGCATGAAGCGCATCGACATGCGTGCGGCGTGGAATCGAGCGTCAGCCGATTATCAACGCCGTCACGCCATCTCCACCCACAGCGCGCACTACGGCCCGTGGGCGCCACTTGAAAATGAGTTGCGCTTGCTGGGCGACGTGCGCGGGCGCCGCATTCTGGAGGTTGGCTGTGGCGGCGGACAGTGCAGCATCGCCTTCGCCAGGCAGGGCGCCATCGCTGCTGGCATCGACCTGAGCGACGCCCAACTTGACTATGCGCGTGCGCTGGCGGCGGCGGAAGGCGTCGCCGTCGAGTTCGTGCGCGGCGCAGCGGACGATCTGCACCACTTCGCCGATGGCGCGTGGGACATAGTCTTCAGTGTCTACGCGTTCCAGTATGTCGCCGACATGCCGCGCTGCCTGGGCGAGTGTGCGCGTGTGTTGCGCCCGCACGGTCGGCTTGTCTTCAGCCTGGATCACCCCTTCCGCGCTTGCTTCTTCGACGCTGTCGAGCAGGATGTCACCCTCTACCCGGCGCGCAGTTACTTCGACGCCAGCCCAATGGCCTGGACCTTCGCCGACACCGGCGTATGGATGCATTCTTATCATCACACTTTTGCGGCGTGGATCGAGATGTTGACGGCGGCGGGCTTTCGCTTGCTGCGCCTGCTGGAGCCAGCGCCGCCCACAGAGATGCTGGACGACATCTGGCCCGACGACGATCCGCTGTCGGCGTTGCGCCACATTCCGCCGACGGTGATCTTCGTGGCGGAACGGAGTGAATAAGGCGCCGCCCCAGGGCAACGCCATGTCGCATGACAGCGACACTGAGGCAAGAGAGGCTGCCGGCGTCACCCCTTGCACCGCACCCTTCTCCACACTCTAGCTTCCGCCCGGCGTCGAGGCGCGGTCGCTCTCCTCCACAAACTCGACAAAGGCGTAGGGGTCAGCCTGCAGCGCGGCAAGGGCGGCTTCCCACATGGCAGCCGCATCAAAGAGATAGACGCGCGCCGCCAACACCTGGCCGACCCGCAGCGCAGGTGAGATTAGCTGCGTCGCAATGCGGTCGTAGCGCTGGCGCACCCCGGCGAAGCCATGCGGCGTATAGCGCCTCACCGTGCGCACACCGTTGCCGTCCACCAGGGTGTAGTCAAGCGGTGCGCCGAATAAGTAAGGTGGATTGACCAGCTCTTCGATGGCGTGAAAGGATGTGTTGGGAAGCAAGCCGCAACCTAACATCAGAATTTTGCCGCGAAAAGTGGGCAACAAGCGAAAGGGAGAGTGTTGGCCGCAAGGGGTGCGGTCGTCGCCGTGCGCAGCCAACAGCGCAGCTGTGGCTGGCCCGCTGCTGCACACCGAATGCGTCGGATGCAGGCTGCGCTGAACGCCCGGTGTGCGGCGGAAGGTCTCGGCAATGACGCCGACATTCGCAGGGGTCTCTGTCAGATCAAAGTAGGGATGCGCGGGCGTTACGGTGGCGTAGCTGAGGGCGGGCATCAGCAGCGTGCCAGCGGGACCGAGCGCCTGCTGCAGCCCGGCGATCACGGTCGGCGCGCCCCCGGGCACGAAGCCCAGCGCGCGCAGCGATGCGTGCACCAGCAAGATGTCGCCGGCTTCTACGCCGCTGGCGCGTACATCATGGGCAATGCGTGCGATGACAGACGCCTCGTCGCTCATCCATTGTTCTCCGCAGGGTCGCTCTCGTCGGGAATCAACTCTTCATCGGGCGTAAAGGCCATGTCCCAGGCGCGGCGTGTGACGCGGTGATAAACAGCCTGCAACTGGGCGTAGGCTGCATTGCCGTCGTCTGTAGTGTTGATGGGGCCAAGCCGACGTAAGAGCGCCAGTTCGACTGCCGGCTGCGCCAGGTGATAATGGACATCCTCCAGTAGTTTACGCCGTCCCCAGAAATCGGCAATGTGGGCGTCGAGCCGGACGACGGCCGCGGTTTCGGCCTGTGCGTTGTGCAACGGCGGGGTGTAAAACGCGGGTTCAGCAGCAGGTTGCACCGGCGGCGGCGCGGATTGCACCGCCAACACCTGCACTTCGCGGTTGCGTTTTTCTTGCAGCGCGGCCAACACCTGCTCGCGGTCGCGCCCACGCAGCCGCAACAGCAACCACGGGTCTTCGGTCACCATTTCCCCTAACTGCACGTAGGCGGCGATCAAGGGGCGGCAGGCGCCATCGGCAGGCGCGGTTTTGCCTCCGGCTGGCGTGCAAAGTTGTTCTAACTCGGCGGCGGTGGCTGGCAATAGCCAGCTGCCGGCGTCGGTAAAGACCTGCTCGATCTCGGCAGGCATATTGCCGGCCAGCAATTGGGCCACGAAGAGCGCCTGGCTGCCCAGCGCGTTGATGATGCCTTCCCACTGCACGTCGCTCAGGGTGGGGAAACGCACTTCGACCAGGGTGACGCCATTGTCGCGCTCGACCACCTGCGCTTGCAGCAATCCTGGCTGCACCTCCAGCCGTTTGACGCGCAAACCGCGCAGCGCCGCCGGCTCGGTCGAGACGCCCAGTTGTTGCATGAATTTCGTCCAGCGGCGTTGCCACCATGCGCCGCCGGCTGCCGGCTGCGCCGTGTTATGCGCCAGCGTGTTGACCGCCATCCGTCCTCCTTACTCGTCCAACGTTTCGTGACGCAACATCAGAATCTCGCGCAGTTCGTCGGTGTTGAGCTCGGTGAGCCAGGCTTCGCCGCTGCCGACAATCGTCTCCGCCAGCGACTGTTTGCTTTCCAGGATGGCGTTGATGCGCTCCTCCAGCGTGCCGGCGACGACGAATTTGTGCACCTGGACGTTGCGTCGCTGCCCAATGCGGAAGGCGCGGTCAGTGGCTTGATTCTCGACAGCAGGATTCCACCAGCGATCGAAGTGAAAGACATGATTGGCGCGCGTCAGGTTCAAGCCGGAGCCACCCGCCCGCAGACTTAACACAAAGATCGGCGGGCCGTCGTCGCGCTGGAAGGCCTGCACCATCTGATCACGCTGCGACGCGGACGTGCCGCCGTGCAAAAAGAGCACATCGGTCTGCAGCCGTTCGGCCAGATGCCGCTGCAACAGCGTTCCCATCTCCACGAACTGGGTGAAGATCAGCGCATGATCGCCGACCGAAAGCGCTTCTTCCAACATTTCGGTGAGCCGTTCGAGCTTGCCGCTACGCTGCCGCAACGGGCCTTCCTGCTTGAGGAAGTGCGCCGGATGATTGCAGATTTGCTTGAGCCGCGTCAGCAGGCTCAACACCAGACCGCGCCGCTGGATGCCATCGGTTCGTTCTAACGTTGTCAGCGCCTCGTGGACGGTGGTTTCGTAGAGCGCCGCCTGTTCCTGCGTCAGCGAGCAGTAAACGACCATCTCGTTCTTTTCCGGTAAATCCGAGATGATCGTCGGGTCGGATTTGAGGCGGCGCAACAGAAATGGTTGGACCAGGCGGCGCAGCTCGCGAGCGCGGTCGTCATCGTTGTAGCGTTCGATCGGAATCATGAACTGTTGACGGAAGTGCTCATGGCTGCCCAGATAGCCCGGATTCAGGAATTCGAGCACGCTCCACAATTCGGTCAGGTGATTTTCCACCGGCGTGCCGGTCAGCGCCACCCGGTTGTGCGCCACGATGCGCCGCACTGCCTGCGACTGTTTGGCGCCAGGATTCTTGATATTCTGCGCCTCGTCGAGGATCAGGTCGCTCCAGGTGCATTGGCGCAACAACTCGATATCGCGGCGCGCTGTGCCATAGCTGGTAATGACCAGATCGCTGACTCCCACTGTCGCCAGGAAGTCGTCGCCATCGAGCCGCCCGCCGCCATGATGCACCAGGATGCGCAGCCCCGGCGCAAAACGTTCCACTTCGCGGCGCCAGTTGGCGACGACGCTGGTCGGGCAGATCAGCAGTGCGGGCGGGTGGCGCGATGGTGCAACGGCGCCGTTGGGCGCGTCGGCCACAGTGCAACGTTCGTGCAGGAGCATGGCAATCGCCTGGATGGTCTTGCCCAGCCCCATGTCATCGGCCAGGCAGGCGCCCAGCCCTAGCCGGCGCAGATAGGCCAGCCAGCCGACGCCGCGACGCTGGTAGGGGCGCAGTTCGCCGACAAAGCCAGGTGGTTCGTGGAGTTCTGCGACTTGTTTTTGAGTGCGCAGATGCTCCAATACCTGCTGTAGCCAGCCATCGACGTCGACAGCCTCCAGTGGCAGCACAGTTTTTGCTTCATTCTCTGCTTCATTCTCTGCTGGCGTAGCGAACGCATCCTGGTTGTGCGTTAGCCCCGGCTTGAGCGCGCGGTCGCCAAATTGCTCCAGATAAGCTTGCGCCATGCGGATCGACTGCAGCAGCGACATTTCGCCCGACGCCTGACGTTCGGCCAGGAAACGTTTGGCAACGCGCACTTGCTGGGGGTCGAGTTCGATCCAGCGGTCGCGCAGTTTGAGGAGCGGTGTGTTGTGCGCCGTCAACGCTTCGAAGTCGGCCTGGCTGACGCGCTCGCTGCCCAACGTCAGTTCCCAGGTGAAGCGCACCGACAGACGTCGCAACGTCGCCTCCGGCAGGTCGGCGCTGTGCTCGTCATCGCTGCGCCACAGTGCGTCCTCATCCGCCGCCAGTCGCAGACGCAGACCGAGCCGCGTGCGTTGGCGCAAACTCCACCATTCCGGCAGCAGCACGCCGAACCCGTTGTTTTCCAGCAGTGGCGCCGCCTCGCGCAGGAATTGATGCGCCTCGGCCGGCGTCAGGATCGCTAGGTCGGGGCGCGCAGCATGCAGGCTGCGTTCGATGGGGGCGAAGAGCCGGCTGGCCGCACCCAACCCGGCCAGCAGCCTTTCCTGTGGACGGTCGACGCGGCGATTGCCAAAGCGCAGCTGGCTGCTATGCGCCGCCCACACCTGTTCAGCGGGGATGAGCAGACGCAGATCGTCGCGTGCCTGTAGATAATAGCGCAGCGTCCAGTGCTGCCGCTCCGCCGGCAATCCGAGCTCGGCTGCACCCAGCGCCCCGGTCATGCCAGCAGAGTGCGCCGGTTGATCCGGCTCGACCAATTCGAAGGTGATGCGGAAGTTCGCGTCGCTGGAGATATGCAACTGATCGATCCACGCCTGCCATTCCTGCACAAAGCGAAAGGCGGGTTGCGGCGGCAGCGGCAGAAAGGGAGTGGGCGCACGCAACTGGTTCACCCACTGCAGCGCTGGCGTTGTGGCCGTGTGTGCGTCGCCGTTGCCCCACGTGCGGATGGCGGCATCCACCACCGTCGCCACAAAATGTTCGGTCAGGTCGTAGGGTGAAGGCGCATCGGCGGTTTGCTCAAGGTTGTAGGCGCGGCAGACAGGCGGCATTGTCTCGATCAGCGCCTCGAAACGCCGCCGCAGGCGATCGTCGAGCAGCGCCGGCCGCCAGATGGCATATAGCCCGGTGGCGCCGTTGCGCCGCAGCGCCGGGACATAATGCTGGCCGATTAGCATTTCCAGCGCAAACTTGGCGGCGTTGCTCCAATAGAGGGTGTCGTTGCCCAGGCGCAGCCGATGCGCCGCCTCGCCACCCGGCGGGGTTGGCCGCTGGCGGCGCGTGCGCGTCAGGAACTTGAGCGCATCGAGCGCACCCAGCGTCAACCCTGTCACCTGCCACATGGCAAGCTGCACCACGTCATGCCGGGCGTGTTCCTTATCGGTGGCGTGCAGGACGCTCCGTCGCGCCAGCGGCACGCCGTCGTGGCTGGGCAGCCAGACCGTAGCGTTGGCCGGCTGCATCGCCTGGACAGGAAGCTGTGGCAGCTCTTCTGCAATTAATGTGCGCAACTGGTTGATCGCCAGTTGGCCGGGATGCGAAGGCGTTTTGGGCGGGCGCTGGCGCCCGCCCAGGCTGCCAATGGGTGTTGCAGCGGCGGCTTCGATGCGGGCCGGCGCCGGAAATTCGAGTGATTCCGCCCAAAAAAAGAGTGTTCCGTCAAAAAATGGCTCGTCATCTGGGAGCCAGGCAGCATGCAAGGTCAAAGGCATAACGGATATTGTACCGCGCAGCGCAAACCAAAATCAAATCATGGAACGCGCGTTCGGTAAGAAATTGTTGGTGGAAATCACATCACACGTCAGGCGTCACACGTCACGCGTCAGGGATCACTTTTTCACCATCATGATGAGGGCGCCGACGAGGACGAGGCCGAGGGCGGCGACGAGCCAGAGGAGGGCGCCGGTGTTGTTGAGCGGGCGGTCGTCGGGCGCCACTCGCAACGGTGAGACTTGCAACACCGCGCTCGCCAGGTCTTGTGTTGGGGTGGGCGTGGATGTGGGCGTGGACGTCGCCGTCGATGTGGCGGTGGCGGTGGCTGTTGGCGTCGGCGTGCTCAGGGGTGTTGGCAGTGGCGAGTCGAAAGGGAAGGTCGGCGTTCCATTGTCCGGCGCCTGCGCCCGCAACGCCGCTGGCATCGTCAGCAGCAAGCCAAACACGATCACCCAGCAGGTTGCCACTATCCTTGCAAGCATATATCGGTGATTATTGATGTGCATTTATCATGCCAATTTGAATGTAGCTCGCGCGGCGGCGCGAAAGATTTTCACTGCCTGTTGTGCTCCCATAGAGGCATGGTCTCACCGGCTAGAAATCACAAAACGGCAGGGGCGGCGTCGCCCGTTTCCTCAGCGGCGTCTGCGTCCGCCGTGGTGATCGGGATGGCCTGTCGCCCTGCAGCGTCCTGGCGATTGTGCTGATGTACGCGCGCCGCCAGCAGGTCGAACTGGTGCGCAAAGCGATCCATGATGATCTGCGGCTGCTTCACCAGGTTGTCGTCGACCATCAAACCGAGCATGACTGTGCCGTTGTAGCTGATAATGCTGATGCCCATGCTGATCTGCCCCGACTGTGGCACCCAGAACATCAAGCGACGCAGCGGCAGCCCGGCGAAATAGATTTGCTGGCGCGGGCCGGGGACATTGGTCAGCACGGCGGAGGCTTTGGTGGAGAACCAGGTCGTCGCCTGCCTGGCTACATCCAGGGGCAGATTGCCGATGATGCCCAAAATCTGGTAGACCAGGAATGGCTCCGGCGACTGTTTGAGCACATCCATGGCGTGCTTGGTCGCCTTGAGCCGCGCCACCGGGTCGGCCAGACTGATGGTCAGCGGCAGGTACACGAGGGCGAACTGATTGCCAAGCTCGCCGGCCCGATCCAGCGGGCGCAGATTGACGGGCACCATCGCATTGATATTGCCAGCGTCGGGATCGTCATGCACGGAGATCATGTAGTCGCGCAGCGCGCCGGCCACCGCGGCCACCAACACATCGTTGATGGTGGCGTCGAAGGCGCGACCGATGGCCTTGATCTTCTCCAGTTCGAGAGGTTGTGACCAGACCACGCGCTTGATGGCGCTCAGTTCGCCCTTGAAGACTGTCGGGCGATCGGGCGGCAGAATCAGGAGCTTGGCAAGTATCGCTGCGCTGGCCGCCGAGACCAGCCCCAGCGATTTGGCGACCGCCACCGGGTGGCTGGGGTCTTCCAGCGTGAGCAGCGTCTGGCTGACCAGCGTCTTGCCGAGATCGACCGAGGTGTGCGCCAGCCCGCGTGCGCGGTGCAGCGCCGCGCCGAGCAGACCGCGACGTTGTTTGCGCGGCGTCATCTGCGCAGGTGTGGGCGTCAACTGCAACGATGCTTCCTGCTCCTCCGAGGTCATGTCGAGCAGCACGCGGATCAACGCAATGCCGTCGCCGATGCAGTGATGGATGCGTCCAAAGAGCGCCGCACCGCCTTCGACATCCTCGACGAGGAAGAAGCGCCACAGCGGTTTGCGCCGATCCAGCGGCTCGTTGATGATGCTGCTGACCAGCGTCTGTAAACCTTCTTGCGTGCGCGGCTCCGGCAAGGAGACGCGGCGCACATGGGCGCGCAGATCGAAGTGTGGGTCCTGTTCCCAGTAGAGGCGACCATCCGCGCCGGTGACCACGCGTTGACGAAAGCGTTCATAGCGCTCGATGAAGCGGTTTTCCAGGATGTGGGTGAATAGATCGAAATCGACTTTGCCATCAAACCACATCAGTCCGTTGATGATCATCAGGTTGGTGGCGCTATCCATCTCGAACCAGGCTTTGTCCACGCTGGACATCGGCGTGCGCTTTGTCTCTTTCGACATGCAGTGGTTTCCTTTCCGAACGGAGATTTCTGGGTGAATGCTTTGTGTCTGGGCGCTATTGCGGGTCGCGTGCTACGCTCTCACAATCTGTCCCTTGCCCCTATTCCAGAACCGCGTCAGCAGCTCGGAGTATACTCGATATGGGCAGAAGTTGCCAACGCCCCTGTGCAAATTGACCGCGTGCCGTGCGACGGCTACAATGAGCGGTCGATTGCCCGCGCGGGCGTCGCCAATATCGAGCAAGTGAATGAGACAGGAAGCGAGTTATGTTGAAAACCCATACCTGCGGCGCATTGAATCTGGAACATGTCGGCAGCACTGTGACCCTGGCCGGTTGGGTCAATCGTCGGCGCGACCACGGTGGGCTGATCTTCATCGACCTGCGCGATCGCTTTGGCATCACCCAGGTGACGATTGACTCCGATCAGGCGGCGGCGCATGAGGTGGCCGCCCAGGTGCGCAACGAGTATGTGATCCAGGTGGTC
>DGFH01000233.1 GCA_002391565.1 Anaerolineales bacterium UBA3905
GTCGGCAGCGGCTGCACATGGAGACCGTAGCGCTGTTGCGTTGCGCCTGCGCCGACGACAAGTTGGAGTTCGCCAGCCGCGCCGCCAGCCGCAGCCGTCACGCCGGGGGGATAGGTAAAACTGCCGGTGTAGCGTCCGTCACCGTCAGGGTCGGTTAGCGAAGAGATAAGAATATCCTCAAAGGTGATCTTGTAGAAGAGATTGAGGGCGCCGCCGCAACTGTCCACGCCGACAGTGTACGTCTCGCCGCTGCGGAGAAAGGCGCCGGTCTGTGTAGCGCCAAAGGAATAGCCCAGCGTCGGCACGGCGATCGTGCGCCCCTGGCTGTCGGTGAAGGTGGCGCTCATCGGGTCGTAGGGCAGCGAGGTATCGACCAGGATGCCGGTCGCCTGCCCCGAGGCCGCGTCGCGTGGGGAAACGATCTCGACCTGCGCCGCATTCACCCCAGATTGTGCGTAGCGGGCGCTGATACGATGTAGCCCGTTGGGCAACGTCACGTTGTAGCTGAAGTTGCCGCCGGCGTCGCTCGTCACGGTTCCCACCTGCACCAGGCCGATGAGGACAGCGATGATGCGGTTTGGCTCGGCGCGGCCGACCAGCGTCTGTTGTGCGCGGCAGGTGGCCATGCGCCCGGTGATAATGCGATCTGTCACGGCGTCGTCGGTGTAATCCATGAAAGCGCCGATGATGGGCGAGCCAAGCAGGCCGGGCAAGGCGGCGCTGCTGTGATTGTTGCCCGGATTGACATCGCCCGCCACCGTGACGGTGACCGTCGCCAGACCGCTGAGTGCAGCGTTAGCGGTCGTCACCGTGCACGTGATGCAGCCGTACCAGCCCAGCGTAACCGATCCGCTCTCGCCGGGCGCCACTGCTCCCAACGCCACCTGGATGCGGTCAAAGTTCAGTGAGAAGCTCTCGCTGGGCGCCGTCGAGCTGCGCCATAGAACAATCTCAGAGTCGCGCAGTTTCTCCGGGATCTGGAACTCCAGCAACGCATTCTGCGCCGTTGTCGCACCGAGATTGCTGTAGTCGATCTTGAAGATCTGAATCTCGAAGTTGCCGAGCTGATCGGCGGTCGCATCCTGCACAAGCCCGGCCTGTGCAACGCGGCGCTCCGTGCGTGCGGTCAGCGCCACTTCCAGGTCTGGCCCGGCGCCGGCGGCGCCCGCGGGCCAGTAGAGGTAATCTTCGGTCTCGCCGGTGCGGAAGGGCTGCGGATAGCCGCGCCCGTCGCCGTAGTTGAGTGCGCCAGCGGTCAGCGTCTTATTCGACGGGCGTTCGCTCAGCGTGATGCGCACCCACATCGGCTGGGCGGCAATCGGCGGCGGAATCAATCCGGTGGGAATATTGAGGGTGTGCAGCCCTGCGCCGAGAGCGACCACATTCACCGGTGCGTCAATAACAATGTGCTCCACCGCCGGCTGTCCGGCGCATTGCGTGGCGTCTTCCCAGTCACCGTCGCGGTTGCTGTCCAGCCAGATGTTGATATAGCCGGGCGTCCCCACCTGTTGGAAGTAGGCCACCGCCGCCGGGCTGATGAAGACCTGCACAGGCAGGTTGAAGGTGGCGCAGCCGCTCAGGTTCCAGAGCGCCAGATTTGTCCCGTCGTCAGCGCGATCGTTGTCAGGATCGGCAGCGAGAGGAGCGATGTTGTTGAGCGGGTCTTGATCCGGGCCAAGATCAGCCTCCGCTTCCAGGCTAACGCGCTTGCCGAGATGGAAGGGGCGCGGGGCGCGGTGCAGCGGGCCTTCGGGCAGCCCGGTCGCCGGGTCGAAGACGGTGGGATAGCGCGCCGCCACCCCGCCAAACGCGGCCATCGCCACACCAGCATGGTTGCTGCTGTCGGGTGCGTCGCCGAGATCGTTGGTGCGCAGCTGCAGCGGGATCGGCGGCAGTTGGCCGTGCAGGTGGGGATACTGTTGCGCGTTCGGGCAGATGTCGTTGGCGTCGGGCAGCACGCAAAAAGAGAGGCGCACTTCGTCGAGCAGATCGTCGGCGAGGGTGAAGCCGGCGTCCAGCGCCGCGTTCAGCGTAAAGGCGGCAGGCACGGCGGCATTCGGTGGCAGCGTCACGCGCCCCAGGAAGCGCGGCGCTCCGGCGGCGGCGGATGTCACCGCGCCGGTGAGCGGCGCCTGGAAGAGGCCAAGCGACAGCGTGAACGGGTGACTGTTCGTGATCGTCAAGCGCACCTGAATCTGCGTCAGGTCCTGCAGGTCGAGGGTGTCGGTCAGCGGCTCCGCCTCGAAGTCGAGATTGTTCTCATCATAGCCGATGCACTTCGCCGTGAAGTCGTCTGTCGCCGTCAGAATCGTGGCGTCGCCCTGCTTGTGCGCCTGCGCCGTGTTGGTGAAGGTCATCGTCTGCTGGTTCGGCGTACACAGCGCCAGTACGCGCACCTGGAAGCGCAGCACGACTTCGGCGTCGGGCGCAATCGCACCTTCCCACCTGATGACCTGCTGCGGCGGATTGCCCCCTTGCGGCGGGCGAAGATCGAGCGTCGCCTGCAGCGGCGCGGCGCCGCCAGTTGGGCTTTCGACGGTGACATACTCGATGCCGCCGCTGCTGATGGTCGGGTAGACGATCAGCGGGTAGGGTAGCTCGTCGCGGATTTGGGCCTGAGCGGGCTGGTTGCCGCCGACGTGCCGCAGCCGAATTTCATAGATCACGTAGTCAACCCACTCGGTCGGCTCGGTGGTGGTGAGGACGCGCTTTTCCAATTCCAGCGTGCCATCCTGGCCGGCGGGCGCGGGCTTCTGGAAGATGTCTTCAGTCTCGCCGAAGTGGTAAGACGCTAACGCACTGGCTGGGTGTGGGCCGCGACCGTCGGGCAGGCCGGTTCCCTCGGCGGCGGGCGGTGGCTGGATGGCGGGTTCCTCGCTCAAGGTGAAGCGCAACCAGTGCGCCTGGTCTTCGGCCGCGTTGAAGATCTTTTCAGTGTTGACCAGGAAGTCGCGCGTCCCACCCGCCGGGATCGCAGTCATGTCCACGATGTAGTTCTGTACGATCCACTCGTAGCCGGCCTGCGCGGGTTCGCTCTCCGTTGCCTGGCAAGGGGTGATGTCGGCCCAGTCGCCATCGCGGTTGCCGTCGAACCAGACGTTGAGGTACATGAAATTGCGCGTGGCGGTTGCGGCTTTGCTGACGCGCACGCTCAGCGTGGTGCGGCGACAATCGAAGAACTTGACCTGGCGATTGCGCCAGCCATCGTCCCCGCGATCGTTATTCGGATTGTTGCCCGCCGGCAGAATGTTGTTGACGCCATCCTGATCGGGACCAACATCCGCCTCCGCCTCGCGCGACAAAGCATCGCCCAGCCAGCCCTCCATTGTCTGGTTCAGGTGACGAGGGCCAGCAGCCTGTCCGGCCGGCGTGCCATCCCACACGGTTGGGAAGTAAGCCGGCGTCCCCACATAAGCCAGCATCCCTGCGCCGGCATGGTTGCTGCTGTCGGGCGCGTCGCCCAGGTCGGGGCGCGGCAGCTCGTCGACCGGGATCGTGTAGGTCACGACCAGGCGCGGGGCGATGGCGCCTTCGCGTGTGTCGGCGCGCACTCCGCCTGTGTTCGGCGTTGCGCCGCGCAAGACAAGGCCGTAGTTGGGTTGCGTGCCGTTCAGCCACGCCTGCACCTGTGGCGTGATCGTCCACGTCACGTCGCCGACGCCAGGCGCATTCTGCGTGAACGCAGCGCCTCCCCAGGTGATGGCAGGCTTGTTGTTCCACGTCAGCGCACCTTCATCCCAGGCGCCGTCCGCTCGCCCCAACTCGATGTTGAGCGGATTGGCGGAAGCGTTGACGTGCAGCCGGAAGACGGCGCTGCTAATGACAGCGTCGGCGGGAATGGCCGCGAGATCGAACAACACGAAGTTGTAGTCGAAATCGCCGCCGGGTCGGGAGTTGAGCACAAAATAGGGATTGCCGCCGCCGTTAAAGGTGGGAACACTCTCAATGACGCCGGCGTCTTCGACGGCAAGCAATTCAACGGCAACGGTCAGCGGCGCAGCCGGCGCTGCGTGCGCAGGTAGGGCTGACGACAATAACGCCAGCAATATGCAGAGCATCAGCACTATACAGACCAGGCGTGTCTGGCCAACGGCGCTCTGTTGCAGTGAACGTGCAAGCGGCTGCGACGCCTGGTGACGCTCCGCAGCTAGGAACAGGTGTTGCGAATGAGTGGACATGGTGTTTTCTCCTTTTCACCATCAACCGAACTTGCTCAGGCGCGCCACAGTCAATGAGGGATCAACTGGATGGCGCCAGAATATGCCAGCGGGGAGGCTGCGTGCTTGCAGTCGCCGGTAAAAATTGCCTCGCAATTGCATCACAGTGATTTTTCCGGATGTCCGTTGCACTTCTCACCTGCCGTTTGCTTGCACAATTGGGCTGTGCATGGCATTCTGCAACGGTTGAAAGATGGTATCCCGCTGCGCCGCCTGCCTCGCCTGCAGAGGCGGCGCATTACAGCACTCTGGAAGCCCGATCATGGCATTGAATCAAACTGGAGAAATTACCGACGTTGCGGCGACGGCGCGCCGTCTGGTTGAGCAGATTGCCCGCGTGATCGTCGGCAAGGATGATGTCATTGAGCTGCTGTTGGTCGCGCTCTTTTGCGACGGACACGTGCTATTAGAGGATGTGCCTGGCATCGGCAAGACGACGCTCGCCAAGACGCTGGCGCGTTCGCTGGGCTGCACCTTCAACCGCATCCAGTTTACGCCCGATCTGTTGCCTTCCGACATCACCGGCGTCAACGTTTTCAACCAGAAAACGGGCGACTTTGAGTATCGCCCCGGCCCGCTTCTGGCTGAGGTGGTGTTGGCCGACGAGATCAACCGCGCCGGCCCGCGCACGCAGTCCGCGCTGCTCGAAGCAATGGAGGAGCGTCAGGTGACGGTCGATGGCGTGACGCGCCCGCTCGCCTACCCCTTTCTGGTGTTGGCGACGCAGAACCCGGTTGAACTGGAAGGCACCTTCCCACTGCCTGAAGCGCAACTCGATCGCTTTCTGCTACGCGTGGCGATGGGCTATCCCGCACGCGAGGACGAGCGCACGATCCTGCGGCGCTTTCGCATCAGCAACCCGCTGTTGGAGATCGAACCACTGATCGGCGCCGCCGAGGTGCGTCAGCTCGCCGCCCGCTGTCGCCAGGTCGCCTGCCATCCGGTGGTGGAAGATTATCTGCTTGACCTGGTGCGCGCCTCGCGCACCGACGCGGCGGTGGAGTTGGGCGTCAGCCCGCGCGGGGCGTTGGCCTGGCTGCGGGCGGGGCAAGCGCTGGCAGCGATTCGCGGTCGCGACTTTGTCACGCCGGACGATCTGCAGACGTTGGCGCGCCCGGTGCTGGCGCATCGTCTCATCCTCAGCCCGGAAAGCCGGCTGCGCGGCCAGCGCGCCGACGCTGTCATTACGCGTCTGCTCGACCAGACGCCGGTGCCGGTCGAAGAGACCTGGAGCGTCCACCCGTGAAGCCCTGGGCATGGGCGCTGGCAGGGTTGGGGCTGCTGGCCGTGCTGTTGCGCAGCGCGCCTCTACTGCTCCTGACGCTGCTGCTTGCCTTGCTCGCCGGGGCTGCACTGCTCTGGTGGCGCGTCTGTCTGGTTGGCGTAAGCTATCGCCGCCACTTCTCCCAGTTGCGCCTCTTTCATGGCGATGAAGCGACGTTCGATGTTGATCTGGTCAACGCCAAGCCACTGCCCCTGGCCTGGCTGCGCGCCGAGGATGAGCTGCCCAAAGCCCTGACGATCACGCCAGCGCGGCTGGCGCCCAGCCACCGCGCCGGGCGCGTGCGGCTGATCAACCTGGTCTCGCTGCGCTGGTACGAGCGGGTGACGCGGCATTATCGCGTACGCGGCGTGCAACGCGGGGCATGGGCGTTTGGCCCGGCGCGGCTCCTATCGGGCGATATGTTCGGCTTCGCAGTGCGCGAGGAGGAAGTGGCGCAGATCGATACGCTGCTCGTCTACCCGCGCGTCGTGCCGCTGACGGCGTTGGGGTTGCCGGCGGATCGTCCTTTTGGCGAGTTCCGCGCCATGCGCCAGCTGGCTGAAGACCCGCTGCGCCTCAACGGTGCGCGTGACTACGTCTCCGGGGACAGCATGCGCTACGTCCATTGGAAGGCGACGGCGCGACGTGGTAGTTTGCAGACCAAGACCTTCGATGCGTCGGCCAATCGCCCGCTGGCGCTCTTTCTCAACATCAACACCCACGAACACGCCTGGGAAGGGTATGACCCCGACTTGCAAGAGTTTGCGATTACGGCGGCGGCGTCGCTGGCGCGCTGGGCGTGGGAGCAGGGTCAGGCAGTTGGCCTCTTTGCCAACACGATCACCCAACCCGGCGCGCAGATCGTGCGTATTCGTCCGGCAGGGCATCGCGACCAGTTGACGCTGATCTTCGAGGCGCTGGCGCGGCTGGTGCCCTTTGGACGTTGGCCGCTGGAGGAGACGCTGCGGTATGAAGGGCTGCATCTTCCCTACGGCACGACAATCGTCGTCGTCACCGCGCTGCTCACCGACGCTCTCCGCCGTACAATGCTCTATCTGCATGATCGCGGCTTCACGCTGGCGCTGCTCACCCTGGGCGCCGCCGGCGACGCACCGCCGATTCCAGGCGTGCGCCGCTATCACATCGGCGGGCGCGAGGCATGGGAGCATCTCACTGGCATCGCCTTGACGCACGGTGAGAGCGATTGACGCAGGTCATCGCCTTCGACGCGCTATCAGTTTGTGCGCTCAACAACAGCGGCGGTTGCTCACGCAGCAGCGGGATACTTCTCCACCGTGGCGAAATAGTGAGCGAAGAAACGATCGGCGTCCACCTCCAGCGCCACTTCGTGTGGGCCGGCAGGGTCGGGCGTCCATGCGGTGAGGCCGCCCAGCCGGGCGCTCTGCAACTCGACCTCGACGCGCCCCCGCGTGAAGGCGCACACCGATGCATCGAAGATCGCCGCCGCCGCCAGCGGATCGTGAAAGACGATGCGATCCTGACGCTCGAACCAGACTTCGGCGAAGTCAAGCACCGGGCGCAGCAGCGGGTGCTGAAACCGGCGCCGCACTTCGTCCGCCGGCAGCGCCACCTGCGTGGTGACATCCAGGCCAACGCTGCGATGGATACTCGCCGGCGCCCGGTAGACGATGGCGGTGGCGTGGGGGTCGAGCAGCGCGTTCCACTCCAGCTGGCCAACGCCGGCGCGGCGGTTTGTGAAGACGCCGCACATCATCACCAGTTGTTGGAGCAGGTGTGGAATCTCTGGGTCTATGCTGAAGAGCAAGGCGATGTTGGTCAGCGGCCCGATCGTGAGCAGCGTCACCTCGCCGGGGTGGGCGCGAATCGTCGTGCGCAGGAACTCCACTGCCTGGCCGGTCGGAAAGCGCGTTTTGTGCGGCCAATGCGCCAGTTTGTCCGCCTGTGGGGCGTGCGGCTGGCGCTGGGTCGCCAACAGCGGGTCGGCGGCGCCGGGCAAGATGGGAATGTCCTTGCCCGCCACGTGGCAGAGCGCGCTCGCCATCGCTGCGCGGCGCACCGGCTCACCGCTGACGGTGGTGATGCCGAGCAGATCGCAATCCGGCTGCGCCAGCAGATAGGCCAGGCAGACGGCGTCGTCGATGTCGCTGCCGATGTCGGTGTCAAGCAGTACTTTCATGGTTGCCTCCTTGAGAGTTGCGGGGGGCGAGTTGCGAGGGGCGCCGCCCCTGTATTGAAATTCAGGCTGTATATGTGTTGTTATCCCGAAACGGATGGGAGATCGGTGCGCTCGACGCCGGAGATTTCCAGGATCAGGTCGGGACCATAGGCGCGGCTGGGCGTCTGGTAGCCTGGCTTAACTTGCCCCGCCAGCACTTTGCGCACGATCAGCAACGATGTGAGCGCAGTAAGCGTGTAGCCTTCGGGGGTGCGTAGCCGCGCCTCGGCGGCGTGACCGACGTCATCTTCGACGCGTCCCCAGAGCAGGCTCGACCCTTGCGCGCGTTCGTCGTCGGTGGGGCCGGGCGCGCCGCGGTGGATGCGCTGCCGGATGAAGTCAGCGACGCCGGGCAATCGCGCCAGCCAGCCGACGTAGCGACTGACCTTCATCGTCTGCACCATTGCTGGCGGGAAGCTCATGTACACCTCGATGTTGGGGATGCCGGTGCTGTGATAGGCAGTGGCGACATCGCCCCACGGCATGAGGACAGCGGAGCGCGGCCCTTTGCCGAAGTCGATCTCCCGCGTTTTCCAGGCGATGGGCACGGGCGTCAGTTCACCGCCTTTGCGCACCAACCCGGCGTCGCCGCGTAGCAGCGCCTCGACGCCGGTGAGCGCCGTCCCGCGCGAGAGCTTGCCCAGCGCGCGGATGCCAAGCGTCAGCCGCGTGGCTGCAGGCAGCCGTCGCGCCAGGTGTGCGGCCAGGCAATCGGATGGCACAACATCGAAGCCGGCGCCGGGCAGCAGCATTACGCCGGCGCGCTTTGCTGCATCATTGCGCGCAGCCAGCGCCTCGAAGACGGCGATCTCGCCAGTGATGTCGAGATAGTGAATGCGGTTGCGCAGGCAGGCGTCCACCATCGGCTGCGCAGTGTGGATGAAGGGGCCGGCGCAGTGCAGCACCACATCCACCCCTTGTAGCATTTGGTCGAGCGCAGCAGCATCCTCCAGCGCGGCGCTGCGATAGGGCAAGTCAAACTGTGTGGCGACGGCGGCGACCCGCGCCCGGTTGCGCCCGGCCAGGATCGGGTGCAACCCCTGCTCGACGGCAACGCGCGCCGTCAACTCGCCTGTATAGCCGTTGGCGCCATAGATGAGAAATTGATCGGGCATGAATGCTCCTGAATGGCACGCGGATGGCGTAGATTGAACGACTTCACGCGGTGATTCCAACCCGAAAACAGAGGTGAGGGGCGAGTTGCGAAGGGCGAAACGCCGCTGCCGATTTTCGTTGTGCGTGGCGCCCCGTCATGCCATGCACCGCGAATCTGCGTCGATCCGCTGAATCCGTGGCATCCGCGTGCAATTACGCGGCAGCGTATTTTGCCAGCATCTCCTGGGCGGCGGCAGCGCTCAGGTTGACCAGCGGCGGGCGCAGGTTGCGCCAGGCGGCGTCGCCGGTGCGCGTCGCCATGATCTCCTTGAGCGCAGGGATGGCGGCGTAGTCGCGTGTGGCGGCGCGATAGCGGTCGAGTCTTTCCTGCACGGCGTCGGCGTTCTCTGCGAGATAGTTCTCATACAGGAAGCGAATCTTGTCCGGGATGACGTTCGCCATGGCGCTGATCGTGCCGACGCCGCCCAGCCGCAGGTTTGCCAGCAGAAACCGTTCGGAGCCGGTGAAGACGTCGAACGCGGGGAAGGCCTCCAGCACCGACTGCTGGTGCGCCCAGTCGCCGGAACTGTCCTTCATGCCGACGACCGTGCCAGGGTAGGCCTTGAGCAACCGTTCGATGACCGCCAGAGAGAAACCGACGACAGCAATCGGGGGGATGTGATAGACATACACTTTGAGGCGTGCGTCGCCGACGCGTTCGATCACCTCGGCCACGGTGCGGAAGACGCCCTCGTCGCTCACGCCTTTGTAGTAGAAGGGCGGCAACATCAATACGCCGCCACAGCCCAGCCGCGCCGCCTGCGCCGCCAGTTTCACCGTATCGGGGATGGCGCACGTGCCAACGCCGGGCATCAATTGCGCCGTGGGTACGCCGGCCGCCACCAGCGCATCGAGCATCGCCATACGCTCGTCCAGCCCCAGCGAATTGGCTTCGCTGGTGGTGCCGAAGGGCGCCAGCCCGGTGCAGCCATCGGCCAGCAGCTGCTTGCAAAACGCGATCCACTTGTCGACGGCAGGACTCAGATCAGCGTTCATCGGGGTGAGCACCGGCGCCAAGACGCCGCGTAGAATGCCTTGCATGGGAAATCTCCTGAATTTCGATAAATTCGCTCTTTGACGGGCGGCGCACAAGTCGGTATGATTCGGCGCGCCCCTAAAAATGCTGCAGATGCGTCCAGGTGATTGTAGCCGGTTGCCGGTTGCAACGCCAATCGTAAAGCCAGGTTCTCCATGACTGATTCACCGATTCGGGTTGGTTTTGGGCTGTCGCCCGGCGATCCTTTTTGGGTATTGGTGCGCGAGGCTGTGCGTCAGCGCGCCGAGGCATTGGGGGTATCGTTGATTCCAGTCACTGTGCCGGGAACAGGTGCGTCAAGTGACGTTCACCTGCGCTTCATTGATGAGCTGCGAGCCCAGGAGGTTGCGGCGCTGATCAGCCACGTTGTCAGTGAAGCTCATATCCTGGCCGTCATCAACGCTGGCATCCCTGTCATCTGTTCGGAGGATTTGGCGCTGACCCACCCACGCCTGGTTAGTGTGCAGGGTCTGGATCGGGCGGCTGTGATGGCGACGGAGTACATCGCCCGGCGACTTGGTGGTGAGGGCATGATTCTGATGGTGGGCGCAGCGGACGATCCTGCGATGACGGCGCACTTACGCATCCAGGGCTTCTACAGCACTGCGCAACGATATCCTGGGTTACGGTCGCTACATGTTGGCGATGGCTGGCGCTACGAGTCAACCTATCAACAGCTACTCCAGGAGGCTGAACACTGGACATCGCGGATCAAGGGCCGTCTTGACGCTATCTTTGGTCTCTCGGATTCGCTGGCATTGGCCGGTCGCGATGCCTGCCGAAAATTGGGCGTGATGGATGACAAGACGGTGATCGTGGGCATTAATGGCGACCCACTGGCGATCGCTGCCATCGAAGATGGAACGATGGACGCCACCGTGGAGACCAGTGCACAGGATTTGGGCTATAAGCTGGCTGAATTTGCCTACCGGGCGGCTAGCGGCGAGGCGCTCCCCGATCACTTCTCCTATCGCTTTGAGCTGGTGACGGCTGACAATGTAGCGCAGATCGCCGCGCGCAAATTGGTCTTCATCGCTGACCTGCCCACCCGCCTGGTCGATGTCAATCGTCGGCTCGAACAGCAGCGGCTTGTGCAATTGGAAGCCAGCCTGGAACTCAACCAGCGCGTAGGGCTGATCTTGGATCAGGATGAACTACTGGCGACAATGACCGAGATCATCCGCACGCGCTATGCTTATGATGATGTGCACTTCTATCTGTGGTCGCACAGTGACCGTACACTGACGCGCGTGGAGAGCGCTGGCGCCGACCATGCCGCCGCCATCCCTTTGAGCAGCGCTGGCCCACTTGGTCATGCCTTGCTCAATCACCAGGCCATTTACATACCCGATGTCACCAACAGCCAGCGGTATGCCCCCGATCCGCGTTGGCCGAAAGTGCGGTCGCGCGTGATCCTGCCGGTGAGAGTGGGAGGGCGAATTTTAGGGGTGCTCGATCTTCATAGTCATGACCGTGTGGTGCGCAATCAAGCGGAGTTGGATGCATTGCAAACGCTGGCCGATGAGCTTGGCGTGGCAATGCGTAATGCACAGCTTTATGCGCAGGCGCTGCAAGCGCGCGCCGAAGCTGTGCAGGCAGGGTTGCTGCGGTCACGCTTGTTGGCGAACATCAGCCATCAACTGCGCTCGCCGCTTAACGTGATTCTTGGGTATACTCAGGCTGCGCTGGCGACGCCAAATCCCTATGGCGTAGCATTGCCCCAAGAACTGATCCAGGATTTGAACTATATTGCGCGCAGTGGCGCCGATTTGGAACGGTTGATCAACGATCTGCTGGACCTGGCGCTGGCGGAGACGGGTGCACTGCGTCTCTTCCCGGAAATAGTGGATTTACGCGAATTTTTGGAGGGTGTCTTTGAGACGGCGGTGCGCATCTTTCGTGAGCATGAGGAGGTGCGTTGGCGGCTGCAGGCGCCAACCCAATTGCCGGTCATTTACGCTGATCCGGTGCGGTTGCGCAATGTGCTGATGAATCTGCTGAACAATGCAGCGCGTTTCACTACGCAAGGTCAGATCGTATTAGGCGTCGAATGCTCGGATGTTGATGTTCATCTTTGGGTGCAAGATACTGGCTGTGGCATCAAAGCCGAGGATCTGATGCGTCTGCGCCAGCATCGCATTCTGAGTGGAACGTTGTCAGGTTCGCAAGAGAGTTCAACCGGGCTTGGGTTGACCATTGCGCACTATCTGATGCAATTGCATAATGGTGAATTCGTGATCGAAAGCGAAGTCGGGCGGGGCACCACCTGCCATCTCTATTTGCCGCGTCAGTCGGCGGCGCCCACGCTGCCCCCAAATGCAGCTGCGTATCCGGCTCGCGCTGCGGGTGCACATTCACTGCACAATGCACACTCGCAAAAGTTTTTTGAGAAGATTCAACAATATATCGTCGATAATTATGCCACGCACTTTACGCGCGAGCAGATTGCCGGTGCATTAGGCGTGACCCCTACCTACGTCTCGCGAGTTTTCCGCCAGCAGAGCGGCATGGCGCTTTGGGATTATGTTAATTCTTATCGTGTAGCGCGCGCCTGCGAATTATTAGAGCATAGCGACCTCACCGTGACGGAAGTAGCGTTTGCGGTGGGTTTTAACGATCCTGCATATTTCAGCCGCGTCTTTCGTAAACAGACCGGCAAATCGCCTGCTGCTTATCGTTCCCCTGCTTGATTCTTCACCTTTGCCCGCTTTTTGTTTCTAATCGTCCAAGTAGTGTTTCGTATTGTGCAGGGCGTTGCACGTTGCTTCCTGTAAACTACAGTTACACGTATAACCAAGCCTATTGATTTTTGTGATTGATTCGGAAAGCCTTGCATTGTGCCCAATCAGGTCACTACGTTGCTGTTGCTCGAGCCAGATCGTGCAACTCGTCAACTCTACGCCAGAGAGTTGGGAAAGCATTGGCGCGTTGTAGCGGCGGAAGGGGCGGTCGAAGCGTTAGATGCGTTGGCGGTGGAAGCGATCGACGTCATTATCCTCGAGCCTGGCGCAGTGGATGCCGAACATTGGCAAGTGTTGACGCAAGTGGGAGAGCAATTAGGTGAGGCGGCGCCACCGATCATCGTCTGCAGCTCGGTCGATGAGCGTGGAAAAGGATATGAGTTAGGCGCGTCAGCTTACCTGGTTAAGCCAGTCTCTCCACAACAGCTAACTATGGAAGTCGAGCGTTGGTTAAAGGTTCAGTTCCGGTCAGAAGAGTTGGAGTAAGGAGGAACCTATGTCCGTACAAAGTCAGGCGGTCGGTCGTTCAAGCCAGGGGATTGCGCGGTCGCGCCGAAGCAGGCGTTGGTTAAATGGAGAAAGTCTGACCGCATTCTTCTTCATCTTGCCCAGCTTAATCGGTTTCACGGTGTTCTATGCTGTACCTGCCATCCGTGGGTTGTGGATTAGCTTTACGAACTGGGACTTGCTGCGCCCAGCAAAATTTATTGGGATTGAGAACTATGTCAAGCTGGCGCAGGATAAAGAGTTTTGGAACGCTCTGCTGGTGACGATTTATTACGTACTGCTGAATATCCCGCTGCAAACCGTTTTGGCGATGATTATCGCCGTCATGATGTATCGGCTCACCAAGTCGATGCTCATCCGGGCGCTGATTATTCTGCCATGGTTGATGCCGCCGGTAGTGGTTGGTCTGATCTGGTTGTGGCTGCTCGATCCGAACATTGGCATCGTCAACGTGGCCCTCAAGTCGCTTGGTCTGCCGATGATTGCGTTTCTCGGTTTGCCCCAGTGGGCGATGCCCTCAATTGCCATGATCAACATCTGGGAGTATGTCGACTACACGGCGCTGCTG
>DGFH01000126.1 GCA_002391565.1 Anaerolineales bacterium UBA3905
AGATGTGTATAAGAGACAGACCATCCACTTTGGGGACGCGGGCGAGCACTTCGGCGCCGTTGCGCTGCACCAGGCAGCCCGCCGCCACCAACACCTGATGTTTACGCTTACGGCGCCCCAATTCCTGCAGCACGTCAATCGACTCTTCCTTCGACGCCTCCAAAAAGCCGCAAGTGTTGACGATGAGCACATCGGCCTCTTGCTGGCGCTCGGTTGGCCGATAGTCGGCATTGCGCAACAACATCTCGATGCCGTCGCTATCGACCTTGTTTTTGGGACAGCCTAATGTAATCAGATGATACTTCACACTCGATCTTCACTTTCCCATTGATCTAAAAATGCCACCATCGCCTGGTAGCGCGCCTCGGCAAGCTGACGCGCCGGCGCGGTGTTCATGCTGACGACCGTCTTGCTGAGAACTTTGCGCGTGAACTTATTCAACTCGGCATGACGCTCCGTCAACGTCATGCCGTCGAACTGGCGCAGGCTGAGATTATACGCCAACACGCTGACGCCGAGTTTGGTCAGCTTGTCGGCGTCCCACAAAACGGCGGCTTCAAGCGGCTCCATCGGCGCTGCGTCCGGTGGGCGCGTCAACCCAACGTGACGAGCGATAGCATCTACGACTACCGCAATCTTGTCTGGCGGAAAGTCCGTTTTGCGCAATATAGATTGCGCCATGGCAGCGCCAGCCTTGCCGTGATTCGGCTCATGCTTGCAGATGTCGTGCAGCCAGGCCGCGGCTTCAACAATATCGCGGTCGGCGCCGGTGTTGTCTGCAAGCCACAATGCCATCTGCACGACGCGCTGCACGTGTTCCCAGCGATGGTTAAAAGGGATGGATGCATTGCCGGATAGTTGCAGGCGGGCGCGCACTTCCGCTTCGGCGCGCATCTGCGCTTCGGTGCGGCACCGCTCTCGCCAGCTCATGCGCGCCGCCATGTCACCGGCTCCAGTTCCATGATGCGATAGGGGTAGACGTTGATGACCTCTGTATCGTGATAGCGCGTCTGCGTCACCACATCGCGACGGTAGAGATGAATGTGACCATGCAGCAGGTAACGGGGACGAAACCAGCGCATGAAGGTTAGAAAGCTCTTAAAACCCTGGTGTGGACGGTCGGGTTGGTCATGGATGCCCCAAGGCGGCGAGTGCGCCACCAACACGTCAAGATAGCGACCATAGCGAAGGCGATTCAAGATCAGGCGCGGCGCCATGCGCAGGATGATCAACATCATTTCACTGTCGGTGTACTGATAGCTGGGAGCGCTGTTGTAGCGAATCGAACCTTCCAACCCTGCCAACAGCAACTCACCTTCGCGCGCGGTGCGTGCGTGCAGATTGGTGGCGCCCATCGGTTCGCTCACCGCTCGCCACTCATCGGAGCCGCCGCGACTGTGATACTCCACCTCGCGCGCGTGGTTGCCATGCACAAAATAGGTGGGGCGCCCGGTCATCGTCATCACATATTCGACATAGTAATGGGGCAGATCGCCGCAACTGATGACGAGATCGAGTTTGCCGACGTGACGATTGATGCCGGCGCTATACAGGATCGGTTCCACTTTGTCGCTGATCACCAGGGCGCGCATTGCGCACCATTGTAGCATTGTCCCAAGAGACGCCCCAAACAGTGAGTCGAATCCTGGCAATTCCTGGCAGCGGTCTGAAGATTGCCAACATCGCCGCCAGGTCGCAGAGGAGCAAAGATGCGCAGAGAAAAATTCGAGAAATGCCAGGCATGCTCTGCGGCCTGGCGTCTCTGCGTCAATCGATAGCCTCTCCTGGCGAACCCTCTGATCTTCCGACCTATGGCAGTGGTGCAACTTGCATCACGCAGCAGTGTGGTACGATGTGAGCGCAAATAGACGCCTTGTGTATGGTGCTGTATGCTTACGTCTGTTTGCGACGCCCTCGCTATTCCATCTCTTTGCCGTTCACGAAAGGACGCAAACATGTCTACCGACGTGACAACTTTCCGCAAAGAATACCGGCTTGATCATCTGTCCGAGGAAAATGCCGGCGATGATCCCTATGCGCTGTTCGAGGCCTGGTTTCGGTTAGCCGGCGAAAGTGGCGCCATCCATGAACCCAATGCCATGGCGTTGGCGACAGCAACGCCTGACGGTCGCCCTTCGGTGCGCATGGTGTTGCTCAAAGGCTTCGACGCCGCTGGCGGCTTCACCTTCTTCACCAACTACGAAAGCCGCAAGGGCCGCGAACTGGCGACCAACCCCCATGCGGCGCTGCTCTTCTGGTGGGAGCCGCTCGAACGCCAGGTGCGCATCGAAGGCGTGGTCGAAAAGCTTTCCGCCGCTGCGTCGGACGAATATTACTATAGCCGCCCGTTAGGTAGTCGACTTGGCGCCTGGGTTTCGCCGCAGAGTAAAGTGATTCCCAATCGCAGCGTGCTGGATACGCGCTTTGCCGAATTGCAGGCCGAATACAGCGATAGCCACCCCGACCGACCGCCCTTCTGGGGTGGGTATCGCCTGTTGCCGGAGAGTTTCGAGTTCTGGCAGGGCGGCGTCAATCGCCTGCACGACCGCCTGCGCTATCGTCGCCAGCCCGACGGCGCCTGGCTGCGCGAACGACTGGCGCCCTGATGAGCGGTTCGCAAAGTCATCTGTTTCGAGCATGACCATCGAGGCATTTCTGCAGCGCGTGCGCGCCGACGCGCGCTTCATGAGCAAAGTCGCGGCCTGGCGCACCCTGCCCGGTCAGCCGGCGGACTATACACCACTGCCGGCAGCGCTGCATTCTGCGCTGCGTGCCGCGCTACAAACGCGCGGCTACCACCAGCTTTATCATCATCAGGCGGCGGCGGTGACGGCGGCATTGGCCGGGGAGAATGTCGCCGTCGTGACGCCAACCGCCAGCGGCAAAACATTTTGCTATAACCTGCCCGCCATACACACACTATTGACAGACCCGACGGCGCGTGCGCTCTATCTCTTCCCCACCAAGGCGCTGGCGCACGACCAGCTGGCGGAACTGACGCGTTTTGCCGCATTGCTGAAGCAGGCGCCCACCATCGCCGCATACGACGGCGATACACCGACGGCGCAGCGCAGCCGGATTCGCAGGTCAACCCGCCTGCTGCTCACCAACCCCGACATGCTGCACGTCGGCATCTTGCCCAACCACCCACAGTGGGCCGATTTTTTGGCCGGTCTACGGTGGGTGGTGATCGATGAGATGCACACTTATCGCGGCGTTCTGGGGAGCCATGTCGCCAATGTGCTGCGCCGGCTGCAACGTCTCTGTCGGCACTATGGCGGCGAGCCGCGCTTTATCTGCACGAGCGCCACCATCGCCAATCCCACACAGCTGGCCGAACGACTTATCGAACAGCCGGTGCACCTGGTGGATCGTTCAGGAGCGCCGCGCGGGGAGAAGCATGTGATCTTGCTCGACCCGCCAGTGGTCGATGCGGAACGCGGTATTCGCCGCGCAGCCACGCTGGAGGCAGCGGACGTGGCGACCACATGCATCGCCGCCGGTCTGCAGACGATCGTCTTTGGTCGCTCACGGTTGAACACAGAGCTGCTGCTGACCTATCTCCGCGCCGGTGTGACGCGTCATGCGCCGACAATAGCGCCCACCGTTGCGGTGCGCGGCTATCGCGGCGGCTACCTGCCGGAGGAACGGCGCGACATCGAGGCGGGGTTGCGCAGTGGCCAGGTGCGCGGGGTCGTCGCCACCAATGCGCTGGAACTGGGCATCGACATCGGCGGGTTGGAAGCGGCCATCCTGTGCGGCTATCCGGGCAGCATCGCCAGCGCCTGGCAGCAGATCGGGCGCGCCGGGCGCACAACCCAGGCGGCCGTCGCCATCCTCGTCGCCACTGCCGGCGTACTCGATCAGTACATCATCCGCCATCCCGAATTTCTCTTTGAGCAGTCGCCGGAGCACGCGTTGATCAACGCCGACAATTTGATGCTGCTCGTCGATCACATGCGTTGCGCCGTCGCCGAACTGCCCTTCCAACGGGGCGATCGCTTCGGCGCCAGTCCCTACACCGCCGACGTGCTGACCCTGCTGACGGAGCAGGGCGAAGTGCATCAGCACGGCGAGCACTTTTTCTGGAGTGGCGAGCCGCATCCGGCGCGGCAGGTGAGCTTGCGCAGCACGGGTGGGGATGGCGTGGTGATTCAAAGAGAAAGTGAGACAAAGAGACAGGGAGAGAAAGAAAAGAGGAAAGAGAAAGGGGGAGAGCCGGGAGGCGGGGCGCAGGTAATCGGAGAGGTGGATCAGGCAAGTGCACAGGTGTTGGTGCACGATGGCGCCATCTATCTGCATGAGGGGCAAAATTATCTGGTGCGCCACCTTGATCTGACAACGTTGCGCGCCGATGTAACGCCGGTGGATGTGGATTACTACACGGAGGCAATCAGCGATGCTGCGGTTGACACGCTGAGCTGCCATGCCATGCGCGCGGCGAGGAAGAGTATTGCTGCACACGGCGATGTCGCCGTCCATGTGCAGGTGGTGGGCTACCGGCGTATCAAACGCGTGACGCACGAAACGCTTGGCGTCTATCCCCTGGAATACGCCCGCCGCACACTGGAGACCGGCGCGTACTGGTGCGAGATTCCGCCGGCAGTGCAACGGACCTTGGAGACGGTGGGGCTGTGGTTCGATTCAGTCAACGATTATGGCCCGAACTGGCAAACACAGCGGGCGGCGGTGCGGGCGCGCGATCACTATCGCTGTCGTGTCTGTGGCGCCGCCGAACCGCCCGGCCGCGAGCACGACGTCCATCACAAAATTCCCTTCCGCGCCTTTGGCTATGTCCCCGGCCTGAACGATTTCTATCTGCTGGCGAACCAGCTGGAGAATCTGATGCTGGTCTGTCGTGCGTGTCATCGACGGCTGGAGACGGCAGGGCGACTCAGCACCGGGCTGGATGGTCTGGCCTACGTTTTGAGCAACCTGGCGCCGCTGCATTTGATGTGCGACCGCGCCGACCTGGGAACGTTTGTGGCGCGTGGCGCGGCGATTGGAGCACAAGGGCCGGCGGCCTCGCCCACACCACGCGAAGTAGATTTCTACACTGCGCCCGCCGCCCCAACGTCGCCTCCCCCACCAGAGAGTGGACGTGCAGCGCCGCGCGTCTATCTCTACGAGCGCGTCCCCGCCGGATTGGGCTTCAGCGCGCTGCTTTACGAGTTGCACGAATCATTGCTGGCTGCCGCGTATGAAGTCGTGCGCGAGTGCGACTGTGCGCGCGGCTGTCCGGCCTGCGTCGGGCCGGTGCTGGATGAACAGCCGGTGCACCTGGAGACAAAACGGCTGACGCTGGCCTCTTATACACATCT
>DGFH01000117.1 GCA_002391565.1 Anaerolineales bacterium UBA3905
AAGGGGATATCGCCAATGCCCTCAGCGCCAGTCATCTTAAAGCGCAATTGCGCGTTGTTTCCTCCCGCCGGCATCGGCGTCTTCGGCAGCGGCCAGCTTGGGCGGATGCTGGCGCTGGCGGCGCGGGCGATGGGCTTTCGCATCCACACCTTTTCGCCCGAACAGGATTCGCCCACCGGTCAGATCGCCGACCGTGAGGTTTGCGCGCCCTACGCTGACCTGGACGCCGTGCGCAACTTTGTGCGCCGGGTCGATGTCGTCACCTTCGAGTTCGAGAATGTGGCGGCGGCGGTGGCGCAGGTTGCCGCCGAGGAGGGCGTGCCCGTGCGCCCCGGCGGTCATGTCCTGCACACGACGCAGCAACGCCTGCGCGAGAAGGGCTTCCTCGCCCGCGCCGGTTTGCCGGTGACGCCCTTTGCTGCGATCAACACCGAAGCAGCACTGCTGGCGGCGATTCAGCAGATCGGCGCGCCAGCGGTGCTCAAGACTGCGGCGTTTGGCTACGACGGCAAGGGGCAGGCGCGCATCGACGACCCGGCGCAGGCGCTGGCGGCATGGGACGCCATTGGCCGGCAGGAGGCGATCCTGGAAGGTTTTGTCGACTTCGAGCGCGAGGTCTCGGTGGTGGCGGCGCGCGGGGTGGACGGCGCCTTCGCCCACTGGGGCGTGATCGAAAACATGCACCGCAACCACATCCTCGACGTGTCGGTGGCGCCGGCGGCAGTCGAACCGCGCATCGCCGCCGACGCCGTGGAACTGGCGCACGCCGTGCTGACGCAGCTCGACGTGGTCGGCGTGCTCTGTGTGGAGATGTTCCTCGACCGGCGTGGACGGCTGCTGATCAACGAGCTGGCGCCGCGCCCGCACAATTCGGGTCACCTTACGATCGAGGCGGCGGTGACAAGCCAATTCGAGCAGCAGGCGCGGGCGGTCTGCGGGCTGCCGCTCGGCTCGACGGAACTGCTACGTCCGGCGGCAATGGCGAATCTGCTCGGCGACGTGTGGGAACATGGCGAACCGAACTGGGCGGCGGCGCTGGCAATGCCGGGCGTCAAGCTGCATCTTTACGGTAAAAAAGAAGCGCGCGCCGGGCGCAAAATGGGACATCTGACCGCATTGGCGGGTACAATAGAAGACGCACGTGCGAAGGTAGTGCAGGCTCGCGCAGCGTTGAGCGAGGCTTCTGCCAATTGACCTCAGAGGAGGCTCTTGTGTATTCAGAAGATAAGCTTCACGAAGAATGCGGCGTATTTGGCATTTTTGCGCCAGGGATCGAGGCGGCGCGCTACACCTTTTTTGGCCTCTACGCCCTGCAGCACCGCGGGCAGGAAGCCGCCGGCATCGTCACCTGCGATGGCCGCGTGGCGCACGTGCACAAGGGCATGGGGCTGGTCGCCCAGGTCTTCGACGAGGACAACCTGCGCTACTTGCTCGGCCATATCGCCATTGGTCACACGCGCTACTCCACGACCGGCGCGCCCAAGCTGCGCAACACCCAACCTTACGTGATCGAGACGCTTGATGGCCCCCTTGCCATCGCCCACAACGGCAACCTGATCAACGCGCCGCAGCTGCGCCTGGAACTGCTCAGCCGCGGCGTCGGGCTATCGACGTCCAGCGACAGCGAAGTGATCCTGCACATGCTGGCGGGTTCCGGCGGCGATTGGGCGGCGCGCATCCGCACGGTGATGGCGCGGGCGGAGGGCGCCTACGCATTGACGATCCTGACGCGCAATGCGGTGTACGGCGTGCGCGACCCGTGGGGATTGCGTCCGCTGGTGCTGGGGCGGCTGGCGAGCGGCGGGCACGTGCTGGCGTCGGAGAGCTGCGCCTTTGCCACGATCGGCGCGGAAACGGTGGCGGAGATTCAACCGGGCGAGATCGTGCGCATCGACGCCAGCGGCTACGAGATTGTGCAGGGCGCGCCGCCGCAGCGTCTGGCGTTTTGCACCTTCGAGCAGATTTACTTCGCCCGCCCCGACAGCCTCTTCAACGGCAAGCTCGTCCACCAGACGCGGCAGAAGCTGGGCAAGCAGCTCGCCCGCGAAGCGCCCGCCGACGCCGACATCGTCGTGCCCGTGCCCGATTCCGGCACGCCGCACGCCATCGGCTACGCCCAGAAGAGCGGCATTCCCTACAGCGAAGGGCTGATCAAGAGCCGCTACATCGGGCGCACCTTCATCCAGCCGTCGAACGAGCTGCGCAAGGTCGGCGTGGCGATGAAGTTCAACCCGCTGCCGGAAAATCTCAAGGGTAAGCGCATCGTGCTGATCGATGACTCGATCGTGCGCGGCAATACCTCTGGGCCTCTGGTGCGGATGCTGCGCAACGCCGGCGCCAAAGAAGTGCATGTGCGCGTCGCCTGCCCGCCGATCAAGTTTCCCTGCTTCATGGGCGTGGACATGGCAAGCCAGGACGAGCTGATCGCCGCCAACAAGAGCATCGACGAAATTTGCACGCACATCGGCGCCGATTCGCTGGCTTTTCTGTCGATCAGCGGGATGATGCGCGCGCTCAAGACGGAAAACGGCTATTGCAACGCCTGCTTCACCGGCGAGTACCCTTTCTCTACGCCGATCCCGTTGATCGAATTGCAGGAAAAAGAGAAGTTTGCGGACGTGTGGGGGGATTGAGCGACCTCACGCAGCAAGTTGCACGCACACATCCACCACGCGCTGTCCAGCCGCTGTGCGCGCATCGACCAGCTCGAAGTGACCGACGCCCGACAATACTTCCAGCGTCGCTCGATCCCCGGCCTGCGCTGCCTGGGCAGCGTACTCCTCCACCATTCTCAGCGGTGCAATTTCGTCCTCGCCCCCATGAAGGTGCACCTGGGGAACGCCTAGCGGCGTCAGCGCAGCAGGTGAGGCGTCGCTGTAGCGAGCAGCTACTTCAGCAGGCGATCCCCCGATCAACTCGCGCACGGCGGCGCCGCAGACTTCCTGCTCGGCGGCGGCGATCAGATCGGGGATGCCGGCCAGTGAGACGACGCCGTGCACAGGTAGAGGATTGGGTGTGTAGAGCAGGCTGTGAGGAGACAATTTCATCCGCGCCGCCAGCCACAGCGCCAGATGTCCGCCCGCCGAATGCCCGGCTGTGACAACGTGATGTAAATCCAGCGCGTAGTCGCCGGCCAGTGTGCGCAGATGATCGAACGCCATGCCAACATCGAGGAAGGTGTCAGGCCAGCCGCCGCCATCACCCAACCGCCGGTACTCGATGCTCCACACTGCCAACCCGCACTTCGCCAGCGCCTGCGCCAGTTGGCCCAGAGGCGCCAGGCCATACTCGGCGCGCCAGCAGCCGCCGTGGATCAACGCTACCACGCGGTGCGGCCCCGGCGTCGTCGGCAGAAAGAGGTCGCCAAACTGGCTCTGATGCGCGCCATAAAAACACCGGCGGCCGGCCATAACCACAGGCAGCCGCCGGTAATCATCCACTGTCAACAGAGATTGCCGCGTCTCACTCAATCTCTACTCTCCAGTCGTCCAATCTCCCACTCTCTCTCCGTCTACTTCGTCGCCACGCGCTGAGGCGTTGCGCCCTGCGCCTGGTCGCTCTTCATGTGACAATTCTTATACTTCTTGCCGCTGCCGCACCAGCAAGGGTCATTGCGCCCCAACTCTTGCCCGCTCTTGCGCATGGTCTGTGGTTTGGCGTCGCCGCCGCCGTCGCCGCGATTGGTGCGGATGTTCCTGGCAATTGGCGTGGGTGGCGGGGGGGCGGCCTGCTGTGCTTGCTGGCGTTGCAACTGCACCGAGAAGACCGCCCTTACCGTATCGCTGCGAATGGCGTCAATCATCTCGCTATACATCTCGAAGGCTTCGCGTTTGTAGGCGACGACCGGGTCCTGCTGCGCCAGTGCGCGCAGACCGATGCCCTCGCGCAGGCGGTCGAGGTCGGTCAGATGACGCACCCAACGGCTGTCCACCGCCCACAACATGATTTGCTTTTCGGCGTTGCGCATGGTTGCCTCGCCGATCTCGGCTTCTTTCGCTGCGTATGCCTGTTGCGCCAGGGCGACAACATCAGCTTCGATCTCGCTGCGCTTCTTGCCATGCCAGCGTTCTGGTGCGAGATCGGCGGGCAGATGATGCGTCAAGGCGCGCAGCGCCTTGACGAGTTCATCGAGCTGCCATTCGTCCTCATACTCGCCCGTGGTGAACTCGGCCACGATGTTGCTGACCTCGGCGGCGATCATATCTTCCACCGTCAGTCGCAGCGATGGCTCGGTGAGGATGCGCCGGCGCTGGTCGTAAATGCGGTTGCGCTGCTCGTTGACCACTTCGTCGTAACGGAGCACGTGTTTGCGAATGTCGAAGTTGTAGCCTTCGACTTTGGTCTGGGCGTTCTCAATAGCTTTGTTGACCAGCCCAGCTTCGATCGGTACGTCATCCTCGACGCCCAGCCGCGCCATAATGCCGGAGATGCGCTCGCCGCCAAATTTGCGCATCAACTCATCTTCCAAGCTCAGGTAGAAGCGGCTGGAGCCAGGGTCGCCCAGACGTCCGGCGCGGCCACGCAACTGGTTGTCGATACGTCGGGCTTCGTGACGTTCGGTGCCGACGACGTGCAACCCGCCCAACTGTCGCACGGTTTCTTTGTCGCGTTCGACCGCCTGCCATTGCTCGGTGAGCACTTGCGCCCAACGGTCAGCGAAGATGGTCGTCGGGTCCTGGCCGCGTTTGAGCATATCGACGGCGCGGTTCCAATCACTCTGGTGCAAAGTGGAGAGATCAACCTGTTCCTTGCGCAGTTGTTCGCGCGCCAGTCCTTCGGCGTTGCCACCCAGCAGGATGTCGACGCCGCGCCCGGCCATGTTGGTGGCGATGGTGACCGCACCCGGACGACCAGCCTGGGCAATGATCGTCGCCTCACGTTCGTGATTCTTGGCGTTGAGCACTTCATGCGGGATGCCATTACGCCGGAGCAGGTTGCTGACATACTCGCTTGTCTCGATGGCGACAGTGCCGACCAGCACCGGTCGCCCCACTTTGTGTTTTTCCTTGATGTCTTCCAGCACAGCCTTGAACTTGGCTTCCTGTGTGCGGTAGACCAGGTCGTCGAGGTCTTGCCGGATAACCGGTTTGTAGGTCGGCACTTGAACGACTTCAAGGTCGTAGATGCGCTGGAATTCCTCTTCCTCGGTCTTGGCGGTGCCTGTCATACCTGCCAGTTTATTGTACATGCGGAAGAAGTTCTGGAAGGTAATCGTCGCCAGCGTCATCGACTCCTTCTGGACTTTGACGCCCTCTTTGGCTTCGATGGCCTGGTGCAGACCTTCACTGTAGCGACGTCCCTCCATCAGGCGCCCGGTAAACTCATCGACGATGATCACCTCGTTGCCGCGCACGATGTAATCTTTGTCGCGGCGATAGAGCGCCACAGCGCGCAGTGCGTTGTCCAGATAAGGCAACATGTCGAAGTGTTCGGGCGCGTAGAGATTGTCGGTGCCCAACACGCGCTCTACGTAGGCGATGCCTTCCTCGGTCAACGTGGCCGTCATCTCTTTTTCGTTGATGACATAGTGCTTTTCTGGCGTCAGACGCTTGGCCAGGTCAGCGAACTGGACGTAGTAATTGGAGCTTTCGCGCGCCTCGCCGGAGATGATCAACGGTGTGCGCGCCTCGTCGATGAGGATGTTGTCGACCTCGTCCACGATGGCATAGTGCAGCTCCCGTTGCACCGTGCGTTCCAGGTCTTGCGCCATGTTGTCGCGCAGATAATCGAACCCGTACTCGTTATTGGTGCCATAGGTGATGTCGGCCTGGTATGCTTCGCGGCGCGAGATCGGCTTGAGATA
>DGFH01000081.1:0-16798 GCA_002391565.1 Anaerolineales bacterium UBA3905
GTGGAAATGGTGATGCCGGGCGACAACATCAAGATGGGCGTCAAGCTGATCTCGCCGGTGGCGTTGGAAGCTGGCAGCCGCTTCGCCATCCGCGAGGGTGGTCGCACCGTCGGCGCTGGCGTCATCACCAAGATCACGAAGTAAGATTATTGCAGACTGTGCAACACCTGGGGTAACATATGGTGTTGCACAGTCAGTTGTTTAGGCGAGTAGCTCAACTGGCAGAGCGGCGGTCTCCAAAACCGCAGGTTGCGGGTTCAAGTCCTGCCTCGCCTGCCTGAAATGGACCACCGGTGCGTAACGCCCGGTGGTCGTTTTCGGAATAGCCAGGAAAATGATCAGGGGTTGAAATGACAAAAACTACAACGACGCCCAAACCGGAAAATCGAGTCGTGCGCTATTTCAAGGACACACGCGCCGAAATTGGCAAAGTAACCTGGCCGACTCGTGAAGAAGGTCTGCGTCTCTCCGGGATCGTTTTTGTTGTCACGGTTGTGTCCACCATCGTTCTGTTTGGTGTTGATTCGCTCTTTGCGTTTGTCATCGGTCTGCTCATCAGAAGCACCGCCGGGTGACGCATGGCTGTCCGTCGTGCATAGGAGGTGAACGTGGCCGAACAACATGAACATGCTGCGCCGACGCATGAATTCGATGACATCGACATCGCTGGTGGTGAAGGCGCGGCCACGGAAGAAGGTCCGCGCGCGGAATGGTTCGTCATCCACAGCTATTCTGGGATGGAGAACAAGGTCAAGAAAAACATCGAACATCGCGCTGAGTCGATGGGGATGACTGACCGCATTCTTGAAGTTGTGGTGCCGACCGAGACCGAAATCGAAATTCGCAACGGCGTGCGGCGTGAAGTCGAACGCCGCGTCTTTCCTGGTTACATCCTGGTCAATATGATCATGGACGAGGACAGCTGGTATGTTGTGCGCAACAGCCCTGGTGTGACGGGCTTCGTTGGCATGGGCAATAAGCCGACGCCACTACGCCAGGACGAGGTCGACAAGATCATGAAGCGCATTGAGTCGGATGCGCCGCGCATTAAGGTTAGCTTCCAGCGCGGCGAACATGTCCGCATTCTGAGCGGGCCTTTTGCCGAGTTTTCCGGAGTCGTCGACGACATCTTCCCGGACAAAGGGAAGGCACGCGTGCTCGTAAGTTTCTTCAACCGGGAGACCCCGGTCGAAGTGGACTTTATTCAGTTGGAGCGAGACGCCTGATCACCATCGAGGTGAGCGGCGCCCGCAATCATTATTCTTCTAGTTTGCTGAATCTGGGAGCTGACGCTCGATTGCCAGTCGAACCGAAGCGTTCACCAGCTTCAGAAGGAGTGACAAATGGCAAAAAAACTAAAAGCAGTTGTGAAGTTGCAGTTGCCGGCCGGTAAAGCCAACCCGGCGCCGCCCGTCGGCACTGCGTTGGGGCCGCAAGGCGTCAACATCATGGCCTTCTGCAAAGAGTACAACGCTCGCACGCAGGGGCAGATAGGGCAGGTTATCCCTGTCGAGATCAGCATCTTCACCGATGGCTCCTTCAATTTTGTGCTCAAGACGCCGCCTGCCGGCGACTTGATCAAGAAAGCAGCCGGCATCCCGCGTGGCAGCGCCGAACCCAACAAAAACAAGATCGGCAAACTGACAAAGGCGCAGGTGCGTGAGATCGCCGAGATCAAACTCAAGGACCTGGAAGGCGTCAGCCTGGAGAGCGCCATGCGCATGGTCGAAGGCACCGCGCGCAGCATGGGCGTCACGGTGACTGACTGACGCGGTCAGCGGACATCATCCCGCCGTCGCCAGAGCCGTTGAACATGAAACGTAACCACGTCGTGGGAGGGCGCTGAACGCCCGCTATCACCACCAAGGAGTAGAAGATGTCAAAACATAGCAAACGCTTTGTTGCGTTACAAGGAAAAGTTGACCGCACCAGAAGCTACATGCCCGCCGAGGCAATGGCGCTGGTTAAGGAAATGGCCAATGCCAAATTCGACGAAACCGTTGAAGTGCACATGCGCATGGGCGTCGACCCACGCCATGCCGATCAGCAGGTGCGCGGCGTCGTCACCCTGCCCAACGGCACCGGGCGCACCGTGCGCATCCTGGTGTTTGCCAACCCGGAAGGCCAGGCGCTGGCCAAGGAAGCTGGCGCCGATTATGTGGGCGCCGAGAATCTGGCCGACGAGATCATGAAGGGCCGGACCGATTTCGACGTTGTGCTGGCCACGCCTGACATGATGCGCGTGGTCGGACGTCTGGGTAAAGTGCTAGGCCCACGCGGGTTGATGCCCAGTCCGAAGACCGGCACCATCGTGCCTGCCGAAGACCTGCCGCGCGTGATTCGCGAATCTCGCCTGGGGCGCGTTGAATTCCGCGTCGACAAGACCTCCAACATTCACGTGCCGATCGGCAAGTCCAGCTTCAGCACCGAAAAATTGCTGCAAAACTTTGCCGCGTTGATGGAGGCGCTGGTCGCCGCCCGACCTGCTTCGCTCAAGGGCAACTACATCCATCGCCTGACGCTCACCAGCACGATGGGGCCGGGCGTCAAAACGGATGTAGCCGCTGCTTCAGCGCTCAAGGCGGACGAGATCGCTGCCTGACAGTTGTCCGCATCCTAATCTAGCTTTGTGAAAAAAGCGGAGCCGCATATGGCTCCGCTTTTATGTGGATGGATAACAGTCGGGCGCATGAAGAGGACAGAAATTACGCAGTTGGTTACACTATCTCATAGTAGACTATCAGTGAACTGCGTAACTTCCAAAGGAGAAACATCGTGGAAAACTACATGGTGCGGGCGCTGGCCAAAGCTTGCGGAGTGCGTGGGCTGGCCTGCCTGACCACCGGCGTCGTGCAGGAAGCCGCACAACGCCATCATGCATCGCCTGCCGGCAAAACCGTGCTTGGCTACGGTCTGACCGGCGCAGCGCTGCTTGGTGCAATGCTCAAAGTGCAACAACAGGTTGCCATCAAAGTCGAAGGCGACGGCGCCCTCAGCAAACTCGTCGCCGAATCAGATAGCTACGGACATCTGCGCGGCTACTTCACGCTACGCGAGGAGGCGGCGCAACTGGCTGACCCCAGCGACATCGCCGGCATCGTGGGTCAGCAAGGGCGGCTGACGGTGGTCAAAGACCTGCAACTGAAGCAACTCTACGAGAGCGTCGTGCCGTTGCAGACCGGACGCCTGGACGCTGACCTCACCTATTACCTGATGATGTCTGAACAGATTCCATCCTTTGTAGAGATTGACGTACAACTCGATGCACAGGGAGAGGTGCGCGCTGCCGGCGGCGTGCTGCTCCAGCTGCTTCCAGATGGCGATCTGACCAAACTGGCGCAAATGGCGGAACGGCTCGACGACTTGCCCCGCATCGGCGCGCTGTTGGCCAATGGCGAAACGCCACACACGATCCTGGCAACCATCTTTGGCGCCGAACCGTATGAAGTCTTGGAGACAGGCGCCCTCGATTTTCGCTGCACCTGCAGCCGTGAGCGCTCACGTCACGCTTTGACGCTCATCGGGCGTGAGGAACTGATGACGCTGCTGGACGAAGGCGAGGCCGTCATCGATTGTCACTACTGCCATGCACGTTATCGTTTTGATCGCAACGAACTGGCTGAGATTCTGGCCGAACTGCCAGCCGACAACTAACCGGCGCCGTCGCTGCTCAAGAGCCAATGTCCGCCAGACCCTTTCCGATTTGGCGCCAGCGATTTGATCGACTATACTGATTGCTTGGAATTGAATCGACCAGACGTCGTGATCTGATGCTGTAGACAGCAGGTGCAAGTGTAAATGTCCGGCGCGCCGGACAGCCCGCCGAGGCTGAGGAGTTCAGACGCCAGCACGCATGCTCTGCGTGTTTGCGCTTGCTTTCTCACGCCCTTCTGCAGCCGCAGAAGGGCGTTTCGATTGGCAAGACCTTATCCCGCATAGAAAGGAGGGAATGTCGCTTGGCTATCAATCGTCAAAAGAAAGAAGAACTGGTTGCCCGGTATAAGGAGCTGCTGGCAAAATCGCCAGCGCTGGTCTTCACCAACTACCAGGGCACCAACGTGAGCCAGGTGCGCTCGCTGCGCGCAAAGCTCAAGGATTCCAACTCGACCTACGTCGTCGTCAAGAACACGTTGCTCGGCCTGGCGCTGCGTGAGACAGGACGTGTGGCGCCGGAAAGTTTGCTTCAGGGCGCCAACGCCGTGGTCTTCTGCGGCGAGGACATCGGCAAGAGCGTGACCGCGCTTAAGGCCTGGATCAAGGACGCCAAAGTCATCGAAATCACCGGCGCGCTGCTGGAGAATTCCGTCATCGACGCCAAGGGGGCAGAACTGCTCTCCGACCTGCCGACGAAGGAACAGACGCGCGCCATGCTGCTCGGTGTGCTCAGCGCCCCGGCGCGGCAGTTGGTGCAGATCATCAATGCGCCGGGCAGCAGCCTGGCACGCGTGATGAACGCACACATCGAGAAGCAGCAGGAAGCCGCCTGAGATTTCAGCCTGTGCAATGTACTGCGCCAGCGTTGCACAGAGTCTATTGTGGCGCACACAGATTTGGATAAACGAATTCAATTGGGAGGATAATCATCATGGCCGATTTGCAAGCCATTGCTGCACAACTGGATAGCCTGACCCTGCTCGAGGCGTCGCAGCTCGTTAAGATGTTGGAAGAGAAGTGGGGCGTCAGCGCTGCGGCGCCCGTGGCGATGGCCGCCATGCCCGGCGCGGTTGCCGCTGCTGAGGCAGCCCCGGTCGAGGAGCAGACGGAGTTCGACGTCATCCTCAAGGCCGCCGGCGAAAAGAAGATCAACGTCATCAAGGTCGTGCGCGCCCTGACCAACCTGGGCTTGAAGGAAGCCAAGGATGTGGTCGAGACCGCTGGCTCGACGATCCTCACGGCTGTCAGCAAGGAAGTTGCCCAGGATGCCAAGGCCAAGCTCGAGGCCGAAGGCGCGCAGGTCGAAATCAAGTAAGCTGCGCAACATTCTGCAATACGCTATGGGGGAAGCGCAACGTGTGCGCCTCCCCCATTTTTTTCATCCCTCTTTCTCCCACAAAAACTCTGAGGGCAATGGCGCTGTAAACCGACGCTCCGCTCCTAAAATTGTCGCCGGCAGTGTGATCGCATGTGCATGGAGCATCAAGCGTGGCGCTGAGGCGACATCGCCATATAGCCGATCGCCAAGAATCGGTGCATCAAGATGCGCCAGATGCACGCGAAGTTGATGTTGTCGTCCGGTTTCCGGGAATAACTGCACCCAGGCGCGGTCACCTGTGCTTGCTATCACGGTGTACCGCGTGACAGCATATTGTCCCCCCTGCATTGTGACTTCCATACAGTCGCGACGGCGTGGGCTGGGGCGCAACCGCGCAGCGATCTCGCCGCTCTGCGCCAGGCGGTTGGGCGCCTTCACCACTGCGACATATTCCTTGACGACAAGGTTGGCCTGGAACGCCTGGGTGAGTAAGGCGTTGATCGCACCGCCACGCGTGAGCAGCACCACACCCGACGTGTCGCGGTCGAGGCGATGAAAGAGGGTGAGGCGGCCGAAGCGCGCACATGCCAGATCGAGCAAAGAGGAGCGTGTGGTGTTGCGCGTGGGCTCCGAGAGCAGACCGGCCGGCTTGTTCACAACCAGCAGGTCGCCCGCATCCGCAAGCAGCCACGCCGGGTCGAAGACAGCGGGTTGCGGCGGCAACACGGCGGGAGAGGAGAGCACGGTGATCACATCGCCGTTGTACACTTGCCACGATGCCAGCCAGACAGTGCGGCCATTGACCAACACCTGGCGCTGGCTGATCAGTTGTTGGATCGCCTGGCGCCCGCTCTGAGGGTAACGGGCGCGTAGGACGTGGTCAAGCCGCTGCGCTCCGGTTTGGCCGCTGACGGCGAAATGCTCGGCCACCAGCAGTTACTTCGCCAGCACGTCGGCGATTGCACTGCACAGGTAATCCATGTTGCCCTCGGTCATGCCCGCCACGCTGATGCGGCCGGAGCCAACAACGTACACAGCGTGCCGCTCGCGCAGCGCCTTGACCTGTTCTGGCGTCAGCCCGGAGAAGGAGAACATGCCGCGCTGCCGGGCAATGAAGGAAAAATCTTGCTTGACGCCCTTCTCGTGCAGCGTTTCGACAAACAGGTGGCGCATGGTGTTGATGCGGTCGCGCATCTCACCGACTTCGGCTTCCCACTGGGCGCGCAGTTCCGGGTCGTTGAGCACTGCAGCGACGACTGCGGCGCCGTGCGCCGGTGGGTTGGAATAGTTGGCGCGGATCACGCGCTTGATGTGGCTCAGCGCAGTGTCAGCGGCGTCCGCTTTGGCAGCGACGAGCGTCAACGCGCCGACGCGCTCGTTGTAAAGGCCGAAGTTCTTAGAATAAGAACTGGCGATCAACATGTCGGGGCAGTGCTCGACCAGTTCGATCAGCCCGGCGGCGTCGGCGTCCAGCCCTTCGGCAAACCCCTGGTAGGCAAAGTCCACGACAGGCAACAGAGAGCGTTCAGCTACGATCTCAGCAACAGCGCGCCACTGCGCCCGCTCCAAATCGACGCCGGTCGGATTGTGACAGCAACCATGCAGGACGACGACATCGCCTTCTGGAATCTGGTTGAGCGCCGCCAGCATGGCATCAAAGGCAACACTGTTGCGCGCTTTATCGAAGTAGGGATAGGTTGCCGTCTTGAGACCAGCCGCCTGGAAGACGTTAGGATGGTTCGGCCAGGTCGGCTCGCTCAGCCAGACAGTCCTAACGCCTAAGGTGGAGGCGATAAAATCCGCCGCCACGCGTAGCGCGCCTGTGCCGCCCGGCGCCTGCGCCGTCACGGCGCGTCCACTGTGCAGCAAGGCATGGTCGGCGCCAAAGAGCAGCGCCAGCGTTGCGGCGTCAAACTCGGCGTGACCCTCAATCGGCAAATAGTTTTTCGTCTGCTCGGCGCGCAACAACTTTTCCTCGGCGCGCTTGACCGACGCCAGCACGGGTGTGCGACCCTGCGCATCCTTGTACACACCGACGCCAAGATTGATCTTATTGGGGTTAGGGTCCTTTTTGAATGCCTCCGTTAGCCCCAGGATTGGGTCAGGGGGAGCAGCCACCAGTGATTGAAACATACAGCAACCTCTTTTGAAAATATCACAAAACCAACAATATCTAATGCGCACCACTGCGGCTGCCAACTCTACGCTGAGCCAGCTCATGGATACGTTATCTTACCATGAAATCAAAGCGAAGGGCGCAAACGCCTGCTGCAAAGCTGAGGTTTGCAGCAGGCGCGTTCCAAAGCTGACGCCAGTTGAATCCTGCCTGGGAACGCGCTACACTATCGTTACATGATGACATTCCTATCGGCGGCCCGTTGCAGCCGCCGGCCGCCGCCATCGCCGCCCTGACGCAAGGTGGCGTCCACCGGCGCGACTTCACCAGTTGGCTTTGTCCTCGTCACCCTGACGACGGATGACGTCCCGATCGTCGTCAATCTGAGCGAGGCGTTCCGGTTAGTGCAACCCATAGGCGGCAGGACAGTGGGCAAAGATGGCGTTCCCACTGGTGCATTGACCTACCCGCTTGTGAACAGCGTCAGCCCGCCGCCTTACTCCGCCACGATGTTGCTCTCAATGCCGTCAGATTGACAATCTATGATTGCCTTTTATAACAGACCCAGGAGAGATCAGGATGAACGACCGACCCACGCCTCTCACCATCGATGAACGCCTCGACCTGACGCATGTGACCCGCACCGAATTCATCAACGCGATGGTGCATCTTTATCGCGGTGAATTGGCAGAGGCATCAGCCTGGCGCAGCCGCATCGATGCCACCAGCAATTGGGCGATTGTGCTCAGCGTCACCTCACTTAGCTTTGTCTTTGGCGGCAGCAATAGCGAGCGCCACGTCCTCATCCCCATCGTTGTGCTCTTTTGCACCTTCCTGCTGATGATGGAAGCGCGGCGCTACCGTTTCTACGACATCTGGCGCTCGCGCGCCCGCACAATCGAGATCAATTTCTATCGCCCGATGGTCGATGGGACGGCGCCTGCCAGGTCAGATTGGGCGAGTCGACTGGCGCACGATCTGGAATGGCCGCACTTTCATATGCCGTGGTGGGAGGCGGCGGGGCGGCGTTTGCGCCGCAATTATCAGTGGATTTATGGGGTGCTTTTGGCAAGCTGGCTGGTAGTGCTCACCTCGTATCCGACAGCCTCCGCAAATTGGCGCGAAGTTGCTCAGCGCGCATCCGTTGGCCCGATTCCAGGCCCGGTCGTCATATCCTGTATGGCGATCTTCTATGCTGCGCTCTTTGCTCTCGGCGCCTACAGCTTCTGGGCCAGCCGCTACTCCGGTCGCCTGCCTGCTGGTCACCCCGACCGCATGGATGACGCGCCACATGCGTGAGCGGCTGACGCTCAATTGCGGCGACCGATGGAGCACACCTGCTACGAATCAATCCATTGGCGCATTGGGGCGGAATTCCAAGATGCCGTGCCAACGCAACCTGTGTGATGCCAAAGGGAACCAGGAATTCTTCTTCCAATACGACGCCAGGGTGAGTTGGAATGCGGTTTTCAGGAATCATGCTTTTCACGCCTTTAATGATAATCGACCAATTGCACTGCGAAAGCGTTGCCATTCTCCCATCGAAAGACAATGCGCCACTGCTCGTTGACGCGGATGCTGTGAAATCCTGCCCAATCACCGCTTAGCGCCTCAAGACGATTGCCCGGCGGAGTTCGCAGGTCCATCAACTCTTAAGCAGCGTTCAACACATCCAGCTTGACGATCGCCCTGCGCTGGATATCCTGGGGGAAGCGACGCACACGGTGAACTTCACGAGTAGCGTGAAAATGACGATGACACCAAGTTTGATGACGTCGCGGCTCATTCGTTGTGCAGAGGATTTTTTCTCTCACCTTCCACCCAAACGGAGCAATATCAGCCAGCGCCTCTACGTTCATCCTGTTAGCGCGGCTCCAGCCGCAGCGTCTCGCCTGTGACATTCTCCTGCCCAAAGCGCATTGGCAGATACTCCACGTCGCGATGGCGGCGGATCAGGTCATCGTAGTGCGGGCTGAGCACGTTGCCCGATGCGCCGGTCGTGATCATAAAGCGGCTGTTGGCGATGTCGCTCAAGTCGACGATGTGGCGATAGCCGGGCGAGTGCGTCTGGTTGTAGGGCTGCTCCAGATTGATCGGCGCCACGTTGACGGTGAAGCGGTCGCCGCCGTTAGGGATCGTGCGGTGGAAGAGCCATTTCAGGTAGCTGACCTGACTGAAGGGATTGTGCGGGTACTGCGTGATATGGATGCGCTCCCAGCGCCAGCCGTTCATGTCGGCGCCCATGCGCTCGCTCAGGTCGTCGAGAGCGTTGTCGAGTGCGACCTGCGCCGTCTCCACGCACGTCTCGACCGGCGGCGTCAGGACGTTGTCGCACCACGCCGCGCCCTGGACGGGATCATTGAGCACGTTGGTCAGGAAGAGCGGATTGGCGCGCGTGGACATCGCCTCGAAGAGCGACGCGCGCAGATCGTCTTCGAAGATAGCGCGCTCCAGGTGGATCATCCACGCCTGGTAGATCGCGGCCGCCGCACTGTCCATGCGCATTTCACCATCGAAGCCCTGCAAACGATCGATGGCTTGCTGTTGACGCTCATCCTGCGCTGGAATGGAGAGCAGGAAGGGCAGCAACACGCGCACCTGCGTGCTGACCTGGTCGGCCTGCATCGCTGCCACGTCGTCGGGTGAGATCGTTTCACCGCCGCTGCTCATCTGCTCGATCAGCTCCACAATGCGCTCGGCGCGGTAGGGCGGCGCCCAGTCGGTGCTCAGCAGGTACGGATAGGCGTCATCGACGACGCGGTTGTTGGCGGTGGCGATGTAACCCTGCGGCGGGTTGTAGGCATGTGGCAGTTCGGCAAAGGGGATGAAGCCTTGCCATTCGTATTCGCTCGCCCAGCCTGGAACGGGGAGGCGCCCATCGTGCCCGGCGACGCGGATCGGGATGTGGCCGGGCGCGTAGTAGCCGATGTTGCCGTCCACATCGGCGTAGACGAAGTTTTGGCTCGGCGTCACAAACTTTTCCAGGGCGGTGGTGAACTCCTCCCAATCGCCAGCGTAATTGAGACCGAGAAAGGCGTCGAGCGTGGTGTCGCCGGGCTGGAGCGCTGTCCACTGCAACGCCAGCGGAAAGCCGACATCGCTGACATCGGAGAGCAGCGGGCCGTGACGCGTGCTGCGCGCCGCCCAGCGCAGCGGTTCTGCTTCCCCGTCGATGGTGATCAGCTCCTCGAAGATGGTCATGTCCTGCCAGGCGCCATCGACTTCATACTGGTTGGGGTTGGCCGGGTTGATCCGTTCAACGTAGAGGTCTTGCACATCCGGCCCAACGTTGGTGACGCCCCACGCCACGCGTTCGTTGTGACCGATGACGATAGCGGGTAAGCCGGGAAAGGTGGCGCCAATGGCGTGCAGCGTGTCGCCTTGCATCTCCGCCAGATACCAGATCGAAGGGATCGAGGTGCCCAAATGCGGGTCGTCAGCCAGGATCGGCTTGCCGGTGGCGGTGCGGCTGCCCGCAATCACCCAGTTGTTGCTGCCCGACTCGCGCCCGCCCCGCCCGAAATCCAACTCCAGCGCACGGTCGATTTCCAGCAATGCCGCAGCTGCCGCAGCGTCGAGCGGCACATCGACCAGGATATCGACGCCGTCGGCGGGATAGTCCGGCAGCAATTGAGCGGCGCGTGCCGGGCCAAGCGCCTGCGTCAGTTGCTGATAAAGCAGTTCCATGTCGTAGTTGCCACCCAAATCCCACGACATCATCTTCTGCCAGACGATCGAATCGGCGGGCTGCCAGGGCGCTGGCGTGGCGCCGAGCAGGATGAACTCCGGCGGGAGGGTGTGTCCTTCGCTTAGCCACTGGTTGACGCCCGCTGCATACGCCTCCAACGCCTGGCGGCTGCGCGGCTCGATGGCGTCCAGGTCGGCCTGGGCCGCGCGGTAGTACCCCATCGTGCGCTGAAACTTATCGATGGTAAGCGTGGCCTCGCCCAGCAGTTCGCTCAGCCGACCGGCGCCAATGCGCCGGTTCATCTCCATCTGCCAGAGACGATCCTGGGCGTGGACGTAACCCAGGCCGTAGAAGGCGTCATGGTCGGTGGTGGCGAAGATGTGCGGCACGCCGTCTGCATCGCGCACGATTTCGATGGCGCCGTCGACGCCGCTCACGCGCACTACGCCGTTGGTTAGCGGGAGGCTGGTGCGCAGCCAGAAATAGCCGCCAAGCGGGACAAGAATAAGCAGCGCCAACACGGCAATCAGCAGGCCAATCCAGAACTTGCGCATCGGCAGACCCCTTGCGTTGATAAGGTATTGTCGCAACGGTAAGCGGCGGTTTGAAGATTGCCGACATTGACGCTGGGGCGCAGAGATGCAGAGATGCGCAGAGATAATCCAATCAAGAAAGCATGCATTTCTCTGCACCTTCTTTGCGACGCTGCGGCTCTGCGTCGAGAAATGAGAATTTCCAAACAGCCTGTGCGAGATGGTTTGAAGTGCCGTGATTGTAACGAAAAACGAAGTGCTTGTACACTTATGCTGCGCCAGTTTGTACGATTCCGCGCTGGCGTCGACCTGCCCAATCAATAGACAGAACAGAGTGTAAACCGATGACGATTCAAACCATTCCAGATTACGCCTTAATTCGCGAAAAACTTGACCAGGCGACCGGCATCTTGAATGAGTCAGGCGTTGATTGCTGGCTCACCTTCGTGCGCGAGACCTCCGCCGTGCTTGACCCGGTGCTGCCTTTCATCTACGGCCACGATGTCACCTGGCAGAGCGCCTTCATTTTGACGCGCAGCGGGCGGCGCGTTGCCATTCTCGGTCGCTACGACGCTGAAAATGCCTATCGGCTCGGCGCCTATGACGAGGTGATCGTCTACGACGCTGCATTCAGCGCGCCGCTGCGCCGCGTGCTGGCTGAACTCGATCCGCAGCAGATCGCCCTCAACTACTCGACCAATAACGCGCACGCCGACGGGCTGACGCATGGGCTGTATTTGCTGCTGCATGACTATCTGCGTGACACCCCTTATCCAACACGCTTTGTATCAGCGGAGCGCATTGCCACGGCGCTGCGCAGCCGTAAGACCCCCGCCGAGGTTGCACGCATCAAAGCCGCCATCGACACGACCTTCGACATCTATCAGCGCGCCTTCGCCCTGATCCAGGTTGGCAAGACCGAGCGCGAGATCGGCGACTTCATCCACGCCGAGGTCGATGCACGTGGGTTGGAGACCTCCTGGGAACGCGCCGCTTGTCCTGCGGTCAACAGCGGGCCGGATACGCCCATCGGTCACGCTGGCCCGACCGACATGCGCGTGGCGCCGGGGCACATTGTCCACTTCGATTTTGGCGTCAAACAGAACGAATACTGTTCCGACATCCAGCGCGTCGCCTATGTGCTGCGACCGGATGAGGAGACCGCGCCGGCAGCCGTGCAACGCGGCTTCGACACCGTTGTGCGTGCGATCCAGGCGGCGGTGGCGGCGATGAAGCCGGGCGTCACCGGCGAGGCAATCGATGCAGTAGCGCGCAAAGTGATCACCGACGCCGGCTATCCAGAGTTCAAATACGCTACCGGCCACCATCTTGGCCGCGCCTGTCATGATGGCGGCGGCGTGCTCGGCCCACGCTGGGAGCGCTACGGCGACACGCCCACCTATCCGCTGGAAGCCGGACACGTCTATACGGTGGAGCCGGGGCTGTTCGTCGAAGGGTACGGCTACATGGGGCTGGAAGAAGATGTGCTGGTGACCGAGCACGGCGCTATCTTTTTGGGTGAGCCACAGACGGAATTGATGCTGGTGCGGTAGCGTAAAGGTTTCAGTCATCGCTGCATGTGTGCTATGATGCTGCACGCCAGAACGATTCTTGTGTGACCTGCGCCTGGAACACTGCTCCTGCCGCGCAGCCATTGAACCGGATAACACTATGTTACAACCGCGAGCCTATCCAGAGTTTGTTGCCAAGGCGCTTGTCCTTGACAACGATCCCTTCGAAGCGATGGTGGACGACGACAATCCCTGGATGGAGGGATTCGTGCTGGTCGTGGCGGTGAGCGCGCTGGCTGGGCTGGCGCTTGCCCTGGGCGGCTGGCTGACGGCGGCGACGCTGCCTGCTCCCGACGCTGCTCTCACGACGCTGCTGCAAGGCGGTCGCCAGCTTGCAGCGCTGCTGTCGTTGCCCACCGCCGCCGTCGAAGAGGTGATCACGGATGTGTGGGCGCTCACGACGCTTGGTTCAGGGTATGCTGGCGGCTGGAGCCACCTGCTGCCGATGATCAGCGTCCCGGGCGTGGCGCTGGTCTGGTGGATTTTCTTCAGCGTGGCTGCGTTTGGCATTGGCCGCGCCTTTGGCGGCGCCGGCTCCTTGCGCACCACCCTCGGTGCTGCAGCGCTGACCGTTGCGCCACTCAGCTTCCTGATCTTAAGCGTCGTCCCCTTTGCCGGCGTCAGCAGTGCCATGCTGGCAGTATGGAGCGCGTTGATCGGCTACCGGGCGATTCACGTAGCGCAGGAGTTGGATTGGCGCCGCGCCGCGCTGACCACACTCATTGTGTACGCCATGGCGGTGGTCGTCATCTTGTTGTTGGCGGCGGCCTTTGGACTGGGTTATACGACAGGAGGGTTGCGATGAGCCTGCATACGCACGTCGTCTTGCCGGGTCGGGCGCCGCGTGAGGAATGGACGCAGCGCCGCTACTGGCTGCCCACTGTCAGCCAGATGTGGAACGCCGCCCGCTTGAATCTCGCCGATGCGTTCGATCCTTTCGAACGCGGGATGATGACGACGTCGATGCGCCAGGGGATCGGCATGATCGTCGTGCTTGGCCTGGCGGCGGGCGTCCCCACCCTGCTGGCGAACCTGTGGCTTGGCCTCCGTACAGGCGCCGCCGTGCCTCTGGCTGCCGTTGCTGCGTCGCTGACAAATCTCGCCGCCGGCTACCCCGCCAATCCAGTCGCCAGTGAGGTGGCGCACACCGCCAGCCTGCTGGCCGGGATCGAACCGCGTATGCCCGGCCTGTTGGCCGGACTGCTCTCGGCATTGGGGCTGTGGTTGAACTGGCCGCTCGGCTGGCTCGCCAACTGGATCGTCTATGGCGCCGTCGTCGCCGGACTGGCGCGCTTGATGGGGGCGCCCAACAATCTGCAAAGCTTTTTCGCCGCCACCAGTTTCACCGCCGCGCCCCTGGTGTTGACCGGACTAAGCCCGATTCCATTTCTCGGCCCACTGGCGGTCATTGCCGGCGTGATCTGGGCGTTTGCGTTCTACTATCAGGCCGTTCGCCACGTGACCGGTCTCGACGCTGCACGCACGCTGCTGAGTCTGCTCCTGCCCCTGGTGGTCATCGCCGCCATCCCCACGCTGCTGGCGCTGGGAGCGCTGCTGCTTTTGCTGGCCGCCTGAGGCATAGCCGAACTCTGGACGCAAAGATGCGCAGAGAAAGACGGCTTCGTCGGCATGGATGCTGGTCTTGCCTGACTACTGATTTCTAGGTTGACATTTTATGAGCGCAGTGTTGCGTATTACGTGTTGCGTGAGGGGTTCCGACACGTAGCACGCAACACGTAACACTGAAAATATGAAAACTCTGCCTAGCAATCAGTAGAAGTTGATTGATTTGCCTGGGAGCAGTCATGGCAGACGGATGTTGTTGCCCACCTACAGCCGGAAACGAGGTTTGTGAGTCTTCTGTGCAAATCGCACCGTCGCGCGTTGCCGCTCTCTGCCCTCATTGTGGGCGGAGAGGAAAACCTGTCGAGGGGCAGACGGTCAAGGCTTTTCTCGCCGAGAGCCTGCGTCAGGTGAGGCGTGTGGAATATCTGTTTTGCAAGACGCAGACATGTCCGGTTGTCTATTTTTCCGCCGACCATGTGCAGAGTTTCACCATCGCGCAGATGCGCGAACGCGTCTTTCAAAAAGAGCCTGAAGCAGACGAAGTCTTTGTTTGTTACTGCTTTCGCCACACCGTCGGCGATATTCGCTCTGCAACAGCGGACGCGCGCGTCAAAATCGTCGACGATATCAACACAGGGATCAAGGTGGAGCAATGCGCTTGTGATCTACGCAACCCGCAGGGTTCGTGCTGTTTGGGGAATGTGAATACCCTGATCAGGCAGCTGTCGAATGCTGTGTAGATGAGGTTCGCATGCTTGACATCCGAACCGGGCCGCGCGCCCAATGATCATTTTGTTGCAAGTGACGCAGTTCGCCCACCTTTCTGAAAACATAGAGCTTCCAGGGAGGTGGGCGAACTGTGCAACGCCTGTGTGTGCGAGACTGACGAAAACCGGCAAACTATTGGCTCAACGCAAGACGATCTGCACCCTCAAATCGCCCGAAACACTGCTCGTCCATCCACCATCGTCAATAATGGCTTTACCTGGGCAATCTCGGACACCGGCGTGGCGAAGATGTCGGCGTTGAGCAGCACCAGGTCGGCCAACATCCCCACGCGCACCATGCCTTTGGCGTGCTCTTGAAATTCGGCGTAGGCTGCGCCGCGCGTGTAGCCGTCGATCAACTCCTCCAGCGTCAGGCGCTGCACCGGATCATCGGGCTGCCAGGGCTGCCGCGCCAGGCCGTACCAGAAGCCGAGGAATGGATCCATCGACGCCACGGGCCAATCGCTGCCGAACACCTGATGGGCGCCGGCGGCGCGTAATGTCCGCCAGGCGAAACTGTCGCGCCAGCGCGTTGGGCCAGGGCGCTGAGGCCAGATGTCACCGGCGTCAATGGCAACCGGGCAGTGAATCGGCTGCATGGACGCAATCACCCCCAGCTCTGCAAAGCGGGTCACGTCGTCGGGGTGAAGCAGCTCGATGTGCTCGATGCGGTGACGACTGTCGCGGCGCCCGTTGACGCGCTGCGCATGTGCATACCCGTCGAGCGTGCGTCGCACCGCGCCGTCGCCGCAAGCGTGGACGGCGATTTGCAAACCCAGCCGATCCGCCTCGGCGGCGATGGCGTTGAAGCGCTCGGCCGTGTGGAGTGCGCCGCCGCGATTGCCCGGTTGGTCAGCGTATTCATCCACCATCAGCGCTGTGTACGATTCAAGCACGCCGTCCATGAAGACCTTGACTGCGCCGGCGCGCACGAAGTCGCCTTGATAGCGCCGCTTGAGTTCAGCCGCCTCAGCAATCTGGTCGATCGGCGTCTCCGGCTCGACGTTGTAGGGTGCATAGATGCGCACCGTCATCTCGCCCAGGTCTTCAAGGGCAGCATAGAGGGCAATGCCGTTGTGCCAGTTATCCATGTTATGAACGCTGGTGAGGCCGTAACGGGCGCAGAGTTCCAGCCCTTTGTATAACGCCGCGCGGCGTTCCGCTTCGGTTGGGGGCGGGATGTGAACGCGCACCAGGTCGAACGCATTCGGTTCGCGCAATTCGCCCGTCGCTGTGCCGGTGGCGGCGTCCATCACGATCTCGCTGCCGGCAGGCGTCGTCCGCCCGTGCAGGATGTCGCTGCGCTGCAGCGCCGCTGTATTCACCCAGGCGGTGTGGCCGTCGAACGCGCTGAGATACACGGGACGGTCGGGCACGATCGCGTCAAGCTGCCAGCGATCCAGCCGTTCGCCTGCGGGGATGGCCGTGTACTTGAGCTGGACGCCCTCGATCCACTCACGCTGCGGGTTGGCGGCGGCATAGGCTGCCAGCGCTGCGAAAACCTCTGGCAGCGTGTGGGCCTCCTCCAGCCGCAGCTTGTCGAGCTTGAGCGATCCCCACAGCAGATGAAAATGGCTGTCGATCA